>JBCDKX010000018.1:0-26428 GCA_038746055.1 Pseudomonadota bacterium
TCGCCTGCGAACAAGGCGCTTGCCAAGAGATTCGCTGAGGCCGATCTTGGCCGATACACCTTCAAGCGATTTGCCGTGGTCGGCTCAGCAATTGTCGACTTCAACTGCCACAACCTCGGCATGGCGATCATGATCGATGAAGAGGACGCGGATGAAGCACTCTCGAAACGCCGCGACAAAAGCCTCGAGGCGGTCGGTATTCGCGTGATGCGGATCAAGGCGGCTGACATCCTCGAAGACATGGACGCCGTGCTCCAGCGCATCACCGCCGGTATGCGCATGCGCATCGGCGACAAGAAAGAGGCCGCCCGCGCCCACCGCGAGGCCAACCCCAACCAAGACTATTCGCGGCCAAACCGCAGGAAATTCGAACATGCTAAAGATTACTGATCTCCACGCCACCGTTGGCGAGGACGACCCTAAGACCATCCTCAAAGGGCTCAGCCTTGAAATTCCCGCAGGCGAAGTGCATGCCATCATGGGCCCCAATGGCGCGGGCAAATCGACGCTCGCCCATGTGCTGGGCGGAAAGCCCGGCTATGATGTCACCAGCGGCTCGGTCGAATTTATGGGCGAGGACCTGTTCGACCTCGACCCGCATGAACGCGCCGCCACCGGACTGTTCCTTGGCTTCCAATATCCAGTTGAGATCCCCGGCGTCTCCAACGTCCAATTCTTGCGCGAGGCCCTCAACTCGCAGCGCAAATTCCGCGAGGAAGAGCCTTTGTCGGGCGGCGAATTCCTAAAGCTCGCCAAAGAGAAGGCGGGCCTGCTCAAAATGGACATGGAAATGCTCAAGCGGCAGGTGAATGTTGGCTTTTCCGGAGGAGAGAAAAAGCGCGCTGAAATGGTGCAAATGGGCATTCTCGATCCCATATTTGCGGTGCTGGATGAGACCGACAGCGGCCTCGACATCGACGCATTGCGGATCGTGGGGGAGGGCATCAATTCGATTATGCGCGATGCAGGCAAGAGCGTGCTGCTGATCACCCACTATCAGCGCCTGCTCGACGTGGTGAAGCCCGATAAGGTCAGCATCCTAGCGGGTGGCCGGATCGTCCAAACCGGTGGCCCCGAATTGGCCTTGCGCCTCGAAGATGAGGGCTATGACGCGGTCATGGCCGAGATGGCTGCCTGATGAGCGAGGTCACCACTCTTCCCACCCGCCGCGATGAATCCTGGCGTTATTCCGATATCGCTGCAGTCCAGAAACTTGGCACTGCGGGGATTGCGGAATGGCAAGACATTGTGCTGGCGGATGGTGAGGAAACGGTTCTCACCTTTATCGTCGGCAGCGATGAGCCCGAGGTCACTCGTCTGCGATTAAAGGTCGGCGACCGCGCGACGGCCGCGATCTTTGCGACCAGTGCTGGCTCCGATTACACACGCTTTGAGATTGAGGTCACGCTTGGCCGCGGCTCGCACTTCGAATTTGGCGGGGTGACGATTGGCGGCGGTGATGCAGTGCGCGAATTTGTGACGCAAACTGTTCATGCCGAGCCTGATGCGACCAGCAACCAAACCATCCGCGCGGTCCATTGGGGCACGGCTTCGGGCAATTTCCTCGGCGAAATCAAAGTCGCGCGCGATGCGCAAAAGACCGACGCCGCACAGGATTTCAAGGGCTTGCTACTTGAAGCAGGCGCAGGCGCGAACGCTGTGCCGCAGCTAGAGATTTTCGCTGATGATGTGAAATGCGCACACGGTGCTACCGTCGGTCAACTCGATGAGGCGGCGCGCTATTACATGGCTGCGCGCGGGCTGCCTGAAGCGGTCGCACAGCGCTTATTGGTGCAGGCCTTCCTTGGCGATGCCTTCGTTGAGCTCGACGATGAAGAAGGCCGCGCAAAGCTACTTGAAGCCGCGCTTAGCGCCTTGGAGAGCGCCGAGCTGTGAACGCGCCTGCCACCCTTAGTCGCGATCTGCGCGCTGACTTTCCCGGTCTTGTGACGCCCAATGGCGCGCCGTGGTATTATCTCGACACTGCGGCGACCGCGCAAAAACCTCGCGCTGTAATTGACGCAATGGCGCGCGCGATGGGTGAGGATTATGCGACCGTCCATCGCGGCGTTTATTCCCGCTCGGCGGAAATGACCTTGGCCTACGAAGCAGCGCGGCGACAGGTCGCGGCGTTGATCGGTGGTCGCGAAGACGAACTGGTCTTCACCCGCGGCGCAACTGAGGCGATTAATCTCGTTGCCAAGAGCTGGGGCAAGGCCAACCTCAAAGCAGGCGACCGCATTCTGCTTTCGCAACTAGAGCACCACTCTAATATCGTCCCTTGGCAGATGCTGGCCGAGGAAGTGGGCGCTGAGATCGATATCGCCTTGCTTACTGATGATCACCAGATCGATTTGGATAGCGTTGAGGCAACGCTTACCGAGCAGCACAAAATAGTAGCGCTTGCGCATGTTTCCAATGTTCTAGGCAGCGTTTTGGACGTGCCGCGAGCTGCTGAAATGGCTCACAACGTGGGCGCTAAGCTCCTACTTGATGGCTGTCAGGCTGTGCCGCATATGCCGGTTGATGTCGCTGCACAGGACTGCGATTTCTACGTCTTTTCAGCGCATAAACTCTACGGTCCCACTGGCATCGGAGCCTTGTGGGCGCGCCGCGAAATTCTTGCCGATATGCCAGCTTGGGAAGGCGGCGGGGCGATGATCGACCGGGTGACCTTCGAAAGGACCACCTATGGTTCAGGCCCGCAGCGCTTTGAGGCAGGCACTCCCGCGATTACCGAGGCTGTCACTTTCGCAGCGGCGGCTGATTACGTCGCCGAAGTGGGCCTCGGCACGATGCACCGCGCCGAAGCTAAATTGGTCGAGAATCTGCGCCGCGAATTGACTTCGATGAACGACGTTACAGTCTATGGCCCGGCTGACAGCGCCGGGATCGTGAGCTTCACAATCGACGACATCCATCCGCATGATCTGGGCACAATCCTTGATGAAGCGAATGTTGCCATTCGCGCGGGCCACCATTGCGCCCAGCCCTTGATGGATTATCTTGGGGTCTCAGCCACTGCGCGCGCGAGCTTCGGCCTCTATTCAACAGAGGATGATGTGACCGCGCTGCTCGATGGAATTGCGCGGACCCGCCGGATATTTGGAAAGGGGTAGAATGCCATGACAGCGCCTGACAACCTCTCTGAAAAACCACCGCGCGCCCGTGTGCAAGATGCGATTGATCCCGATGAAGTGAGCGCAAACGCTCCGCGCCAGCGCGATTATCTCGATGGCTTTATGCATGAAAAGCCCGCCGAACTGTCGGGGGACCGATATAGCGGCGATCTTGAGCAATCGGTGATCGAGGCGCTGCGTGAGATCTATGATCCTGAAATTCCGGTCAATATTTATGACCTTGGACTGATTTACGGCGTCGATGTCGATGATGAATGCGACGCGACGATCACCATGACGCTGACCACGCCGCATTGCCCGGTGGCGGAGACAATGCCGGGCGAAGTGGAATTGCGCGCGGCTTCTGTGCCCGGCATTCGCGATGCCGAGGTTGATCTGGTATGGGATCCGCCTTGGAGCCCGGAAAAAATGTCCGATGAAGCGCGGCTTGAACTGGGGATGCTGTGATGGCTGAGATGACTACGACCACTCGCAAAATGCCAGCTGCGGTGACCCTCACCAAAGGGGCAGAGGACCGTGTAGCGCATTTGATGAGCCAAGCACCGGAAGAGGCGATCGGGGTCAAGCTCTCGACTCCGCGTCGTGGGTGTTCAGGACTCGCCTACTCGGTCGATTATGTCACCGAAGAGGCAAAGTTTGACGAGAAAATCGAAACCCCTGGCGGCATTCTCTACATTGATGGAGCAAGCGTGCTCTATCTGGTCGGCTCAACTATGGATTGGGTCGAAGACGATTTCACCGCTGGCTTTGTCTTCCAAAACCCCAATGCCAAGGGCGCTTGCGGTTGTGGTGAGAGCTTTATGGTCTGACCGCTACTACTGGGGCAGCTATAGTCACGAACCGTCGTCAATAATGCGGGTGATAAGACGGCGCTCAAGATCATCAATCTCGCCGTCGGTTTTGATCATGGCATCTAGCCATTTCTGCTCATAATCGGTCACCGCTTCACCTGCTGCAGCCTGCTCTTCGAAGCTTGGACCGCGATCCTGCTTTTTGCCGAACACCTTGCCGAAGTGATTGTGAACTTGCGGTATTTCCTTTGCCATTTGACTCATGAAGCGCCCGACATTGGCCTTGTTATCAGCGATGAAAGACTCTAGTTCTTTGGCACGCGCGTGGTCGAGCTGTGCATTTTGTAGTGCGAAACCCTTCAAATAATTGCTCACTCCGTCAAGGAAGACATCGTCCCATTCAGGACTATTCTGCTCGGCCAAGGTCGCGTCTTTGAGGCGGAACAACATTTCTGCCTCGAAACGGCTGACGGCAGCTGGGCCATAGCCGCCGCTTGCAAAGACGACGCGGCGCAAGATTTTGGCTTCGGCGCTGGTAATGTGCGTATCGGAAAGTTCGCCACCACAGCGTGTCGGTCCGGTGCCTGTAAGCACCTCTTTCTCAACCTGTTCGATGACATAGTCTTTTAGGATCGAAGGGATATTCTCTGCCCGCTCAATGACCCGCACTATGGTTTCAAGTTCGGCAAGGCTATCAACCACGCCATCATGATCGATCTGATCGATTAGCCAGCGCGCTTCTTTCTCATCGCACATCCGCTTTGGCTCAGTGCCGTTCAGGACAAATTCGACAATTGCTTCAACAAAGAAGTCTGACCATTCTTCACTGCGCTGGTCGAGCAGATTGTTGAGCGCAAAGATTGCCTCCGCCTCTTCGCGAACAATGATGCCGTCACCCCAGCCTTGGCGACGTAGCGCAAGAATCTCATCGGATGAGACCTTTCCGTCAGCGGCCGCAGCTTTAGCTAGCTCTGAGAATTGCATGGTCATTTGGACATTTACCCCTTTGGTAGCAGTTCCTGCATGACACAATGTGCTTAAGGCGGGGTTACCAAGGCCGCTATCCTCCGCGCACAGATCGTTCCACTTCCGCTATGCAGCCGGCCCGGTCCGCATTACCGCCGCCTATTCGTCTTCGAGCTTCCACATGGGTCGCAACGGGCGTCGCATTGCGTTCAAGCGGATAGAGGAAGATGTCGAGCACGCAGGCATCCGAGATAAACTGCAATTTGCGGGCATCCCCTTCGAAAAGGTCGATCCGCGCTTCACCGAAACGTCGGGTAAGCGAGTTTGCACTCTTGCCAATTACGCTTTCAAGACCTTCCTCTCGCAGGATCGTCGGAGGCGGCACATCTCCCAAAGCTGGTTTTGCGCTGACGGGCAAAGGCGCTTGGCGGAGATTGGGTGAGCAGCCTGCGATCAACCCGGAAAACAGGCAAAGGACCACTAACCGCTTACACATTTGCGGGCCTCCGTTCGTGGGTTTGCCTTTTGTTTCCCATCGATCGGTGCGCAAGATGTGTTCCGGCTGCAGCGCCCAAGATCGGCCCGATGAAGTTGGCAAATGGGATCAGCATGATTGCGCCGACAACAGCGCCTAATACCAGCCGCTGGCTAGCAGGAACCGGATTGGGCTCGACTGGTGTGTCGCAATGGCGCAGCCATGCCATGTCAGTCAGTTCGCGGCCCAACAGCACCGCATTTACGAGTAAGAAAACAATCGCTGGTCCAATGGCTGTGAACACCAAGACGATCGCCACCGGTAAAGCCAATGCATTGAACATAAGGGCACGGCCCATTCCGCGTAAGCTATTTGCCAGATCGCGCCGAAACGGCAATTTGCATGCTTGGGCGGCTGCCTCCGGATAATGGCGCTGTTCCACGGCGACGACAATCTCATCGGCAAAGAACTGCAAGACCGCGAGCGCCACCACTCGGAACAGGAGCCAGAAGGCGAGGCCGCCAAGCACAACCGCAGCAGCAGCACTGGCCCAACCCGTCTGGTCCAGTCCCAGTGCATCTAGTGCCCAGACGAGACCAACGTAGAGCCCGCTTCCGAACAAGGCAAAGACCAGCAGGGTCAGTGCTGCGGTCTTGGCCAGGATCAGCACCACCGCGCGATCAGTCATCTGGGCAAGGCTTTGTATCAGCGCTGTGATCACCGCGTTCATAAACACACCCGTGCTTTCTTCTATCAGCTCAGTCAAACCACCTGGGCCAGCTATCACCCCTTTAGACTTGGCCTTCGTGCCGCATACCGCTAGGCGCTCGCACAACACATTTCCCCATTCCCATTCAAGGACCTTGCCCTCGTGTCAGACAACTCTCCACGCTACGATGTGATCGCCATCGGCAATGCCATCGTCGATATTATTGCCTCCTGCAAAGAGGAGGATATCGAAGAGCTGGGCCTTAATCGTGGCGGCATGACTCTCGTCGACGCTGCCGGTGCGGACCGCCTCTACGATGCTATGGGCCCAGCGACCGAGAAGTCGGGTGGATCTGCTGCCAACACCCTTGCCGGTCTCGCCGAGCTGGACATTCAATGCGCTTTTGTCGGCCAGGTCGCCGATGATCAGTTCGGTAAGGTTTTCGCCCATGACATCCGCGCTGCCGGTATCGACTTTGATACCCCTCCGCGCCCGACCGATGGTTCTGATGCAGAGCCGCCCACTGGCCGCTGCCTCATCTTCGTAACGCCGGATGGCGAGCGCACGATGAACACCTTTCTTGGTTCGAGCCAGTTCCTCCCTGCCTCGGCATTGGATGAAGACCTCATCGCAAGCGCCGCGATCCTCTATCTCGAAGGTTATCTGTGGGACCCCGAAGAGCCTCGCAACGCTATGCGCCGAGCCATGGGGGTTGCGCGCGCTGCTGGCCGCAAAGTCGCCTTCACAGCGTCTGAAAGCTTCGTGATTGATCGCCATGGCGGCGATTTCCGGGCGATGATCGAAGAGGGGCTGATCGACATCCTGTTCGTCAATGAGAGCGAGCTTGCAACCCTGACCGGCGAGGAAGACTTCGACACCGGCTTTGACACGGTTGCCGCCAATGTGCCGGTCTTGGTCGCGACCCGCAGTGCCAAGGGTGCCGTCGCCAGCGCCCATGGCGAGCGCGCCGTTGTCGCCGCAGCGCCGGTCGCCAAGGTGGTCGACACAACCGGAGCTGGAGACCAATTCGCGGCAGGCTTCCTTGCTGGCTTTGCCCGAGGCGAGAAGCTGGAAACCTGTCTCAAACGCGGAGCTATCGCAGCGGCCGAAGTGATCAGCCACTATGGGCCCCGGCCGGAGGCGGATATGAAGGCGCTGATGGAGAAAAGTCTGTGAGCAGCCTCGCCGTTTGACACACTTGACACACTGTCTAGGCGTTAAAATCCTCTCGATTAATAAGGCACCTTTTGATCGGTTTTTCCGATGAAAAGGAAGATGCGATTTCTCAAGCAAAAATTTGTCATGCCTGAGCGTAACGAGCTGAAGGCGTGTAGGAAAATGCGCTGGTTCTTGCTCACTCCGCGGGCAGATAATCCCTGCGCCGCAGCGTGATCATATAGTCGGAAACTTCGTTCACATGCTCCCGAGTCAGGTCAAAATCCATGATTTCGGGATAATTATGCGCGTTTCTGAGCCACGCTTGGATCGTTGCCCTTGTCACGCCGGGGCGATTGGCGACTGATTCAAAGCTGGGCGCGCGAGCGTTCGGTGAGAGAAACGGGGGCTCGACTGCGTGGCACCCTCCACAGGCGGCTTCTACAAAGGCTGGCGGCTGCGTTGAAGCAGGCGGCGGGGTGGTCGTACAGCCAGCGAGAGTAGGCGCCGTTCCAACGAGACAGAGAGCGAGCAAAAAAGGGCGATGGATCATGCTCCATTGCTATTCGGCGGTAGGGGAGGCGTCCTTGACCCAGATCAAACTTCGGGGCCCCCCACCGCAGCGAAAGCCTGGGTTTTTAGCGATAGTGCGCTGTATAGTGCGGTCCTGGATTCCAGCTTTGGCTGGCGCGGTCTTATCTTTACGAAGAGGCTTCCCGCACCACTTCTTTCCAACCGATATCGCTGCGGTAGAAGCCGCTAGCGAAGTCCACCTTCTCAACCGCTTCATAGGCTGCCGTTTGAGCTTCGGTCACATTAGACCCGCTGGCGGTGACGTTGAGGACCCGGCCCCCATTGGCGACCAGCGATCCGTCCTTTACAGCTGTGCCTGCGTGAAAGACCTTTGCGCCGCCCGCTTCGGCTGATCCCAGATCAATCGCGCCACCTTTTTCGGGTGTGCCGGGATAGCCCTTGGCGGCTATCACGACCGTGAGCGCAGTGTCCTTCACGAAGCTCGCCTCAGCGTCTGCCAACTCTCCATTCGCGCAGGCCAGCATGAGTGCTGCCAAATCGCCTGCGAAGCGCGTCATCAGCACTTGGCACTCTGGATCACCGAAACGGCAGTTATATTCGATCAGTTGGGGGCCGCCCGCGGTCAGCATTAGGCCCGCATAGAGAACGCCGGAGTAAGGCATGCCTTCAACGCGCATGGTGTCCACGGTCGGCTGGATGATCTCGGACAGGACGCGCGCCTGCAGTTCTTCGGTCAGGACAGGTGCTGGGGAGTAGGCCCCCATACCGCCCGTGTTGGGGCCCACATCGCCCTCGCCGACCTGTTTGTGATCTTGCGCAGTCCCGAAAGGGAGCACGTGCGTGCCATCAGTGATTGCGAAGAAGCTCGCCTCCTCGCCTGCGAGAAACTCCTCGATCACAACTTGTGCGCCGGCCTCACCGAAAGCCCCGTCGAACATATCCGTGAGCGCGGCCTGCGCTTCTTCATATGTAGGAGCAATCACCACACCTTTGCCTGCCGCCAGACCGTCGGCCTTCAATACATAGGGTGCGGTGAACTTGTTGAGTGCCCCAACCGCCTCCTCCAACGAATGGGCGCGGACGTAGCCTCCGGTGGGAATATTGGCCCTGGCGCACAGGTCCTTTGTAAATCCCTTGGAGCCTTCCAACTGGGCCGCCTCTGCGGAGGGACCGAAGGCAGGGACACTGGCCCAGCGCAGGCTATCGGCCAAGCCATCGACCAGCGGAGCCTCTGGGCCAATCACAACCAGCCCGATCTGTTGGATCTTGCAGAATTCGACGACCTTCGTGTGATCGCTCACATCAAGCGCGACGCACTCCGCTTCCTCCGCGATGCCGGGATTTCCGGGGGCGGCGTAGAGCTTTGTCAGAGACGGGGATTGCGCGAGCTTCCAGGCTAGCGCATGTTCGCGGCCACCCGACCCGATTAGCAGGATATTCATGGCTCGCAGCCCCTCTTCAAACTCTGATTCCTCTGGTCTGCTAGCGCGCGGTCGTGAGGGCGACAATGCCGAACCGCTGACTATCAGCGAGATTTCCCAAAGCCTTAAGCGCACGGTGGAGGATCGCTTTGGCTATGTACGGCTGCGGGGCGAGCTTTCGGGCGTTAAACGCGCGGCCTCAGGCCATATGTATTGCGCGCTTAAAGACGACAAGGCTGTGCTCGATGGGGTAATGTGGCGTGGGAACACTGGGCGGCTGGCCTTTGTACCCGAAGATGGGCTGGAGGTGATCGCGACGGGCAAGCTCACCACCTATCCGGGGCGCTCCAAATATCAGATCGTGATGGATAGCCTTGAGATTGCGGGCGAGGGCGCTTTGCTGGCCCTTTTGGAGAAGACCCGTGCAAGGCTAGAGGCGGAAGGGCTCTTCGCCCGCGAGCGCAAGCGGCCCTTGCCCTTCCTGCCACACACAATTGGGGTGGTGACCTCGCCGACAGGCTCAGTGATCCGCGATATTCTGCACCGGCTGGCGGATCGTTTTCCGAGCCATGTGCTGGTGTGGCCTGTGCTGGTGCAGGGTCAGGGGGCGGCCGAGCAAGTTGCCGGTGCCATTCGCGGGTTCTCCGAGCTTCAATCGGGAAGATCGATCGCACGGCCCGATGTGGTGATCGTTGCGCGCGGGGGTGGATCGATCGAGGATTTGTGGTGTTTCAACGAAGAGATCGTTGTCCGCGCCATCGCTGAATGCTCGATCCCCGTGATTTCCGCTGTGGGTCATGAGACCGATACAACTTTGGCAGACTATGCGGCTGATCGGCGCGCGCCCACTCCGACAGCTGCTGCTGAGATGGCGGTGCCAGTGCGGGTCGACCTCGATGCAACCGTCGCCGACTTCGCCGCCCGTCAGCGCCGAGCCGTGCATCGCCCATTGGAGTTGGGGCGCGAGCGGCTGGACGCAAGGGTCAGGCGGCTGCCGAAGATCGAAGCGCTGCTCCAGCCGCAGGCGCAAAGGCTCGATGATCTGTCCGAGCGTTTGCGTCGAGGTCTGCGCGACCAGGCGGGGCAGGGACGGGAGAAACTGGCGGGCACTGCTGCGCGGCTCAATCGCCGCCTGCTCGATTCTGCGCTTGTGACCCGCAAAGACCGGCTCACTCGAGTGAGACTCAATACTACTTTGGTCGAGCGTCCGATTGCAGAGCGCCAGGAGCGCCTGAATTCGCTGTCCCGGCTGATCGAACAGCTCCATCCCGATAAGCCGCTCGACAGAGGCTATGCCATAGTTCGCGGCGAAGATGGCAAGGTGGTGACGACTCGCACCCAAGCAGCTGGTCATGCGGCGTTAGAGCTTAAATTCAAGGATGGCGAGCTCGTGGTTGGGGTGGGTGATGCGCCGCCTCCGGTGCAAACCACACCAAAGCCAGCTTCGCCAGCGCTTCCGTCCAAGCGCAAAAGTCGCTCTGCGCAACCAAATCCGCGGCAAGATGATTTGTTCGGTTAGCCACTCGTGCTATAGCCCCCTTATGTTGATGTCCTCAGGCGATAAAACAGCCAAACTACACTATGGCGCCTCTGGCTTTCGGGTGCTGCGCCCGGGCCACCACGTTCTTTGTGCTGTCTCCGGCGCAGTGATCCCGTTGGAGGACCTGCGTTATTGGAGCGCCGAGTTGCAGGAAGCCTATGCGACAGCAGAGATCGCCACGCGGCGCATGCTTGGGCAGGATTAGAGCATGCGGGTTTTAGGCCGGTCATGCGGCATTGCAGTCGGACTGGGATTGTTGGGCTTGGTCAGCTGCACTGGTACCGAAGCGGCCACGCCCGCTGGGCCAGAAGCGATAGCTGAAGCAGCTCCAAATGCCGCAGCTGCGCCAGTTTCCGAAACTGCGGCGACCGAGCCATTTATCGGCCAGCAGACCCGTTTCTCTTACGTCGGTGAGCTTACGCAAGGAGGCTTTATTCGCGGGGTTGTGCCCGACGAAACCGTGACCGCGACGTTGGGTGATCAGGAAATTCAGTTTAGCGATGACGGCAATTTTTTTGCGGCATTTGACCGAGACGCCTCTAGCAGAGTTATGCTTTCAGCTACGCTGAAGAGCGGCCAGGTGGTGCGGCAAGAGCTGGCGCTGACCACGCGCGATTGGCAGATCGAACGGGTTAATGTCGCCCGCCGCAAATTGCGTGATCCGGAAGCCTATTGGCGCCAGCGTGAGCCAGAACACAACGCAATCGTGGCCGCGCGTGCGAAGCTGACGGGTGCCGAAGGGTGGAAGCAAGACTTTATCTGGCCGGTCACGGGTCGTATTTCGGGCCGCTTTGGCCGCCAGCGTATCTATCGCGGCGAACCGGGTAGCTATCACTCAGGTATCGATATTGCCAAGCCAACGGGTACGCCCTTTGTCGCGCCCGCAGACGGTGTGGTGATCCTTGCCCGTACTGGCTTTAGTCTCGAAGGCGGTCTTCTGATGATTGACCATGGCAATGGCCTCAACAGTGCATTTCTGCATTGCAGCCGAATTGTTGTGAAAGAGGGCGATAGCGTGCGTCAGGGGCAGCACATTGGTGACATCGGCTCTACCGGGCGCTCTACCGGGCCACACTTGCATTGGGGTCTCAAGTGGCACGACGCGCGCTTTGATCCCATCCTGCTTGCGGGGCCGATGAACTAGCATGCGCGGACGTTTGCGACTGATAGCGGCGCTTGTCGTCGCAGCGATGGTTGCGCCTGGTACATGGCTCCGAACCCCGGTCATAAAAGAAAACCCCACCAGAATCGCACTGGAGCAGATCGCCGGCGGATCCGAAATTGGAGTGGCTGGTTGGCGCGTGGAGGGTGTGTGGCGCTACTCAACTGAGCCGACTTTGCGATTTGGCGGCTTCTCAGGCCTGTTGCCGGTAGGCAATGCTCGGTTGCGGGCTTTTTCCGATCGCGGCTTTCTCTTCACCTTTGTTGAGCCTGACAGAGAGGAAGAAGCCCCTGATCAGCGCCTCATAGCGGGCCTACCTTACGCCGATCCTTCGCTTTATCCGCTCCTGTGGGACATCGAATCGGCCACCAGAGATCCTGCGGCAAAGGGAGATTATTGGGTTGGTTATGAGAACACTCATGCGATCCACCGCTTTTCCTATCAGACTGAGCCAGAAGATGTGCGGATTATCGCAGAGGAGGTGGATTGGTACTCTAACGCTGGACTTGAGGCGATGGAGCGGTTGGATGATGGTCGCTTCCTGATTATTCCGGAGGGGCGCAAAGAGGTATTGATTTATGCCAGTGATCCGGTGGAGGGCGGCAAACCGCAATTGATTCCCCATCAAAGCCCTGTCGAAGGGTTCGCGGTTACCGATCTGGCACAAATGCCGGACGGCCGTGTGCTATTCCTGATGCGCGATGTCGAGTGGGGTAACTACCCGCCCTTCGCAGGGGTGCTTGCCATTGCTGAGCCCCCCGTAGCGGGCTCGAATGAGACGTTGTCTCCGCAAGTCTTATTCCGCTTTGACGGACTCTTACCGCCCGAAAATTATGAAGGGATTGCCGTGCGTGAGCAGGACGATGGCACAGTGGCGGTTTGGGTTATCTCAGATGACAATATGGCCGCGCTCCAGCGGACACTGCTTGCTAAGCTAACCTATGATCCCAACGTTGTTGAGTAACGAAGTGGGAAGACGAGAAAACACAAAAAAGGCGTGAGCGTCGATGCGCCACGCCTCATTCGCAAATTCATAAAGCCCGATTAGGCGGCTGCGACAGCTTTCTTGAGCTCGCGCTTCACTTTCTGCGCGCGGGTAGAGAGCTTTTCGTCCTTGGTCTTAAGCAGCCAGTTGTCGAGCCCGCCATTGTGTTCAACCGAACGCAGACCGTGGGTCGATACACGGAACTTGAAGCTGCGTTCAAGCTTTTCGCTCATCAGCGTAACGTTCTGCAGGTTGGGCAGAAAAACGCGCTTGGTCTTGTTATTGGCGTGGCTGACATTGTTGCCAACCTGGCGGCCCTTGCCAGTCAGTTCGCAAATGCGCGACATGATAAATCTCGTCTCGTTTACAGTGGGGGCACAACCGCTTCGATTGCGGCCCTTAATACAAGGGTGTCCCGGAAAGCGCGCCGCATAGCGGGGCATGGGCGAATCGTCAATTGATTCGTGCGCGCGCGAGGGTTAGCGCTTGGGACCATGGCAACCCAAGGAACCAGTTGGCCGCTTCCCTCGGCGATGCGAACCGCCCTTGATGCCGCTCGTAGCGCTGGCGAGGCAGGCGAAGTGCCCGTGGGAGCCGTGATCGTCAAGGACGGGAAGGAGATCGCGATCGCTGCTAATGCAACGCGCTCACCGCCTGATCCCACCGGCCATGCAGAGATACGCGCGATTCGTATGGCAGCTGAGGCGCTGGGCGATGACCGTCTGACAGATTGCGATCTCTATGTGACTTTGGAGCCCTGCGCGATGTGTGCCGGCGCGATAGCCCACGCGCGAATTGCGCGGCTCTATTATGGGGCAAGCGACCCCAAAGGCGGCGGTGTGGAGCATGGCGCAAGAGTGTTTGAGCAGGAGCAGTGCATGCATAGACCCGAGGTCTACACTGGTATGGGTGAAGCCCAGGCTGCGGAATTGCTGCGCGATTTCTTCAAAGTGAGACGATGAAGAGGGTAGATGGCAAAGATCAGAACAATCACGACCATTGCACGATATTTCGCCAGGCTTGCGGCAACCTCTCTTGGCATCAAATATGGGCGGCCAGAGCTTGAGAGCATCTTCAACTATGTGAAGATCAGCGATAATCTCTCCACCTCGGGCCAACCCACCGAGGAACAATTTGGCGCAATTGCGGGTGCAGGCTTTGACACGGTCATCAACCTGCTCCCGCGCGAGAAGGAGAATGCGCTCAAAAATGAGGCTGAGGTCGTGCGCGGATTGGGGCTCGATTACACCCATATTCCCGTTGATTTCAGCGCGCCGACGGCGGCCAATCTCGGCGCCTTCACCGCAGCGATGCAGGCCAATCAGGGTAAGCGCGTATGGGTCCATTGCGCGGTCAATGCCCGCGTTTCGATCTTCGTTGCCCGCTATCGCGCCGAGGTGCTGGGCGAACCGCTCGAGCAGGCCCGCGAACACATCGCGCAGGTGTGGGAGCCGTTTGGCGCATGGCCGGAGTTTCTTGAAAGCGGTGGCGCCAGCTAGCCAGCGTCACCGCTTTATGCTTAGTGGCGAGCCTCAGAACTTGTAGCTGACCCCGGCGCTTAGCACCCAAGGGTCAAGATCATGCTCATTCTCAATCGCCAGAGTGTCCCCGACGAACCACCGCGCGGTAGTGCCGATGAAATAGCGCTTTGCATCAAGGCTAAAGCCAAATCCCCGATCATTGATGGGAATATCAACCCCAGTCTGCAAGACCAGTCCAAACTCATCGGAGAGGGTCGTATTGGTTACTCCCAGTGGTGCTGTTCCAGCAGCAGAACCGTCGACATCAAGCCAGATGAAATAGGCACCACCTGCGCCAACATAGGGCTTCACTCCGCCCAGATCGAAGTGCGCCTTGGCTGTGACAGTAGCCGGTAAAAGCAGGCCATCTGACACCAGCTCTGTTCCGGCTGGCAGGCCAGCGGTGGCATCGACATCATGCTGCGTCGTTCCCGCGATGGTTTCGATTGAGAAATTCTTGCTGATGAAATACTCTGCTGCAAGAGTTGGTACGACATTGTCGTTCGCCCGTGTTTCAAGCCCCGCGGTCACACCAACAATGTCTACGTTCACCGTGTCGATGTCCCCGTCAGGCAGGACGGCTGTTCCCAGCAGCTTGAGTTGAATGTCGCCAGCCTCAACCTGTGCCAGAGCGGGTGAGCCAGTCATCATCAAAACGAGTGCGGCGGTTCCATAGACGGTCTTTTTCATTGCAGATTTTCCTTGCGGGGGTTTTAAGAATGGGGGTTTTGATCGCTCCACTCTCTGCAGTGATTGGCATAGCTGTCGTCAGCCGGATGGGTGACTGAACGGCCTAGGCTGGATGCGTGTCAGATAGGTTTGGGGCAGCGCGTAACGCGTGGCGTCAGAGGCCGCGCCAGATGTTTGCTTCGCGCTCATCCCTTGCACCATAGCGGCGGTCATCGCAGCGGGTCGGGCGGAAGCGTTTGTTGTAGCAAAGGCGTAGCTCCTCGAGCCATCCATCGCGATTGAGCTTTACGCCGATATGCGCCGGTTGCCACATGCGGCCGTTGGCGTCAGCAAAGGCCTGACGAATGCGGCCTGCCGTCAGGTCCTGTTCGCGGCTGATCCGGTCGTAATCGGGAATGCGCAGGCTTTCCCAAAGCACACGGGTGACGCCGAGATACGTCTCCGGTCTCTTGACCATGCAACTGCCGTGCTTGGTCCACTGCCGCGCGATCAGTCGGGCAGAGGGCATCATGCACATATTCTGTCGCACTTGCCCCGGGGTCAGTCGGTTCGCGCTTCCGCACCATTGTGGCCAGGTGCGCGCACCTTGTGGCCATAGCCCGTGCACGACAAAGCCAAAGCGTCCATTGTCACCCGAGCATTGCACCCGGTGCGAGCGGCTGTCCTGACGCGTACGGCAGAAGGATGGCGACCAGCTAAGCGCGAGCGTGTATCCCGTAATCGGCACTTCGCGCGGGCGCTGGTCGGGGATGATTTGCGGGACGTTGGAGACTTGAGGTGCGCGGCATTGATAGGCCTGAGCATGAGCGAGGGACGGAACCGTCAGCAGCACCAAAACAGCAATCGCAGGCTTAGTCAAAAACCTCTTCATATTTGGGTGCCTCCTGCCTGAGCCAGCGTGATGAGGCGGGGAGATAGAGCAATCCCGCTGCAATGACGACTGTCAAACTCTGCATAAGGCCGACCCAATCGATAACGCCGTAAAGCTGAAACGTTCGCGCATAGGACCAAATCCAGGGCAGCGAGACAAGCGCCATGGCGGTGATGAGAATTCTCGCAAAGCGGCTGGCAAATGCGCAAATGGCGACGATTGGGATAAGCACGATTGTGAATTGGGCGGACACCCAGACAATCACCCAATCTCGGTTCCAAGGGAGGTCTGGGAATTGGTTTCGCAAGACCATTTCCTCATTCTCCAGGAAACTGAGTCCCGCAATCAGGTTGAAGATTCCATATGTCGTTAGAAGCATGCCAAAGGCCACAATAGGCCACGGCCTTGCCCCTTCGGCGATTTTCATATCACTGCAAAATCCAGCCCAACATCTGCCGCTGGCGCACTTTGGGTGAGGCGGCCCACTGAGCAGTAATCCACCCCACTTGCAGCCTTCGCCGCGATAGTGTCGAGGTTGATCCCGCCGCTGGCTTCCGTCTTGGCGCGTCCTTTGACCATGGCAATGGCCTCCTTCAGCGTCTCGGGCGACATATTGTCGAGAAGTAGGTGATCCGCGCCTGCCTCCAGCGCAGGCTCGATCTGATTGAGGCGATCCACTTCGCAGATAATTGGGCTTACCCCCGCGTCACGCGCACGGCGAACCGCCTCGCCAACAGAGCCAGCAACCGCGACGTGGTTGTCCTTGATCATCGCTGCATCATAAAGGCCCATGCGGTGGTTTTGCGCGCCCCCTTGACGGGTGGCGTATTTCTCCAGCACCCGAAGGCCGGGCAGAGTCTTACGCGTGTCGAGCAGGGTGCAGGACTCCGATCCTGCGCGCATAGCAGCCACATATCGCTGCGTCATGGTCGCGATGCCAGAGAGGTGCTGGACAATATTCAAGGCGCTGCGCTCAGCGGTTAGAAGCACGCGGGCATTGCCTTCGAGACGCATCAAATCAGCGCCTGCTGCAACCTTGTCACCATCGCTTACCAGCGTCTCGATCATGCAGTTAGGGTCGAGGTGAAGGAAAAACGCTTCGGCCAATGGCAGTCCTGCCACAACAATCGCATCACGACTGTCCATTACGCCCGAAAAGCGCGCCTCGGTGGGGATTACGCTTTCGCTAGTGACGTCCTTGCCACCGCCCTCAAGGCCAACACCGAGGTCCTCTGCCAGCGTCTGACGAACGAATGTGTCGAGGTCGAAGCCAGGAAGCGCAAAAGTCATAGAGTCTCCATATACGGACCCTGTGGGTCCGCAAGGGTGACCACCTGCGGCATCTGTTTGCACGTTTAGTGATGACGAAAGCGGGGATGCGCTTTCGCGAAACGGATTAATGGACGAAACGTGCGACCACATCCCGGTAGCTGCGCGAGACTTTCACCTCGGCTCCGCTATCCAGCACCAGGAAGCATTCGCCATTGGTGTGTGGTTTCACCTGCCTGACCTGATCCAGGTTCACGATTGTGCTGCGGTGCACCCGCTGGAATTTGCGGGGGTCGAGGCGGCGTTCCAGATCCTTCATTGTCTCGCGCAGGATCAGTGAATTGTCACCGGTGTAGATGCACATGTAGTCACCCGCGGCCTCAATATGCTCGATCGATTCAACTTCCACGCGGAAGATTTGGCCACGGTCCTTAACATTGATGAGCTTCTCAAAGCGGTCGGTGCTTTCAGCCGATGCCTCGCAGTTGAAGTCGGCCGCGCGGTCGGGCGCGACTTCGGAAAGCACGCCCATTAGCTGCTCGGCATCTTCGGCGGATTTCTTCTCAGAGAGGCGCTGGCGCACCCGTTCAACCGTATCGGCAAGCTTGTCTTCATCAACTGGCTTCATGAGGTAATTCACTGCATTGGCTTCAAATGCGCGAATGGCATGCTCCTCATACGCTGTCACAAACACAAACAACGGAGGCTCGATTTCCATCACGCCTTTGACCACGCTAAATCCGTCAAATCCCGGCATCTGAATGTCGAGAAAGACCAGATCGGGCTTTTCGGTTTTGATCTTGCGGATCGCCTCGCGTCCATTTGAGCAGGTGTCGATAATCTCGACATCTTCAAACGGTTGCAGCCGCAGTTGCAGGCCTTGGATAGCGAGTTTTTCGTCGTCGACGAGAATGGTGCGAATGGTCATATCATGAATTTCCAATGACGCGTTGGGGGTTCGCGGGAGGGTTTAAGTTTATCACATTGTCAGCCGTTTCCGGGTCAGGAGGTGAGACGGTTTCAAATGTGTGCGGGGGTGTTTCAGCGGCAGGCTCGTAAGGGATTTCGATCAAAACAGTGAAGCCGCCGCCTGGCTGGGATCGGGTTTCAAACAGATGGTTTGCACCGTAGCCCTGCATAAGCCGGTTTTGGATATTTGCGAGACCCACTCCGGTGGAGACCGGCCTTCCACCGTTGGACACGGCAGAATCGTCCTGAATCGAAATTTGCGTGTTCAGCCCTGATCTCGACAAAGCACCCGGTCCAGTATCTTCGACTGAAATCCTCAGGCGCTCTCCCACCACCCGGCCCGTGAGACCGATACGAGCACCTTCTTCTTGCGGGCTAACCGCATATTTGATCGCATTCTCGACCAGCGGTTGCAGCAGCATTGCTGGTAGTTTTGCGCTCAACGCCGCCTCTTCAATATCAAACTGGGTACGCAGCCGTTCTTCAAACCGCATCCGTTCGATGTCCAGATAGAGCTGGAGTGTCTCAATCTCCTGAGCGAGAGTCACCTTGCTGCCCGGTTCTGCGATAAGTGTGTGCCGCAGAAAACCGGACAAACGCGTGAGCATCGCATTGGCCGGTTCGGTTTGCTTAAGCAGTACCAAAGTGCTGATTGAATTGAGTGTGTTAAAGAGGAAATGCGGGTTCAGCTGATAGCGCAACATGGCCAATTGAGCTGCCGTTGCCTGTGCTTCGAGGCGTTGCAGGCGGTCAGTCTGCTCTTCCACTCGCAAGAAATAATTGATCGCGTAATAGAGTGCGCTCCATCCTCCAAGCAGAGCTAAGGGAATGAAGCTCAGGCCGATCAGGCGCTGGGCAAAGCTCGTCTCAGTTAAGGACCCCTGATAGATGCCTTGAAGCCACGCCTCAATAATCGAGTGCACCAACACAGCAAGGGTCAGGACCACTGCCGTCCCGCCCCATGTCACAATCGGCTGACGGTCAATCAATTGGCGGTAAATGACCGACAATATCAGCGTGATAGCGAAACCGGTAATGGTCGTCACCAGCAGCACAATTAGCAGATCAAGCGGTTGATCATTCGCAATGGCGACAACACTGCGCAACAGAAAGTAGCCGCCCCAGCCGGCCAGCTGGAGATTCCAGAAGGCGCGGTTCTTGCTCGCAAAAAACGGCGCAGGCTGAAAATTCACCATCGACATGACAGTGTTGTAGCGCAAAATTCGGTTCGTCGCACAAATTAAGGTTTGCGAGAGCGCAAACGACCGTGTGGCTGCCACCACCTGTCGCAACGAGTAGCCGTCTTAGCGCCGCTCTTTCGCCAACTCCAGATCCGGGTCAACTCCACGGCGAAAATGGGTGCGCCAATCGGCTTTCCCCTCGCGTTCGATCAGCGCCCGGACTTGATGCAGTTCTGTTGCAACCGCTTCCACTCGCTCGCGCCACCTTGGATGAGAACCTCTAACAAACAGAACCCCGCCGCTTGGGGGACGATAATCTTCAAAAAAACGAATAGCAGCCGCCGGGTCATATCCAGCATTGGCAAGTAACCATGGCATCAAGCGATCCGCTTCAAGCTCAGTCAGACGCGTGTGGCGGCTTTTTCGCCCATTGCGATCAAGCCATGCCGTGTGGCCAAGCACCATATGCGCAAACTCATGGGCCACACCGCTTGCGAACATATCCTCGGGATAAGCGAAGATTTTCGACTTTAGGCCGATGAGCACACGCTCATCTGTCGCGACGAGTTTGTCACTGTCTGCCGCCAACTCAAATCGGCCCGCGCAAGCCCGGACCGGTGCAATTTCAGTGCGCTCACCACTTGCAAAGGTTATGGAAATCGGATCACGACTTTCGAGTAGCTGATCTAGCAGGTCATGCGCGCGTTTGAGGCGATCCCATTTGGCTCCCTTTGTGGTAGTCAGATCGTTCAGATTTGCGGTGCCAAGATGGGTGATTTCGCGGCTTTGCCAGAGTGATCCATCGGCGCCAGCAGGAGAGCTTTGGGCGGATGTTGCAACCGCAAAATCGCCCGACAGCCGCAAGGTCTGGCGGGCCAAATCGGGATCGCTGAATGTTGTCACATCCTGCAATTGCAAGCCGATTGAGGAGGCAGTGCGCTCGCAATAATCGGCATTGGCCCGCGCCAGTTTCCAACCAATATTCTGAAGATGCTGATCGTAGGCTTGATAATAGGCAATCGAGCGGGGGTGATGCGTGATCGTTGACGCATCAAACTCTTTGGCATTGGCGTGGGCAGTTCCATCGGCGCACAGCAAGAGCGCTGAGATACAAATCGCCCATCCACAAGCTAGGCGCATTGCTATCCGCCAGCGCTGTTCAGCGCCTCTCTCAATCGCTCCGTACCGACCGCACCCGGCATCAGCGTGTCGCCGGTCACAAAGGCGGGTGTACCACTAAATCCGAGCGACTGTGCAAAGGTGAGGTTGCGCACAAGTTCCACCGAAACCTCCTCGCTAGCAGCATCTGCCCTGGCTTGCTCCATATCCAGGCCAATCGCCTGCGCCGCCGCATCGATGCCAGCGGGGCTGGTATCGCCCCGTTGGAACAGAGCGGAATGAAATTCCTGATAGCGCCCTTGCTTAGCGGCGGCGAGCGCCATCCGCGCCGCAATCTCGCTCCCCTCAAAGATTGGCCATTCGCGCATTATGACTTTGAGTTCCGGGTCTTCAGCCACCAGCCGGGTGACATCCTGAAAACTGCCAGCGCAATAGGGGCAATTGTAATCGGTGAACTCAACGAGGACTTTGGAGCCCTCTGGATTGCCCATCACCGCGCCTGGGAAGGGGGTGTAGAGTTCCTCTTTGATTGAGGCCAAGCGCTCGCGCGCATCTTCGGCAGCCAATGCCTCTGCCACATCCTGCAAAATGCTGGGATTTTCCATCAGATAGGTGCGTGTACGATTGTCGGCCAGGCCCATGTAGGACCAGATCGCTGCACCCAGAAACCCGAAGGTGAGCGCAAGCAATGCGGTCAACAGGGATTGGCGCAACGGTGAAGGTTGTGCAGCTTCGGTCATGGGGCGCAAGCTTAGCGACTGTCGCGCAGACGTTCCAGTTCCGCGCGCGCTTGTAAGGCGACATCCTGTGCACGGATCCAATCGGGCGATCCGACTGGAAGCCCGGCCTCGGCCGCTTGGGCATTGCGCAACGCTTCAGGATAGTTGCGCCGCATCACCTGTTGTTCCGCGCTTGCAAGTTTGGCGCGTGGGATATCACCGCGCTGAGCATAGACGACGCCTAACTGATACCAGGCAAAGGGATTGAAGCGATCTTTGGCCACGGCTGCGCGCAGCACTTTTTCGGCCTCCTCAAAATTCTCGTTGTCTTCGGTCGCGATGAGCGCGTGGCCGAACATTCCGGCAATAAGCGGCTGGTTAAGCGTCAATTCCGTCGCCCGCCGCAGGGGCATAAGCGCCTCTTGTGGCCGCCCAGACTCAAGCAAGATTTGCCCCTTAAGCTCAAGAAAATAGGGGTTCTGATCATCAACTGTGAGGAGACTGTCGGCCTCCTTTAACGCCTTGGCGACCTGCGCGTCCTTATGGAACGCATAGGCTCGCGCATAGCGGGCAGGGGTGCTCTGATCGCTTTCGGGAAACTCCTGAAAAGTGCGCTGCGGTTTGGCGAGATAACCAAACAATTTTGCCCTCACTGCAAGGAATCGCGCCTGCAGTTCCGGATCATCGGGGGCATCCCACGCCGGGTCCTCACCAAGTTGAACGCGCAGAAACTGAATGCGGTCACCAGACAGCGGGTGCGTGCGGCCATATGCAGCATCGTCCGACTGGCTGTAGCCACGACGAATCTCAAAATTGCGTAGTTTTTCGAAGAAGGTGATCATGCCCCGGCCGGAGATACCGGCGCCGGACAGATAGCGTGCACCGGCTTGATCTGTTGCAGCTTCCTGATTCCGGTTGAAGGCGAGAAAATTGCCTACTGCAGCCTGCTGACCTGCCATAATCGCGCCGAGCGCCGCATCGCCTGCACCGGCCAGGGCCGCGCCCACACCGATGAGTAGCGAGAGGATCGAAATTCCTTGTGCTCCGCGCGTCCTCTCACCGAAGCGAACCACGTGGCCTGCGGTGATATGGCCGAGCTCGTGGGCAATGACCCCTTGCACTTCATTGGCAGTGTCAGCGGCGTTCAACAGCCCAGCGTGGATATAGACCACCTGACCACCCGCCACGAATGCGTTGATCGAAGGATCATTGATCAGCACAATCTCGACATTTTCCGGCTCGAGTTCGGAGGCCTCAATCAATGGATAGGCCATATCGCGCAGCAGCGCCTCGGTTTCTGCATCGCGCAGGATTGATTGTGCTGCGACCGGATGAATTGTCAGTGCGAAGGTGGCCAGCAGCGCCATGCAGGTGGCGGCGAGGGAGCGTAAGAGGTGCATCTTGGGGAGAGTGCTAACGCTTTTGGTTCTGAACGTGAACTGAAGTTTTAGTCTGATCTGGACTGTGCGCGGACGAAATCAGCGATTTTTGGGACAATATCGCGCCTCTTACGCCACGGTGCGGCGATGGAAATAAGCGGATCATTATGCGCCATGTCGGGATAAAGCTCGAGCTTTGCCTCACCACCCGCCTCGCTCACCGTGCTAGCCAGATCGCGTGAATGTCGGACGCCGACCAGTGTATCCTTCTCTCCGTGGATCAGCAGCATGGGCGGGCTGTCCGCGCGTGTCAGATTGATTGGCTGAGTGGCCGCAAGTGCCTCTCCTGCTTCAACATGGCCAAAGCTGGCAATCGTGCTGTCTGAGTCGAGCGGGAGAAAATCATACGGGCCGGACAGGCCAACAACACCGGCAATATCTGTTGAGGTAAGCGAGTGGCTGGCGAGCCATGATTCTTCAAGTGCCGCCATCATCACATTGTACGCACCAGCAGAATGTCCTGTGATCACAATGCTTTGGGGATCTCCACCATATCGCTCGATTTCTGCATGGGCCCAGGAAATTGCCCGTGCAGTGTCTTCGATCATGGCGGGAAACTTGCCTGCATCTTCAAGTCGATATCCGGCCAGCACTACCACAAATCCTTGCTCAACAAATGCGCGGCCAACAAAGTCATAGTCTTCCGGGTCGCCCCATCGCCAGCTGCCGCCATGTACGAACAGCAGAACCGGTCGCAACGGATCCTTCGCTGGGTGCTCTTCAGGAGCCCAAACAATCAACTTTTGCTGTGGGTGCTCGCCGGTAGCGATTTTGGCCTTAAGCTCAGCGCCACCCGATCCGCCCATGACCCGGTCTACCATACTCAATACCGCTGGCCCATTGCGCGAGATCGCAAGTTGTAGACCGATGGCTGCCACTGCTATCAAGGCGATAAGAACGCCGAGGGTCCAAATCATGATCCGAGTGCGTCCTTTGGGCATGCGGGAAGTCTGTGTGCTCATTCGCCACTTTATTGCGGTGCGTTACGGTCCGCGTAAAGAGCACGCGCAAATCAAATTGGGGTGTATGCTGCTATAGCACTGCTTAGATCGGAGGGGGTCTGCGCGATCCGGGCGTTTAGGCGACCAGTTTCTTCCCGGCGCGCTCAATCAGGGCAACATCTTCAGCGATTTCGCCAATCATAGCGACGTTGCCTTCACCATCGCGGCGCACCATGACGAGCGAAAACTCAGGCCCGTCCGCTGAGATCGCCTCAAAGGTCAGTGCATCGAGTTCGCGCAGCTTCTTGGCAAGTCTGGCGCGCACATCGCCTTCTGCCTCGACCACCTGGCCTGCATCTTCACGGCGGAGACGGCGTTCAGCAGCAACGACGGATTTGAGCCCGCCCTCGGCATTTGCGAGATAATCTGCGAGACTTCCGCGCTCCAGCTCCAACCGGTGTGCGTGCGAAAGAACAGCGGCATATTCAGTAAGCCGGGTTTTGTCGTAATCTTGTCCAAAGACGAGCTTGACCACCGGCGTCATTGGCGCGCGTTCCTGCACTGTAAGACCGCTGTCTTCGATCAGCTCATTGAAGGATTCGGGCTCATCTTGTGCAGCAAGTGAAAAGTCGTAAGCGCGGCCGACCGCGGCATAGAGCGCATGGCGGCTGCGATCCTCTGAAACGCGCGCATTCTGAGCAAGTTCGCGGGCAGAGGCGAGGCAGTCATGTAATGTCGCATCTGGATCAAGCACATAATCAGCCGCCGGCAAATCTGCCGCGCCTTCTTCGTCTGCAGCAGATTCCTCCGTTGAAACTTCGTCCTCAGCAACATCTTGGCTTATCGAAGTGTCTTCATCCGCATGCTCATCTGCGCTCTCACTAGCG
This sequence comes from Pseudomonadota bacterium, assembly GCA_038746055.1. Lineage (GTDB taxonomy): Bacteria > Pseudomonadota > Alphaproteobacteria > Sphingomonadales > Sphingomonadaceae > Erythrobacter. The sequence continues at coordinate 24,484 of JBCDKX010000018.1, forward strand.
TTTTCGCCGACTGGCTGTTCGACCTTATAATCTTCCGGATCGAAGTGATCTGCCTCCAGGTCGACAGCTTTCTTCGATGGCGCTTCAATATAGTCGGCTAGTGACGCAAAGCTGTAGCTTGCTGAGCTCTCGCCGTCTTCTTCTTCTTCGATTTCATCACCGAATTCATCGACTTCCGGATCGCTCAGTGCGAAATGGCCGAAATCGGGCTCGGGCAATTCCGGCGCGGGTGTTGCAAAATCGGATGATGGCCGCTCGCCTTCGCCATCTCCAAGGCTGGCGACATTGTCGCTGCCGCTTGTCTCGTAGCTGTCGAAGTCTTCAGCATCTTCGTCCTCGCGCCAGAAATCGCTTTCACCGATCGCGATCGGTTCGGCTGGCTCTTGCGAGGCTTCATGAGCGGGCGAATCAGCCCATTCGGTCAATGGGCCAGCATGGTGCTTCTGCGGCTCGTCACCATCTTCTTTCGATCCTGCAGCAAGCTTGTCATCAATCGCCTGGTCAATGGCGAGAAGCAGTTCGTCTGCGGCCGCTGCATCGGCCATTTCTTTCCAGTTTATGACGCCGTAAATGAAATCGATGGTCTCATCGTCACTCGAAAAAGGCAGCAAGATACCGCGATAGAGCACAGATGCGCCGCGCTCATTTACGAATTCCGCCTCAAACCCGATCGGGGCCTGGTTGGCGAGAATTTGCATATAATGGTCGGTAATCCGGCTCAGCAAAGAGCGCGGTGGGACATCCGACAGCTTCGTGATTGCTGCCCCCTGCGTACCGCACTCATCGGCCAGCTCTTCACCTAAAAACTGGACAGACGGATCTTCAATCCCGCGCGAGAAGTCAAGCAGCACGGAGTTTGGTCCGAAATCTGTCAGATTTTCAGGTTCAAGCGCTTCAATCGAAGGGAAGGTCGCATCGCCCAACAGGCTGGCCCAATGATTGTAGGCGCGCACCTGCATGCGGCGCTCGTCCTGGCCAATCGCCTCGGGCGGTAACTCACGAACCGTTTCTTGCTCGCGCGCGCTGTCTTCCACACCCCAATCTGGTGTGTCGTCGGCGGACGAGCCGCTTTCAAAAGGTCCGCGCAGAGTATCCATGTTCAGGCCGATCGCCCCCAAGACTAGTACAAGCTTTGGTGAGGTTCTGGCGCTACGTGGTAAAAATCCCGTTAAGTGCGCGGTAAAACTTACGGCTATGACGGTTGGCTTAGGCTAGCTCGCCTACCACCGATTACAGGAAGTATCGCATTTTGATGGTGAGATCTTGCGATGCTGTTCCTACGGTGAAGACCGCATCGCCCCAGTCAGGCGGCGCCATGCGCACTGGCGCATCGCGCGAAAAGCCATAGCCCTCCTTTGGCGCCATACCGAGCACGCGGTTGGCTTTCCCATCTTCATTTTCGTCATGCAAAAGGGCGATCGCATAATCTCCTGGCTCGACATCATCGAAGCGGATGGTGAGCGTATCCGAGGCTTTGACAACAGTGCGATGCGAGTTGGGGTCACGGCGGCAACGCGGGAAGATGCTTTCTCGGGTGGTCATGCAGGCGCGCACCACACCTTTGGTGTTGCGAAGGTCGGTGACAGTGATCGTTACAGTCCCTGCTGATGCAGGGGCGGCGGCTGCCAAAAGCGCACCGCTCACAGACAATGCGGCCAATCGGGTCGTGGGGTGCGTCACCCGGCGCTTTGCGTCTGACGCTCGAACCGGCGCGAGAGCCCGCGATCTGTCCCGCAGACCTTGTCCCAGAAACGGAAATACAGTCCAAAATTGCATCGATATTCCTCGTGATGCCGCTCGTGATGGCTTGCTGTTATCACCAACGCCCCAAATGGAGAATGAACGAGCGAGCGCGGAAAGATCTCCCATCCCATGTGATTGATCACTCCCATGATCGTTGCAATGCTTAAGACCAGCCCAAGCATTGCCAAATGTATCGGTACCA
>JBCDKX010000019.1:0-26424 GCA_038746055.1 Pseudomonadota bacterium
CGCGCCGCAAGCGCTTCAAGATTTGTGCGATTTTGGAGGTCTGCCCAGAATCCTCAATATCGATTTCCGCGGGCCTGACGGGGACTACTGGGCATGGGAGATTTGGGGCCTTTACGCTTCTGCAGCATTTTTGTATCAAACCACGGGTAAAAGCGACATTAACCCTGCCACTAGGGTGCAAATGGACAGGAACTATCAATGAATAAGACTTTCGAAAAAGCGAAATATGAGGCCCCGAAGCTGACTGTGTTTGGGTCAGTTCGTAACCTTACCGGCGGTAGCCAAACCCGCTTCCGTGACGGTTCGGCTTCAAACTCACGCTTCTAGTAGGCGCTGAATTTCGGTCAGTTGACCAAGATTCAGCAGGCAACTGATTTGAAGGCACTCCAATGGAGTGCCTTTTTGTTTTCTGGACAGAGAGCTGATTTGTATGGTGTTTTCACTAAAGACCGGACGATACGAGGAAGGTGAGCTGTTTGTCCCTGCTTTTCGAACTATCGCCGGAACTACGTCTTCTGCGGTTAAAGCGTAGCGCTCCCGGATCAATTGTAACTGCTCATTCAGTTCAGTCTGTGTCTTGACGGAGTGCTTGGGCTCGAGGCCTATGCGATCACTTATCCGGCCGACTAAACTTGAGCCTGCAGATGGGACACATGATTCGCTTTCGCATCAAACAACATTGCTATAAAACATGCCGCATCGCAGCATTTTGCTGCGCGCAACCGAGGTAAAATTGCAACTGTCGTGCACGCATCCATAGAGCCGACTTCCTCTAGTTCAATAGCGGAAGAGGACTCGAACTTTCAGAACCTCCATCGGATTTTTCCGCCAAGCACCTGAAAGCGCTACGCCTGCCAATGCCGCCATCTCGGAACATATGCGAAAACCAAATCGACAGACATTGCAGATAGGCGCGCGCAAAGGGAGCCCAGTGCCAGGTGTGTCAGCACTTACCTGGCACCCGATGTCTCCTCTTGCCCTCCGTCCCGCGATCACGCATGGCACCTATATACTCCGGCGCCGCCGGTTGATCAGCTGCACGGAATGTAAGCGCCATGTCTAACCCATCTCCCCTTTCTAACGCTCTTGTTACGGTCTTTGGCGGTGGCGGGTTCATTGGCAAATATGTTGCACAGGCCCTAACAGCGCGCGGAGCACGAGTGCGCCTTGCCAGTCGTGCTCCGGGAAAAGGCTGGCCCGCAACACCGCTCGGTAAACCCGGAGATGTACAACTGTCCCGCTGCGATATCACCAAGCATGATCAGATCACCAAGGCACTTAAAGACAGTGATTATGTTGTGAACCTCGTGGGTGCATTTGATGGTGACCTCAATCACCTCATGGGTACAGCACCAGGTCAAATCGCCGCAGCTTCCCAGGCGCAGGGTGTTAAAGGCTTTGTCCACGTCAGCGCGATTGGTGCCGATGAAACCTCGCCTACCGCCTATGCTTCGGGCAAAGGCTTGGGCGAACGACTGGTGCTCGAAGGCTTTGAAAAGGGGGCAATCCTGCGGCCCTCAATCGTCTTCGGCGAGGACGACAACTTCCTCAATATGTTTGGCGGGCTCATTCAGATGATGCCGATGCTCCCCGTGTTCGGCCCCACCGCTCAGCTCCAACTGGTCTATGTTGAAGATGTAGCCGAAGCGATTGTGACCGCGCTCGAAGACCCGACATCGCACGGTGGCAAGATCTTTGAGCTTGGTGGCCCCGAAGTCCTCACCATGATGGACATCAATGAACGCATCGCCAAAGCCCAGGGACGCAAGCGCAGTTTCCTTCCCGTGCCCGATTCCATGAGCAGCCTGTTCGCCGCCATGCCGCTCACCCCGATGAGCCGCGATCAGTGGACGCTTCTCAAAGCCGGAAGCGTGGTTGGCACGGACGCCAACACACTGGCTGACCTTGGTATCGAGGCGCGCCCGCTTGGGATGTTCCTCGACACATGGATGCGCCGCTATAGCCGCTAGGCACGCGCGAGTTAACTCAACCGCAAGTGCCGAGCGAACTTAGAAAGTTCGCCCGGAGCGCCTCTGTAACGAAAAACTTTGACACACGTGACACACTGTCCAGGGGCAAAAAGTCTTCTCCCTCGCGGAAGCCTACAAAACGAGGGAGTAAGGGACCGTTTGCAAGGTTGCATGTCCCACGTTCTACCCGGCAGCAAAAGAGTAGGAAAACGCGAAGCTACAGCTGAGCCGAATAAAGCGTCAGCAAGTCTGTGTAGGCCTGCTCAGCAGCCGCTTCGGCATAGACTGGGCTATCTGGCACAGTCCACCCGTGATCTCCCTCATAAACTGTGACCGTTACCGGGCGACCAGCCGCTTCCGCGGCAGCCGCAAACTCATCCTTATGCGTGGGTGCAGCCGCATCATCATCCTGTGCGACTGCGATAAGATAGCCCGCCATGCTGGCATTCAAGACCTTATGCGGGCTCTTGGCATAATCGTCTCGCACAAGTCCGCCCCCGTGGAAGCTGGCTGCGGCCTTGATACGCGAGGGCACAGCAGCTGCACTCCAGACTGTGAAAGGCCCGCCCATGCAATAACCTTGTGTGCCAATGCCTTTGCTGGTGTCCACGGCGGCTTGCGCATCAAGCCACACGACCGCCGCGCCGGCATCGCGGCCAATGGAATCAGCATCAAGCTTCTCGCGCCATGGCGCGACCTTTGGAAAGCCATCATTGCCAAAGAAATCCGCAAAGTCTTCAAACTGCTGACCTGCTACATCGCGGTAATAGGGGTTGAGCATCAACACTGCGTAGCCTTCGCCTGCAAGGCGACGCACCATATCGATCTTGGCGGCGCGGATTGAGGCTATGTCAGGCCAGAAGATAATCGCCGGGTGCTTGCCCTCTGTCGGATGAACAAAGATCGCATCCATCACACCATCAGATGTTTCAAAGGTCACATCGGTTTGCGTTAGCTCAACGGCCTCCTCGCTTCCGCTGCTCGCCGTCACAGATTCAGGAGCACAAGCGGTAATGGCAGCAGCCCCAGCCAGCACGCCTAGCTCACGGCGATTGATCTGACCGCGCGCCCATTCTTTCAGTTTGGCTTCATCACACATTGCATTGGCTCCTCAAAAACCCTGATCTGGAGGATTGATAGGCGCGAGCAGCCACCATGGACAAGCGACAATTTGCAAGGCAGATTGAGTTTCGAGAGGAGCGACAAAGCTCCCCGGGGAGAGAAGAGAACATGAAACAGCTGTTTTGGGCAGTGCTGGCGCTGTGCGCTTTGGGATTAGCGTCATGTGAAGAGCTGGCGGGGTCAGGCGAAAGCGGGATCACCGGCGAGATGCTACTTGGCGCGGGCGATGACTACGCCAATTGGATCACCCATGGTCGCACCTACGATGAGCAGCGCTTTTCTCCGCTGGATGATATCAACGCAGAAACCGTAGGCGATCTGGGGCTCGCCTGGTTTGCCGATATGGACACTGCGCGTGGGCAAGAAGCCACGCCGCTGGTGATCGAGGGCAAGATGTATCTCACCACCGCATGGAGCAAGGTGAAAGCCTTTGACGCGACGACGGGAGAGCCTTTGTGGGATTACGATCCGGAGGTTCCCGGAGAGACAGGTGTCAAAGTGTGCTGCGATGTGGTCAATCGCGGCCTTGCGGCGTGGGGCGATGACCTCTTCCTCGGAACGCTGGACGGTCGGCTGGTATCACTCGACCGCGACACCGGTTCAGTCAATTGGGAAGTCGTCACGGTCAATCAGGACCAGGCCTATTCGATCACCGGCGCGCCGCGCATCATCAATGGAAAAATCATCATCGGGAATGGCGGCGCTGAGTTTGGCGTGCGCGGATATGTTGCAGCTTACGATGTCGAAGACGGCAATGAGCTATGGCGATTCTACACGGTGCCCAACGGAACCGAAGGCGACGATGCGCCCGGCCACCTGAAAGCAGCGGCAGAAACATGGAATATGGAGGCGCTCGCCGGCTCAGATGCGATTGGTGGTGGAGGCACCGTGTGGGACTCAATGGCCTATGATGCTGACTTGGACCTGCTCTATATCGGGGTTGGCAACGGGTCCCCATGGAACCGCGCCTATCGTTCGCCGGGGGAAGATGGGAAAGGTGCAGGAGATAATCTCTACCTCTCCAGCATTGTCGCAATCCGGCCGGACACCGGCGAATATGTCTGGCATTATCAGACCACGCCGGGGGAGACCTGGGACTACACGGCGACCCAGCATATCATCTTAGCTGATATGGAGATCGACGGCGAGGTACGCCAGGTCCTTATGCAAGCGCCGAAGAATGGCTTTTTCTATGTGATTGATCGCGCCACCGGCGAGTTTATCTCAGCCGAGGAGTACATCCCGCAAAATTGGGCCGAGGGAATCGATGACAACGGTCGGCCGATCTTTAACGCAGCCGCCCGTGTCGACATGACCGGTGAGCCAGCGATTGTGATGCCGGGGCCGCTTGGTGGTCACAACTGGCACCCTATGGCGTTCCACCCGGATGAAGGGCTGGTTTACATCCCTGCTTTCGAAGCGGCGACTGTCTACGCACCCGAGGCTGATTGGAAGCCAGACCGGGCACGCGGTTTTAATGTGGGCTTTGATTTGGGGGCGGGTGACTTGCCGCCTGACCTTGGCATCAGGCGCGAGATTTACGGAACGGTCAAAGGCAAGTTGATGGCATGGGATCCAGTCGCACAAGAGGCGCGCTGGACGGTTGAGTTCCCGGGGCCTTGGAATGGCGGGCTGCTGGCCACCGGGGGAGGCCTAGTGTTTCAGGGCAACTCCTCGAGTGAATTTGCCGCTTACAACGCAGCGAATGGCGAGAAGCTCTGGAGCTTTTCCGCCCAGACTGGAATTGTCGCTCCGCCTATCACTTATACCGTTGGCGGTGAGCAATATGTCGCAGTTCTGGCCGGATGGGGCGGCGCCTATGCGATCACGGCGGATGGCCACCTTGTCAATGATCAGGGGCCGGTGCGCAATATCTCGCGCCTGCTGGTGTTCAAGCTTGGTGGTGGGGCTGAACTGCCTCCGATGCTAGAGCTGGCTAGCCTTCCGCTCGACCCACCGCCCAGTCGGGCGGATGATGAGACCATTGAAGAGGGTAAAGAGAAGTATGCGCGCTATTGCGCTGTATGCCATGCACCTGCAGCGGTGGGTTCCACAGTGCTGCCCGACCTTAGGCGCTCAGGCACTTTAGGGAACCGACAGGCCTGGCAGGCGGTCGTGCACGACGGAGGCTTAAAAGAGCGGGGCATGGTTGGTTTTTCTGACTCAATGTCCAAGGAGGAGATCGAAGCGATCCGCGCTTATGTGATACAGCGGGCGAATGAAGATAAGGCGCTTGAGGCGGCGGAGGCAGATCAGATTGCGCGGCGGTGACACATGACGGCTGATCCTTCCGACATTCGCAATTGGCGTAGGCGTGCAGACGGGATCACCACTTCCGGCAAGCTGGAGCCTACAGATCCCGCTCGGCTGGCTGCGATTGGCGTGCGGCATGTTATAAATCTAGCGCTTGATGACCATCCAGAGGCTTTGGCGAATGAGGCTGAAAGGATGGCCGAACATGGTATCGCCTACACCCATATCCCGGTGCCGTTTGATGCACCCCGCCTTGAACATGTCGATGCAATGCGCGCAGCAATCGCGGATGGTGTTGGTCCACTGCATGTGCATTGTATTGCAAATTACCGCGTGACCGCCTTCTTCTACCTGCTCGATTGCGAAGCGGGAGTTGCAGAGCCCGAAGCGAGGGCACGCATGGCCGAGGTATGGGATCCGCTGGCTAGCGACGACCCGCGCATCGAGCCATGGAAAGCGCTGCTGGCTAACCCCTGAACACCACCGTCCGATTGCCGTTCATCAACACGCGCTCGCCGGCAAACAGCCGCACCGCTTCGGCCAGCACGCGGCGCTCAATATCGCGACCCTTACGCACCAGATCGCTTGGGCTATCAGCATGGGTGATGCGCTCCACATCCTGATGGATGATCGGGCCTTCATCAAGGTCAGCGGTGACAAAATGTGCGGTCGCGCCGATGATCTTCACCCCGCGCGCATGGGCCTGGTGATAGGGTTTTGCGCCCTTGAAACCGGGCAAGAAGGAGTGGTGGATATTGATGCAGCGCCCTGCGAAATGCGCGGACTGCTCGTCTGAGAAAATCTGCATGTAGCGGGCGAGCACGATCAGTTCAGCCGCTGTCGCTTGTGCGATTTCGCGCACCCGCGCTTCGGCCTCTGGCTTGATCTCAGGCGTTACCGGCACATGGTAGAACGGGATGTCGCCAATGTCCGTGCGGATCGCGATCTCGCGCGGGTGGTTGGAGATGATCGCCACCGGATCGATATTGAGCTCCCCCATGCGCAAGCGGTAGAGCAGGTCAACCAGGCAGTGATCGCCTTTGGAGACCATAATGATCACGCGGCGCGGGCGGTCCTGGCTAACGATCTTCCACTCCATCCCATATTCGCCGGCGAGCCTCGCATAGCTGGCACGCAATTCGTCAGCGGTGGTGCCGGTCGGGTCAAACGAAACCCGCATGAAGAAGCGGGCGGACGTGGAGTCGCGAAATTGCTGTGCATCGAGAATATTGCAGCCGCGCTCGAACAGAAATCCGGTCACCCTTGCAGTGATACCTGGGCGATCAGGACAATCGAGCGTGAGGATCAGATTATCGCTCATCCTGGGAATGTTCAGCGTGCTCCGAGAGCCGCTTCACATTGCTCCATCAGCTGAGCAATAATGTCGGCGACAGGCTCTTCCTCAGTCACCATACCGACCGATTGCCCCGCCATCAGCGAGCCATTCTCGACATCACCATCGACCACCGCGCGCCGGAGCGCTCCGGCCCAGAAATGCTCGATCTGCAATTGCGCTTCACCCATATCGACTTCGTCGCGGTCAAGCATGCCGGCGACCTCAATCTGCTTGGCAGTGAATTCCTCGGTGCCTTTGTTCTTCAACGCTCGCACCGGGATAACCGGCAAACGCGGATCGACCTGCACGCTCGCCTCGGCATCACGGGCCTTTGCGCGGAAGAAAGCCTTCTTGAAATCCGGATGGGCAATGCTCTCGCTCGCACAGGCAAACCGAGTGCCCAATTGCACTCCACAAGCCCCCATCTCGAGATAGCTCGCGATTGCCTCACCGCGCCCGATCCCTCCGGCCACAAACACCAGATGGTCTTCAGCCAAGGCAGGCAGGAACTCCTGCGCCAGCACGCCGGTGGCAACCGGGCCAATATGGCCGCCGGCTTCCATCCCTTCGATCACCAGCGCGTCGCCGCCCGACCGCAGCAGCTTTTTGGCCAAAGCAAGCGTGGGAGCAAAAACAATCACCTTACCGCCAAAATCCTTGATCGCTTCAACGCTACCTTTGGGTGGAATGCCGCCTGCCAGCACAACATGGCTGACCGCATATTTCTTGCAGACGTCAATAAGGTCGAACAGCTGCGGATGCATGGTGATCAGGTTCACGCCAAAGGGCTTATCCGTCAGCGTCTTGGTCGCCGCAATTTCAGCATCAAGCAGCTCCGGTGTCATCGCACCGCATGCAATCACTCCAAAGCCCCCGGCATTGGAAATGGCCGACACGAGATTGCGCTCAGACACCCAGCTCATAGCCCCGCACAGGATCGCGGTTTTACAACCGAGAAAGTCGGTGCCGCGCCGCATCATAGCGGATGTTTTTGAAAAGCTCGTCATAGGCAGCACCGATTAGGGGCGGACCGCGCAAAGATCAATCGCGATAGGCAATGCTTACCTTACGTGCCGCAGCAGCGGCGAGCGCACGGGCACCGTTGGTGTCAATCCCCTTCGCAAGCGCCACGCCCATGCGGCGAAAGGGGCGCGTTGCAGGCTTGCCGAATATCCGGACATCGCAGCTCACATCGGTAGAGAGCGCTGCATCCAAGCCCTCAAATCCAAAGTTCTCACTATCCCGATCTGCCAGGATCACCGCCGAAGCGGCAGGTGATGCCGAGATCACAGCTGGCACTGGTAGGCCCAGAATAGCCCGCGCGTGCAGATCAAACTCAGTAAGGTCCTGGCTTGCGAGCGTCACCATGCCAGTGTCGTGTGGACGTGGTGAAAGCTCTGAAAAGATAACGTCGTCACCACGCACAAAAAACTCAACACCAAACAGGCCCCATCCCCATCCGTCCCCTTGCAAGGCCTCAACCACTTTGATCGCCATCTCTTGCGCCTTGGCAATTGCATCAGGCGACATCGCAGTCGGTTGCCAGCTTTCCTGATAATCGCCGCGCTCTTGGCGATGACCAATGGGCGGGCAGAAACTGATGCCATCCTTATGCCGGACGGTTAGCAGGGTGATTTCGTAGTCGAAAGCGATAAACTCCTCGACAATGACGCGTGCCCGATCCCCGCGCATATTGGCACAGGCATAATCCCACGCCTCTTCCAGCCCCTCAACGCCATCCACTTTGCTTTGGCCTTTGCCAGAAGAGGACATGACCGGTTTGATCACGCAGGGAAAGGCAGCATGCTCAGCAGCCGCGCGCACCTCTTCAAGGCTGGTCGCATAGCGATAACGCGAAGTGGTAAGCCCGAGATCACCCGCCGCCAGATCGCGGATTGCATCGCGGTTCATAGTAAGTTGTGCGGCCCGTGCCGATGGAACGACGTTAAAGCCTTCCCCTTCAAGCTCGCCCAAGACCTCGGTGCGGATGGCTTCGATTTCGGGGACAATGAAGTCGGGGTGATGCTTCTCAGCGGCTTGGCGTAAGGCGGTTCCATCGAGCATGGAGAAGACTTCGCTGCTATCTGCCACTTGCATGGCAGGTGCGCCCTCATAGGCATCGCAGGCGATTACGCGTGCGCCCAAACGCTTGGCCGAAATGGTGAATTCACGGCCCAATTCGCCAGAGCCGAGTAAAAGAATGGTAGCAGTGGATGACATACCACCGCCCTAGCTCACGGAAGGCGTCCTTCCAAGCAGAGAGCAGCCTGAGCCAAATGCGGCGTTACGGCAGGCGTTTGGCAGTGCGTTCGACCACACCTTCCATCGCACGTTCAATGGCTTGCCCGCTGGAAAGGCAGGAGTGCGGCTGGCAAACAGCTGCCTGCATTCCGCCACCTGAGCGCGCCATAACCAGGCCCAGTTCAGCCTGACGAATGGTCCATTCTGCGTTCAACTCGGCCCCTGTAATCCCAGCGCTGGCTCGCAACTCAGGCTCGCGACCGGTGGCTGGCATGGCGAGGCCTGCAAATATGTTTAGCACTTCGCTTGCCCATTCGCGCGCCTGTTTCGGGCGCATATCAGGCAAGATTATGCCAAACCGCTCTTCATCGATTTGAGCCAAGCTGTGGTGAGGTTCAGCCATGGCTTCAAGAAACCTTGCAAAACCCCAACGAATTTCATCGGCTGTGCCCTGCCCATACTGCATGAAGATCGCGCGCATCCCATCAATCGCAAAGACCGCGACGCTGACAATCTCATGCGTCGCGATGCTACTGACTAGGCTGCTAACAAAACACCGCCGATCAGCCAGGCCCGTGAACGGATCGTTGATCGCGCCAATCGGATACTGCCGCGGGCTGGAATGCTTTTGCTGAACGGGCTGCAATGTGCCTATCGCGGCAGCCGAAGTCTCAGCTTCGCTGTCAATGCGCCTGAGCTTGAGCGAGTACCAATGCTGATCATCGCAGGGATTATCAGCGTCCAGCGGGTCAACCTGGTGAAGCGGAAACACAACGGGCTGCTGGACAGTGTCTCCAGCAATCACTTGCTGGAAGTATTGCGTCACCTTTGACTGGTGATCAAGAACCGCAAGATCAGCGACATGCGGCATCAGCAGCAATGACTGCGGATCGATTCCGAGCTGGACCGCATTGTGCGATGTGTGAACAACAAACCCAGCTTGATCCAGTTCGACGTGGATATCACTCCCCGACGCATCAATTGCACCACCCGTCGCGCAATAATTTACTTTGTAAAAATGTGTATTCATCCTCTACGAGCCCCTGGCAGTTCAGCATCAACCCCTGCAGATTCGCCAAAAGGATGGGCTAGCGTAAATTAACTATTTATCGCATCGCCGAAGAGAAATCCCCTTCTCTTCGGCGCTTAGCCAAAAACCCTGTTAGTCTTCGTTAAATAACTAGGCTAAATAACGAATCAGCATTAACTTCAACTATCATAAAGTCAGTTTTTATTGGCTCTTTTCTTCATCCTCAGCGACTCGAAGAACAGCCTCAAACCTCGATCATGATACGAACACATTCCGGGCTGATTCCATATTCCGATGCAATACGTACGCGGCATTCCTCAACCAGTCCGGCGCCTCTCTGGCCCTCAAGGGCTCCAGTGAGTTCTGCTTCGGGTACGCCAAGGACCTGAGCGATCGGCCCGATGCGTTCGGGCAGCGGACGCGCCTTGCCTTTCTCCCATGCCCACACGGTCGGCTTGCTCACACCGAGCGCATTGGCCACCTGCTCAAGCGTCAATGAACGCTCACGGCGCAGGCGATTGAGCTTCGGCCCAATCTGGTTGCCGGTGCCGAACTTGCTGATTGCAGGCGCAGGCTCTTGTTGTGGCACATCGAATGTGGGTACCGACTTCAGCTCGCTGGCCGCCAGCTCAGCTTCCCCTAACGCCTGTTCAAACGCACAGCCGTAAAGGCGCTCGCTTACCCAGACGATTTCCGCACCCACCGGCCCCACATCGGGAAGACCGATTGCCAGTCGTTCCCCTGGTACAAGCTCAAGATCGGTTTCAATCAGAAGCCCGACAGCCGACAGATTATGGATCGTCACATTCGCTGGAGCGCCGCTCTCGGATATCCCGCTTGTCTGCAGCTTCAGTTCGCGCCGAGGATTGCGCCGACCATCCACAGTCACGCCGTTTGTGAGTTCGATGAGTTCAAGGTGGGCTTTCAACGCCATTACGGGAGGCTCCTGTGCAAGAGCCTCCGATTCCGGCGAGAAAGGTAAAGGCGCGGTTAGCAAACAAGGTTAATAGCGGTGAACCGCCTCACCTATCGGCCAACCGTTTGCTAACGGCTAGAGCTGATCAGCATCAATCCTCTGCATCAAGCCCGTAAGCCGTATGCAGGACGCGCACAGCAAGTTCAGTCTCATCCTCGTCAATCAGCACGCTGACCTTGATCTCAGAGGTCGAGATCGCCTGGATGTTGATCCCGCGATCCGAAAGCGCGCTGAACATTGTGCTGGCGACACCAGCATGGCTTTTCATTCCTACACCAACCACGCTGATCTTGGCGACTTTGTTGTCGGTGATCACGCGGTTGAAGCCGATTGCCTCGCGCTTGTCCTCCAATAACGCCTGCGTCCGCGCAAGGTCGGCTCCGGGCACGGTGAAGGTGACGTCGGTCTCACCTTTGTCACGGCCCACGTTCTGAATGATCATATCGACATTGATCGATGCATCGGCGAGCGGCGCAAAAATGTCCGCCACAGCCCCGGGCTTATCGGGTACGCGGGTAAGCGTCACTTTGGCTTCATTTTTATCGTGAGCGATCCCGGTAACAAGTTGGCGTTCCATTTCGCCCCTTTCGACCATTTGTTCCATTTCGTCATCCGACACGATCAGTGTGCCGGGCAGTTCATCGGCGGGCACTGCATCATCACCCACAAAGCTGGAGAGCACTTGGATACGCACGGCGGCTTTCATCGCCAAACCGACCGAGCGAGTCTGGAGGACTTTCGCGCCTACCGAAGCGAGCTCAAGCATCTCCTCATAGGTGACAGCTTTCAATTTGCGCGCTTTGGCCACGATGCGTGGATCAGTGGTGTAGACGCCGTCGACATCGGTGTAGATGTCGCAGCGATCCGCCTTTACCGCGGCTGCCACAGCCACCGCCGATGTATCCGAACCGCCGCGCCCAAGCGTTGTGACCCTACCTTCATCGGAGATGCCCTGAAAGCCGGGGCATACCGCAATCTCGCCCGCCTCCATGCCGACAATCATCTCAGGCGCATCAATGGTGGAAATACGCGCCTTGGCATGGGCTTCCGCCGTCTTGACTGGCATCTGCCAGCCCAGCCAGCTACGCGCCTTGCACCCGAGCGATTGCAGGGTCAGCGCCAGGAGGCCGCTGGTTACCTGCTCACCGCTGGAGACAACCACGTCATACTCCGCCGGATCGTAGAGCGCATTGGCTTCGCGGCAGAACCCGACCAAGCGATCGGTCTCGCCCGCCATGGCACTTACAACCACTGCCACTTCGGAATCGTTGGCGGCCTGCGCGCGCACAATATTGGCAACGCGGCGAATCCGCTCGGTCCCCGCCATCGAGGTCCCGCCAAACTTCATGACAATCCGTTGCTTCATTTTGGACTTCGTTTCGGCCAAAACTGACAAGCTCCCGTTGATTTGATCCCGCTAGTTATGTCCCGGTGGGGCTGCTAACGGGTGAATATGGGAAACGCAAACACATCAAGCGGGACAAACGTAACAATCCGTCCTGAAGAAGCCGCGTTCTTTGCTGATCTTGCCAAGGACTGGTGGAATCCCAGGGGTAAAATGGCGAGCCTGCATCAGGTGAACCCGGTGCGCCTTGAGTTTATCCGCGCGGCTGTAGATGCACATTTCGGCGCCGATACCCAGAGCAATAAGCCTCTTGCGGGTAAGTCTGCGCTCGATATTGGCTGCGGTGCTGGGCTGGTGTGCGAGCCCTTGTCGCGGCTCGGGGCCGCAGTAACCGGCGTTGATGCGGCTAGCGACAATGTCGCCGCTGCCAGCGCTCACGCCGAAGCCAGCGGTCTCAACATTCGCTATATGGCGGGCGAAGTCGCGCAGCTCGACATTGGCACCTTCGATCTGGTCACCAGCCTAGAGGTGATCGAGCATGTCGCGGACAAGCGCGCCTTTCTCGCCGATGTGGCAGAGCGCATGGCCCCAGGAAGCTTGCTAGTCCTTTCCACACCCAATCGCACTCCAGCCTCGCGCCTGCTTCTGGTCGGGGCTGCAGAAGCGGTCGGCTATGTACCCAAGGGCACACACCATTGGGAAGACTTCATCACGCCGGAAGAACTGGTAGAGCTGCTTGGCCAAGTGGGACTCGAAATGATCGAACGGCGCGGCATCTCATGGCGCCCGGGCAAGGGTTTGCATTTATCGGATGAGGAAGCGCTCAACTATATCTTGAGCGCGCGCAGAGCCCGCTAGCTAAAGAATACGCAACGCCTGCTCTGGGGTTGGCACCCAGCATTCCTCACGCTGGCCGAACCACTGGTAGCGATTGCACGCGATCAGCCTGTAAATCGGATCACGTAGGAACCGCGGGATCAGCCGGAAGACAACGCCAGCACGCCAGGGCCAACCGAGCTCAGACCACATATGCAGCACTGCATCGCTGTTCATCCAGATCCGCCCACCCTCATGCTGCGCATCAAGCAGAATAAAACTGGTAGGATTCGCTGGATCGAGCCCTGCATGACGCATGATTGCCGCTCCCGCTGCGTTTTGCATAGCGGCGAGCCGAAACCGCTCTTTCTCGTCATGCTTCAGTACAAACCGCGCATTGGCGGTGCAGAGGACGCACACGCCATCAAAGACGATGATCGGCCTATCACGCGGCAGCTGCGCGAATACGCCGTCTTTAGCCGCCATCCT
This sequence comes from Pseudomonadota bacterium, assembly GCA_038746055.1. Classification (GTDB taxonomy): domain Bacteria; phylum Pseudomonadota; class Alphaproteobacteria; order Sphingomonadales; family Sphingomonadaceae; genus Erythrobacter. Next base: position 13,579 of record JBCDKX010000019.1, read on the forward strand.
CTTGCCCCGCAAAAGCCACAAACTCCTTCACATTATCAGTGAAGAAACCGTCGGCTCCGCTGGCAACAGCTGCCTGCCACAGCATACGCCATTTGCCATCTGCCGCAGGGCCACCCTCATTTTGCAGATCGGATGGGAGAAAGCCGTTTTCCTTGCGCAGCGTCCACGGGTGAACTTTCAGGCCCAGCGCCTGTGCATCACGCACCAGCGAAGTCGGCTGCATGCTTTGCGGGTCAAGCACATGACCTAGCCATGGCCCAATCCCATCGGCATAGGTCGCAAGCTCTTCGAGCCCGCTTGGGCTGATCATCTCAGTATAGCGCATATCGGGCTCATCCACCGGACCGCCTTCAGGCGCGATAAGCTGAACGAGTTTATAGTCGCTACGCTGGTTGAGGCGGCGCAAAGTGCCAACCTCAAAACACTGAACAAAGATCGGGTCGCCTGGCTCAATTCCCAAGTCGCGCAGCTCGCGCAGGAGCAGATCGACCATATCAATGCCTTCAACTTCCAGTAGGAAGTTGGGCGTCTTGATTTCAGGATAAAGGCCGATTTTCCGGCCGGTCTCGGCTTCCTTGGCACGAACCAGCTTCACGACCTCCTCGAGCGTCGGCACCTGATAAAGCCCATCGAAGCGAACATTAGCCGGGCGGCTGGATGGCACACGTTCCTTCGCGCGCAATGTACGCAACTCAGCCAGCGTAAAATCCTCTGCAAACCAACCAGCCACGCGCCTGCCATTGATCGTCTTTTCACGCCGAAGATGCTCGAATTCTTCGCGGCCTGCCACATCAGTGGTGCCCGAAAGCTCATTTTCATGACGCGAGACGAGTACCAGATCCTTGGTCACCACCAGATCAGGTTCAACGTAATCTGCACCCTGATCAATCGCGAGCTCATAGGCGGCGAGCGTATGCTCAGGCCGGTCACCGCTTGCACCGCGGTGGGCGATTATCAGGGGGTCATTGTCAGCCATTGCGGGAGCAGGAACCATAAGCAGCGCTGCAAGTGCGCCTATAACAGATTTGCGGACCATTCATCTTCCTTGAAACCCACGAGGATGCCCTTGGCATGTTCGACCACTGGCCGTTTGATCATGGAGGGGTGCTGAACGAGCAAGCTTGCAGCTTTATGACTGTCGCTTGCACTCGCTTTCTCAGCATCAGACAACTTGCGAAAAGTCGTGCCGCGTTTGTTAAGCACCACATCAACGCCTTTATCCGCGATCCATGCCGCTACTTTGGCTGCGTCAGCGCCTTCCTTCTTATAGTCGTGAAAGGCGTACTCGAGCCCTTGCGCGTCCAGCCACTTGCGCGCCTTCTTGACGGTATCGCAATTGGGAATGCCATAAAAGTGGATGGTCATTTTGCCTTCCTATCCTGTTATTTGAGGTGCGCATCTGCAATCGCAACCGCTAACGCATCGGCTGCATCGGCCCCGGTGATTTTGACGCCTGGTAGCAGCACTTTTACCATGGTCGCCACCTGAGCTTTATCGGCTCCGCCAGTTCCCACCACAGACTTCTTAACCAGCCGGGCCGCGTGCTCGTTAACGCCCAACTGCGCACCGCCGCAAGCTGCCAAAACGCTTCCGCGCGCTTGCGCGAGCTTGAGGGTGGATTTGGGGTTATCGTTCACAAAGACTTCTTCGCACGCCGCGCGGTGCGGGCAATGCTCGGCAATCACGCTTGCAATCTCAGCATAAAGCAGCGCCAAACGCTCAACCACAGGCGCTTTGGTGTTTGTTTTGATCTGACCATTGGCAATATGGGTGAGGCGCGAACCGTCAGAACGGATTACGCCCCAACCGGTGCACGATAGTGAGGGATCAAGACCAAGGATAATCAAGAAAGACCCACCATCCAGCCCAGCCGCCAGGCAATAGCCAGCGCAAATGCCGCGAGTAGCGCAGCGAGATAGAGCCACTCAAGCTTAATCAAGCGTCGAGTTTCTCCATCACATCGTCGCTGATGGCGTAATTGCCCCAGACAGTTTGCACATCATCATCGTCTTCGAGCGCGTCAATGAGCTTAAGCAGCGTGCCTGCGCCCTTTTCGTCCATGTCGACGGTGAGATTGGGTTTCCACGCAAGTTTGACCTCTTTGGCCTCTCCAAGCGCCTTCTCGAGGCTTGATGAAACACCGTGAAGCTCTTCGGCTGCTGTCCAGATACTATGGCCGTCCTCGGAGGATTCGATGTCTTCTGCGCCCGCCTCCATAGCGGCTTCAAACACGGTGTCTTCATCTCCAGACTCCGAGGCATATTCAATATAGCCAACCCGCTCAAACCCGTGCGCGACCGATCCTTCGGTGCCGAGATTGCCGCCATTCTTGCTGAAGGCTGTGCGCACAGCTGTCGCTGTGCGATTGCGATTGTCGGTCAGGGCTTCGACGATGATCGCACTGCCGCCCGGACCATAACCTTCATAGCGCACTTCTTCATAGTTCTCGCCATCGGCCGCAGACGCTTTATCAATTGCCCGTTGGATGTTGTCCTTGGGCATGGATTGGCCCTTGGCGGTGTTGATCGCAAGGCGCAGGCGCGGATTCATATCAGGGTCCGGCGCACCCATTTTGGCCGCAACTGTGATCTCACGGCTTAGCTTGGAAAACAGGTTTGAGCGCTTCTTGTCCTGCGCACCCTTGCGGTGCATGATGTTCTTAAATTTGGAATGGCCTGCCATAAAAACTCTTCTGCACGTGACGGCATTTTCCGGCACGCTTAAGGGTGAATTAGAGGCTTTGCATTAGCCCCATGAGCGATATGACGACAACCCCTCTCTCTAATCCGATGACTGGACCTGAAATCGAGGCCACCTTCGGCGATGTCAGCGTAGCCCAAACGCAAAGTGCGCCAGCTGCCAGTGTCGCCGATGAATGGCGGCGCTTTGGCACATTTCTCAAACGCCCCAATCTTGATGTGAGCATACAGAACCGTGGTGCTTTTACAGTTCTGCTGCGCATCTATGCGCTCGATATGGCAATTATGGCGGTGTTAATCGGGCTTGCCAGTGTACTGGTCGCGATTGGCATCGATATCCCTGAAACCGCCCTCGCCGATATGGAGATCACCTGGCAGATTGTGCTGCTCGTGGTCATTGGGGCTCCAGTGATGGAAGAGCTCGCTTTTCGCGGCTGGCTGTCGGGAAAGCCTGGTCCGTTTAACGCGCTTCTGGCGCTTGCCGTTGGGGCCAGCGGCTTTATCCTGACCCACGCCGCTGAGCCGGCTCTTGGAGCCTTGTTTGTCGTCGCAGCCTTGATCGGTGCAGGTTTAGCATTGGTACTGCTGCGCAATGCCGGACCGATGGGCTGGTTCGCCCGAGCCTTCCCTGCACTCTTCTGGTTCTCAACTCTGGCTTTCGCGCTGGTCCATCTCGCTAATTTCGACGAGGGCTCGCTGGCCGTTCTGCTTCCGCTGGTCCTTCCGCAGTTCGTGCTTGGAATGATGCTCGGCTATGTCAGAGTACGCTTTGCACTCTGGGCCGCTATCGTACTGCACGCAGCCCACAACGCGACCGCAATCAGTATTGCCGCACTGGCTGGGCAGCTCCAATAAATCTCATGAGAAAAACTCATATAAGTTATTGACTAATTTATTTGATTATAGTCTCGTTGCCCAATATGACTGGGGGATAGAGAAAATGATGAGGCTATCGCTAATAATATTAGTTGCGGGATCAGTTGCGATTTCCGGCTGCGCCAAAGTAAGGCAGAGCGCTCGAGTTAATCCCGCATCTGTAGTTGCCTATGATGATCTGCAAAATCCAGAATGCAAGTTGATCTCACCGCTGAAGGAAGATCTAGCTTTGGCTATCGACCTTGACTGTTTTAAATTCAATAATGACGATCCAAAGACAGCGTATAAAGAAGCAACTGACGGCGATAGCAGCGAGAATAAGAGAGTTGCCAGAAACCGACTTCAAGCCGCCATTCTGACTCACGCAGACTTGATCTGCGAAAAGGAAAAGGCGGGGATCTACTCGGATCGTGCAGTCGTTGGAGGCCTGCTCGACTTCCTTAGTTCTGGCTTTTCGATTTCGAGCACTATAGTTGGCGGCGAGCAGGCAAAGTCAATCCTCGGAGGACTCGCAGGCCTTTCAACCGCCACCCGAACAAATATCGATGCGAATGTCTATCAAAACCAGCTGGTTAGTGCGATCACGCAAGCGATGGATACCGAACGCGCTCGACTGCTAACCGAGATGGAAGCCCTGCGGTCGGAAAAGACAACCAATTACACTGCCGATGACATGATCAGACGCGCGAATGAGTATCATCAAGCTTGTTCGTTTCAGAAAGGGGTTCAGCTTCTGGCAAAAGCCGCAGCCGATCAAGAAGGATCAACCAGGATTATCGACAGCATCAACTATGACACCGCTGTGTCAGCTCTTCTACCAGAGCGAGAGCGCATCGCAGCCCTACTCGCGGACGAAGGAACAGATGGTCCTGTAAAAAGCAACTTGGAAAGCAAGCTTGTAGAAATCGACAGGCTAATCAGCCAATATCGTTTACTACAGGCACAGAATGCGCGCGATACCAACAATGTGCTTGTAGCCAGCGCAATTGAGCCGGCTAAAGAGCAGGAAGTGACTGAACCGTAGGGCAATGCGCCATTAATGGAAGATCAGACGAGTTGGACGTGCATTTGCGCTAGACTCTGACCGCAGTCCCGCTGGCAGATACCATCAGCATCGAACCTGTGTCGCCCACCACCTCATAATCGAGGTCAACGCCAATAACCGCATTAGCGCCCTTGCTGGCCGCTTCGGACTGCAATTCGGCAATGGCTTCATCGCGTGCCTGCTTGAGAATGCGCTCGTAGCTGCCCGACCGACCGCCAACGATATCACGAATGTTCGCGAAGAGATCCCGGAACAGGTTTGCGCCGACGATCACTTCGCCGACCACAATCCCGCAATATTCCTGTACCGGACGGCCTTCAACACTCGGCGTAGTGGTAACCAACACGCCTCGCGCGTCTTTCCATTCTCCTGGCAATGCAATTCTCCCTGTTTGAGTGTATTATTAAGTTAAAACACTTTGGAGAGAATTCAATGGACAGTGACACCCTGTCACCCCATGCCGAGCGCAGCCTTATAGGTCTCCAACACCATATCCTGCTCGCTACGCTCATCTGGCTTCATTTTGCGCAGCTTGATGACCTGACGCATGATCTTGGTGTCATACCCAACCGCCTTGGCCTCGGCGTAAACATCACGAATATCATCGGCGATGCCTTTCTTCTCTTCTTCGAGGCGTTCAATCCGCTCGATCAATAAGCGTAGGCGGTCATCGGTGGCTTCGGCCATCGTCTCAGTTACTCCAATAGAATCGGTTGCAAGTCTCGGCAGCGCTCTAACAGGAGTGCACAAACCGTCCAGCTTTGGAGTCGCGCTTTCTCCACCAATCTACCCACAACTTGCACGGCCCTCACGATATTGTAGAATTGCGACCGCACAGGACACGGCATTGGGGGGTAGGCCAGTGGACATGACACCAGACGAGCTTGAGGCGGTCCCTAGTGAGACCAATACAAGCGGCAATGTCGCCGTATTCTGTGGCCACATGTTCAACAGCGGAAGCGATGCCGAAACCTCCCTAGCGCAGCGCGTGAGCAATCACCTTGAAGAACTCGATATCTCAGTTGCCTATGGTCCGCTGGCATGCGGTGCAGATATCGTTATTGCCGAAGTGCTGCTGGAGCGCGGGGCAGAGCTCAATGTGGTGCTTCCCTTCGCTGAAGAAGACTTCATCGAGGAGAGTGTAACCTCTGGCGGACATGATTGGGAGAGCCGCTATTACGCCTGTCGCAATCAGGCCAATACGATCTATTTCGCGACACCGGGTGAATATGTCGGCGATGACAACCAATTCGCCTATAATACGCTTTATGCCATGGGATTGGCGCTCCTGCGCGCGGAAAAGCGCCACTGCGAGGCCTATCAGATCGCCGTCGTATCAGATGAATTTGCGAGTTTTTCCGTAACTGGCAAGGCAGGGACCAAGGCGGATATGAAGCTGTGGCAGGATCTGGGCCGCCAAACGGTCACGATCCCAGCCGGCAATGTGCCGCGCAATTTGCGTTTTCCCAAGCGGGCCAAGATCGGCGATGGAACCAAACGCGAAATCCGCTCTATCATCTTTGCCGATTACAAAGGCTTTTCGCGGCTGGGTGAGCGTGAAATGCCAGAATTCATGCACACTGTGATGGGCCGGATCGCGCAGGTGCTCCACGAATATGGCGACCATGTCGAATTTCGGAACACTTGGGGCGATGCGATCTATGCAATTGTTGATCAGCCGCGCAAGGCTGCATCCATTGCGCTCTCCTTGCAGGATGCACTCTCCGACATACCGCGCGGCCTGGTCCCCTCCGGCGCGGTCGCAGGGATGCGGCTGGGGGTCCATTACGGCCCCATTTGGGTGGGCACGGACCGGATTACAGGCAACCGGCTCTGGTATGGTGGTGAGGTCAACCGTACCGCGCGGATCGAGCCAATCACGCCGGTCGGCGGGGTCTATTGCACCGAGAGCTTTGCCGCGGCGCTACTGATGGACAATTGCCAGGAATGCGCTTTCACCTCCGTCGGCCGCGTGCTGCTGCCCAAGAAATATGGCGAAATTGAACTTTATCGGTTGGAGAGTGCTGGAGACGCAGCCTAGTCCTGTTTGTTGAGCGCAACACTCGCCTTCATTGCCGCAAGCTGTTCCTCGGTAGCCGGTTTTTGCCGTGTCGCTTTCCATTCGTCCATTGGCATGCCGTGAATCAGCGCGCGCGCAGCCGCCTTGTCGCCCTCATAGCCAGCATCGCGAATCCAATCTGACAGACAATTGCGACAAAATCCCGCAAGGCCCATGAGCTCAATGTTCTGTGCATCGTGGCGGTGCTGAAGATGGCGCACTAGCCGCCGGAAGGCTGCCGCCGCGACCGCGTCATCCAGTTGCGCGAGGCTATCCTCGCCTGATTTCGTATTCATGCTGGCTTTTCCTTGAGTTGCAATAATGCTGTGTCATAGCAGGGATATCAATGGAAGAGCCAAGGGATCCAGGGGCGCCATGACCAACATTGCCAAGACCGGCCAAGATAACAATCAGATTGACCCGCGCATTGACCCACGGGGGCGCAAGGTCAAGATTTTGGCGACAATTGGCCCAGCAAGCCGCTCGCCAGAAATGCTGCGCAAGCTCTTCAAAGCGGGCGCTGATGCGTTTCGCGTCAATATGAGCCATGGGACGCATGCTGACCACGCCGAGGCGATCAAAACGATCCGCGCGCTGGAGGAGGAATTTGCCCGGCCCATCGCGATCCTCGCCGATCTTCAGGGGCCAAAATTACGCGTTGGCGAATTTAAGGACGGGCGCGCAGTGATCCGCCATTCGGGCCATTTCACGCTCGACCGCGATCCTAAACCGGGCGATGAAACCCGCGTATATCTGCCCCACCCTGAGCTGTTTGGCATTATGGAGCGCGGCCAGCGTCTGCTCATCAACGATGGCAAGATCAGGCTTGTCGTGAAGGAGGCGGACGAACACCGCATCTTCTGCTCAGCCGAAGTGGGCGGAGTGATCTCTGACCGCAAGGGCGTGAATGTGCCTGATGCCGAAGTGCCGATCCCGGCGCTCACTGACAAGGATCGCAAGGACCTGGCCTTCGCGGTTGAACAGGGCGCTGATTGGATTGCGCTGAGCTTTGTTCAGCGGGCCGAGGATTTAGCTGAGGCACGCAAACTCATTACCGCGCATAAAGGCTCAAACACCGCGCTATGCGCGAAGATTGAAAAGCCCATGGCCGTCAATCGCCTGTCAGAGATTATCTATCAGGCTGATGGGATTATGGTCGCGCGCGGGGACCTGGGCGTAGAGCTTGAACCCTTCGAAGTCCCGCCGTTGCAGAAACGCATCGTCAATGCGACGCGGCGCGCAGGCAAGCCCGTGATTGTCGCCACGCAAATGCTCGAAAGCATGATCGAAAGCCCGACGCCCACCCGCGCCGAAGTCTCCGATGTGGCCAATGCGGTCTATGACGGGGCAGATGCAGTGATGCTTTCCGCCGAGAGTGCTGCGGGCGAATGGCCAGAGGAATCGGTCGCTATGATGAACTCCATTGCGCTCCAGATTGAGAGCGATGAGGGTTACAAAGAGCGCGTGCGCCTGCTCGAAACGCAGCCCGATCCCACCACCTCCGATGCACTTGCCCACTCCTGCATGACCATCGCCGATACCGTGCCGATCACCGCGATTACGGTCTTTACCCTAAGCGGCTCCACCGCACGCCGGGTCAGCCGCGAGCGCCCGCGCACGCCGATCCTGGTGCTCACCCCCAATATGCAAACCGCCCGCCGGGTCGCGCTATTGTGGGGTGCGCATGCGGTGGTGACGAAAGACATCGGCAGCTTTGAGGAGATGATCGGCAAAGGCAAACGCATGGCCCTACGCCATGGTTTTGGCGAAGCGGGCTCGAAGCAGATTGTGCTTGCGGGTGTTCCATTTGGGACGCGCGGTAGCACAAATTTGCTGCATGTGGTGACGCTCGCAGGCGATGAGCTGGAAAAGTATGAGGGCTAGCCAAAAGTGAGACTTCTTGCTCTTGCCCTGATCTTGGCGACTGTTTGCGGCTTGACCGCAGTCTTCTGGAAAACAGCGGACCAGGATTTCGACAACTATGCTGGTGTCTCGGTTGACATGAAGTTGGCCCGCGCGAATGTTGTCCTAAAAAGGGAAGGTTGGGTAAGGCTTCCAAGCAGAACACGACGTCAAGGCAACGCTCCATTTCATTGTGGTGAAGGCGACGCTTCGCACTGGATCGATGAAGATAACCCACGCCATTCGCTTGTTCTTTTTACGGACGATGACTGCGAATTAACTAGGATATTTCGTCGCACAACATCGATTGGGCTTTAACTCTCTCGCTTCACGAGCCACGCGCCCGCTGCGAATGGAAGAAGTCGATTTTCCAGCGTCCATCCTCGTGAACCAGCACCGCAGATTCTAGCCAACGTACGGGGCGCACATCGGGAGGCGTTCCCGCGCTGCCGGTATTCTCCCACTGCGCCCATGCGACCTTGCAAGCCACTTCGGTATCCATCGGACCAAGCGTCCAATTGATCTCCACCCCTTCCTCAAGCGCCTCGATGATCAAATCGGCGAGCTCACGCCCTTCAAATCGCTGTCCGACATCGAACGAGTACATTGTCGGCGTCGTGACATCTTCAAACGCCAACTCGCCCTCACCGCGCAAAGTGTCGAAGAAGTCACGTATGGTCTGTTCAACTTCTGCCTCAGCCGTTTCGGCTGGCGGGCAGCTTAGGGACTTTGCTTGCAGGCTTGGTGCGAACAAGAACATTGAAGCGACGGCTGTGGCAAAATACTTCATGACGCAGCCTTTTCCATCCGAGCCCTCGCCTCTTCTTCGCCAATCAGCGGCAGCAATTCGCCCATATCGGGGCCGTGGTTCATACCGGTGAGCGCTTGGCGTAGTGGCAGGAACAGTTGTTTACCTTTGCGGCTCGTGGCCTCTTTCAGCGCCGCGGTCAGCGCCCCCCAAGGGTCATCACTCCATGTGAGCGTTTCGACCGCCTGACTAAGGTAATCTTTGTCCTCATCCGAAAACTCAGGTTGCTCAATCGGGCCAGTGACCAGCCGCCACCATTCGGCGACTTCGCCGACAGTCGAAATATTCGGCCGAACGGCATGCCAGCCTGCCTCGTCCATTCCTGCTGGCAAGCGATCCTTCACCGCATCAAACGGCATCGCGTGCACAATCGCCGTGTTGACCCGCTCCAATTCCGCATCGTCGAATTTCGCAGGCGCTCGGCCAAAGGTACCAAGGTCAAATGTCTCAAGCAGCTTAGCGCGATCCGCAATCGGCTCCACCGGAAGCGAAGTGCCAAGGCGCGAAAGCAGCGCAATGATCGCCTCAGGCTCAACGCCTTTCTCGTGGAAAGTATCGCAGCCAAGTGACCCCAGGCGCTTTGACAATTTGCCCTCTTTACCGACCAGCAGCGCCTCGTGGGCAAAGGTTGGTGGGGCTGCGCCCATAGCGGTGAACATCTGGATCTGCACCGCGGTGTTGGACACATGGTCCTCCCCGCGCAGCACCTGGGTGACGCCCATATCGACATCATCAACCGTTGAGGGGAGCATGTAGAGCCATGAGCCATCCGCGCGGCGGATCACGGGGTCTGACAAGAGCTTCGCGTCAAACTTGGTCTTACCGCGCACTCCATCAATCCACTCAATCGCCTCGTCATGATTGAGCTTGAAGCGCCAGTGCGGCTGGACGCCTTCTGCCTCTTTTGCGGCGCGCTCTGCGTCAGTCAGCTGCAACGCGCCGCGATCATAAATCGGCGGCAGGCCGCGCCCGAGCAGCACCTTGCGCTTAAGCTCCAGCTCCTGCTGGGTTTCATAGGCAGGGTAAATCCTCCCGGCAGCGCGCAATTTGTCAAACGCCGCTTCATAGGCTTGGAGCCGCGTCGATTGCCGCTCTTCACGCGTCCACTCCAGCCCAAGCCACTCGAGGTCCGCACGGATCGCTTCGACATATTCCTCACGCGAACGCTCCGCATCGGTATCATCGATCCGCAAGATAAACTCACCACCAGCGTTCTGGGCGAGCATCCAATTGTGAAGCGCTGTGCGGATATTGCCGACGTGCAGCCGGCCCGTGGGTGAAGGAGCGAAACGCGTGGTTACCATGGGCGCTGGCGGTAAAGCCCTGCGCGCTTTGCTGCAAGGACGTTCGGACGATCCGCAGAGCTGTTGTCCGATCTTTTCAGACTAGGCTCTGTGGATCGTCCTGATCGCTCCAATGATTGAAAGTCTAGAGATTCGGATCCCGGAAACGAATGCCATATTCCTCAATCTCGACAATGCCAGTCGCAAAGGTCTCAACTCCCGCACCATTGCGAACGACCGCCGTATATCGACCGACGATGTTGCGATCGTTCCCTTCAGTCGCGGGGTCGTCTGCTTGCATGCCAAAGATACGTCCGACCGCAAAGTCGCCAATACCAGCACCGTTGCAACGGCGGCTCCTGCTCCAAACCTCATCGCCAAGAATATCGTAGCCGACTGACCAGCGATTAAAAGTATCACCGGCGCTTGTCCGGTTGACAGTGGTCGCGCGGCTGATTGTGACACGCAACGGCTCGACTGCAGGGACAGGACCTTGAAATGCAAACGAGCAGCGGCCTGCAAACCGCATCTCAAACGTGAAATCGTCAATCCCACTTTCTTCATCGACACCGGTGAGCGAGATACGCAAGGCTTCACTACCAGACAAGACAATGCGTTCGCCATTGATGATCTGTGAGCTGATGATCCGCTTGCGCTCAGTCAGCGTTGAACCCGCCGCGTTATCGACTTGCTCAATGTTATCAGGACCACTGAAAGTAACGGTAAGTTGTGGTGGTGTAGAGTCATTGGGATCGATCTGCACTGTGGTGCATCCCACTAAACCGAAACCAAACAACAGCGGTAGAATAAACTTCATGATGAACCCCCAGTAAATAATTCAGTGATTTGTGCATCTAATTAATAGATAGCCAAGGAACTGAGATTTACTGTGATACCCATCACAGGCAGTCATTTATTCAGATATCGCCTATATCAAGTCATTGATAAGCTATCGTATTTCAGCGATAAATAGTTGGAAGATAGAGGGTCCGCTATGCTTTTGCTACGTAGTCAAGCTCAGACCGCACTCAGATCTGCTTCGACCAGGTTGACAGCGCTATCCCACAGCCTGGAAATCCGGTCCGGGCGGATTAGGCCATCAGCCGCGCGGTTGAATGCCGCGCGATCCTGTTCACTCGCAGCGTCTATCAGTTCGGCAATCGTTGCCTCATCATGGGTCAGCTTGCAGCAGCAAAAGCGCGATACATGTATGTCTTCCGGCCACACAGCGGAGACTGTATGAGCAAGAGCAAGCGCTTTGGCTGCGACCTCAACACTACTTAGTCGCGCTGCAAGCTCGGGCACTGGATCGCGCTTCACCCGCTGATGGAGGGCGACTAGCCGCAAGGAATAGACAAACCGCGAAGCGATCGGACCCAATGATTGCAGAAGACGCGGCTGCGCCAGCTCCTCAATAATAGCTCGAGAGGCGGATGTTGGTGTGCGGCTTTGAGGCATAGGTTTCCTTGCGAGTCGGCTACGCGGAATAACCACTATGGCCTACTTGCAAATGCCTCGCAAGAGCGCTTATTTACTTTTCCTATTTTGGCGCAATTTCGAAGGTGTGCTCAATATAGAGAAACACCTCGGTTTCGCTCGATTGCTGAAAATAGAGATCACCGTGAAGGCCGGTGATTGATACGCCATAATCGCTGCCGAATGCTCTGGCATAGGCAGTCGCTTCCTTGGCGATATGGGCAACCACATCCTTACGATATTGCTCGGGATCATCGATCGCTAGGCTGGTGTTGCCGATATCGATAAAGGAACGCCCGGTGGCAGGGATTGCCTCACCAAATTCCTTGATGCGCTCAGCCGTCTTGCTGACCTTCGGGTCATCGCCGCGCAAGGGAATGCGGGCATAGATTTGCACACGATTAGTGTCGGGACGGTTACCACCCATAAGCGGAAGCTCAAACATATTGGCGCGGGTCACAGTTTCTAACCCATATTGACCTGCAACAATATCAATGCCTTCCGCTTCAGCGCGGTTTAGAGTTTCGCCCAGCATCTTGTAGATTTCCGATTTGCGCTCTTCAAAGTTACGAGAATCTGAGCTGACGAACAGCGGCGTTACAAAGTAATCCGCCCGACGCGTCACTCCGATCGCTGACGGACCGCTGCCCCCGCGGCTCGGCCCCAGATAGGCGTTAAGCGCAGAGCGGTCCTGGCGA
>JBCDKX010000020.1:0-25969 GCA_038746055.1 Pseudomonadota bacterium
AAACCTAGCGATTCAATATGACGATCTGGTCAACGTAAACGTCCAAGGTATTGAAGTTAATGTGGTCAACGGCGGCGGCTTTAAGGCGGGTCCGTCGATCGGGTTCAACTTCGGACGCGACGAGGACGGAAGCAATCCACTTGGACTCCTTGACGCAACCGACGAGTTAATCGGGCTAGGCGATGTCGATTTCACCATCGAAGCTGGCGGGTTCGTTCAATACTCAACAGGGCAGTTCAGCGGCAAGGTCGCTGTACGGCAGGGCGTCAATGGTCACGAGGGTCTCGTTGGCGAGGCTGAACTCAAATATAACAGCACATTCTCCGCCTTTGGGCAGACAGGCTTCTTTTCGGTCGGACCTGAAATCAGCTATGGCGACGACGCCTTCAACAGCGCGTTTTTCGATATTGCGCCTGCTCAATCGGTTGCTTCTGGAATCAGCGAGTTTGATGCCGATGGCGGTCTCAACAGTGTCGGCTTGGGAGCTTCTGTCTTGTTACCGCTGGGAAATAATTTTTCGCTGGTCGGGTTTGCCGGGTACGATCGCCTCATAGGAGATATTGCCGACTCATCTCTCGTCCAAGAGCGCGGATCTGAAAACCAAGCGACCCTCGGAATTTTTATCGGCTACACTTTTTAGCTTTTTCGCAGACCACTACTCCCGCCTCCACGGAACTGGTCTGCGCCGATCGATAAGGTGTTCTTGTTGCCCTCAAAAGCCTTTAAATGGTCTTGGCGGAGGCGCTTCAGCCTCCGCCGCGAAAGCCTCAACACTTTCGCTCAATAACCTCCTTGAGGAATAGAGCATCCAGCGTCAGGTCAGAGACTACCTTGCGCAACCCCTGGTTCTCTTTCTTCAGGTCCTTGAGCTTGAGCGCCTGGCTGAACTTCAAGCCTCCATACTCACTTCGCCAGAGCAGTATTAGCTTTGCTCCGTTACGCCCAGCAATCCACAAATGCCGCCGAGCTTCTCTCCTTGAGAAAGCCGAACCTCGGCCTTGAGCAGCATCACAATAATCTGTTCTGGCGTGTTTCTTTTCGCTCCACTCACCACCTTGACGGGCGGCCGGTTTCTAAAGACGGCGAGCTTTGCGCGCTAGTCAGTCTGAGTGGGGTAATAAAGGCGCCTTCGCCCACTTCGATCAAACGGCTTCCATTGGCCTTTTGGTTGCGCCAAGCGGTCAGCAATCACGAACCATACAGCCGGATTGAATGGCAAACCCATATGGCTGCTGTAGAGTTCAACATTCTCGGTTTGGCCATCCTCTCTAGCATCAATGCAGTTCTGCCACGCAGTGACACCGTCCTGCCGTGAGTAGATTGCGGTCGAGGGCACGGGTACAGGCTTTGTCTCATCAGCATACCGGGCCTTTGCGTCTGGCCTATTGAGGTAATCGCCCGTAATTGTCTGGTAGAGATGGGTTGCATTTGTCGCCATAGGGTTGCCGGTAAAGGGGCTACCCAAAGTGATAACCTGCCGCACGTGTTGAGGTATATGGCGCGCCACACGCCGAGCCATTATTCCGCCAAGACTCCAGCCTACTAGGCTGACCTGTGTTCCCGCTTCTAGCGCCAGAGCTTCGACCCGTTGTCTCACCCGGCCCCATTCCAAACCTGTTGTCCTTATACCTAAATTGCGGCCAAGCTCCCAAGGATAGGTGTTGTAGCCAATGGCGGAGAGATAACTTCGCATCATCGTAGTGGACAAATCTGAGGTAAGGAAACCTGGCAAGAAAAGCACAGGATGGCCGTCTCCGCGAGGTGCCTTAAGCAACCTCAAGCTTGAAGCCGGCAGCAAGGAAAGCTCCGCGACGGCTCTGAGCGCCTCGGTCATAGCCAGCGCTAGAGACGGCGCTCTAATTGACTCTGCAACGCGATCCAAATCGGGCAGAGCCTTATCTTGATCCATGTCTTCAACTCTCGCTTTAACTTGCATCGATTAGCCCTCCATGCCGAGCATTGAGCGGCGCAGTTGAGCTTCCGCAACATCGTGAGAGAATATTGCGAGGTCGAAGCGCTCCCCACCTTTGGTTTGGACATGGTCGCGCAGCAAAGCCTCGCCGCGAAATCCCATTCCCTCGAACAAGGCGATCGCACTACGCTGATCGACTGTCATCGATGCGGTCAGCTTTTTCAATCCCAGTTCAATCGCGCGAGTCAGCACGGCATCGGCCAACGCTCTGCCGACACCAAGACGACGCTGCCTTTCTGATACCATCACCCGAATTTCGCCGACATGAGATGACCACGACTTTGGCTGGGTAACCAGCGCATTGAACCCCACTATCGTGTCATCCCTTAGCGCAAGATCAGAGTGAATTTCACCCGCATCGATGGCATCCAACCAAGCCTCTATAACGCGAGGTTCAGTCAGGTCGCGGCGCGTAAACAGCTGATCGACTTCGGGAAGATCCTGCACGAATGCCCGGATTGCGGATTCATCGCTGCGCGTAATCGGGCGTAGTGCAACTTCATCAAGAAGGTCAGTCATAGAGATCTCTCTTGCAACCAGGTATCAATGCTCGGCCACAAGCGCTTGGCGGCATTTGGGCCCGCGACTAGACTGACATGTCCGCCTTTGAGCACGATCTCCTGCTTGTCCTCAGAGCCGATCAAATCGATCAAAGGATGAGAGGCCTCGTAAGGGACCAGGTTGTCGTGCCGTGCAATGACGTGAAGGAACGGAACCGATATTGTCTTTGGATCAGCGACGCGCCCGCCGACCTCAAGACTTCCTTCGATCAGACCGTTGGCCCACAGCAATTGCTTGATAGTGTCGCGAAAATACTCGCCGGCCAGTGGCAGCATATCTACCGCCCATTTGTCGATCTTGCGGAAGCTGTCGACAAAAGCGTCGTTCCACATATTGTCCCAAAGGCGCGCGTTGGCCGCTGTCGCCTCCGAGGGCGCGCGCATGGCAAAACCGCTAAAGACCATCTCACCCGAGACATTGCCTACGGCTTCGACCAGCCGATCCACGTCAAAGTGCTTTTTCGACGCCAATACATTGAACATATTCATTTTGCTGAAATCCGCCGGCGTTGTGAACGTCACGAGGTTTTTGACCGGACCCTGCGGATTGAGTGATTGATAAATAACGGAAAGCACACCGCCCATACAATAGCCCATCAAAGTGACATCGGGCTCTCCTGAACGTTTCAAGACCTTGGCGATGCTCTCCGCAATAAACGTCTGCGCATAATGTTCGAGGCTCAATTCCTTTTCATGCGGAAGTGGTGGCTGCCAATCGATCATGTACATGTCGTAACCTTGGCGCAGCAGGTATTCGACCAAGCTGTGGCCAGGCATCAGATCAAAGATCGAACCGCGATTGGTGGTTGCCATCACCGTGAGAATCGGCGTTCGGTAAATCTCATCGGCCAGCGGACGATAGTGATAGAGCCTCAGCGCGCCGCGATCGAGCACCAGTTCCTTAGCGGAAACACCAATTTGCGGCGGGCTAGAGCGAATATGCTCAAGGCCCTTGAGATTGCGATTGATCGTTCTTCGAATGAGCGTCTCAACTTGAGACGCGAGAGGCACATGTTTCGTGTCGTTCATGGCTTGCGGGCCCGCTTTGTGCTCGCCTTCTCTTTTGGAGACTTTGCGCTGAGCTGCGTATGTGATGGCTTGCGGGTTCGCGGCGGCATCTGAAATCGTACCGGATCTTTGGTCGCCGCCTCGCCAATCTGGGCTTCAACAAGTTGCTCAAGGAGTTGCTCAACCCGGGCCAATCGCTGATCCATCTTGCCGACCGCCCCGTGTAACTCAGACACTTCCTCTCGGCTCGGCATGTTGGAAGCCTCAAGCAAGCGAGCCATCTGTTTTTGGACGGACTTGCGCATAGCCAAAGTGGTGTTCAGCGCCGCATTCTGGCCTTTACCGTATTGGTCGGTACGCATCAGCGTGTTGGCCATGGAGTTTGTAAGGTCCTCCCATTGGCTGAGCCATTGGCCGAATAACAGATTGATGTCGTTCTCTGAACTTGATGGCATAATCGCCTCCAGCAAGTTAGAGCATGGTGCCCTTTGTTTCACTCAACCAAGGCGAATAGCAAATTGTGCGCTGCAGCAATCCTATCGAAAGTCAGAGCGCTCGGAAACGAAGACCAACGATTAGTTTGTTCGTCGTTCGTTCAATGATTATAGCATCAACTAAAGAGCCATCTCTCGCTGCCGCTCAAACGCTCACATGTCGATGTTCCACTGTAAACGCTAGTGAATCGAAGAGGAGTGATTCCACACTCGGCCTAATTCGGGCAGTTGCGTCATCAAGCAAACCGGTAGCGAAAGCGAACGACCAGATTGTCTAATTGTCTAGCTTGGCAGGGCCAATAACAACCAGCTCCGCTACCCGTCGAGCCAGATTAATCGTCGCCGGTTTTGACCGGTCACCTTTGCGGATATCTGAAGTGTCAGGCGCTCCAAGCCAGTCCCGTTGTCCTGCTTCCGGCACAACAGATACGCTCCGCGTTCATGCGACACAGACTCACTGAATGACCGGACAACGCTCCGATATAACGCCTCGTTTGATCCAAAATAGTAACCACTTATGGGAAAGACCGAGATAAGCTCCCATCGTCTCAATCTAGAAATACCGTCCGCCGGGCTACCGCCTTGTCAGAATGTCATATTGTACTAGATGTTCGCGCGATGAACTCGCGGAACCTTCAGCATCTACTCGACCAGAAGACTAAGCCAATTGGCTCGCTGGGTCACTTAGAAGAACTCGCCGTAAGAGTGGCAACGGTAACTGGCGAAACCCGTCCCGAGAGGTTGCGCCCTTCTTTGACAATCTTCGCAGCCGATCATGGTATCGCTGAAGAAGGGGTGTCGGCCTTTCCCCAAGAAGTGACGGGCCAAATGGTCTCCAACTTTCTGACGAAGGGCGCCGCGGCAAACGCGATTGCAGGGGAACTGGGAATCCCAGTCTCTGTTGTCGATTGTGGGGTAAAAGGTGTTCTGGTCAACGAGGATGGCCTGATTGATATGCGCCTTGGACCGGGCACGTCAAATAGCACGCAAGGCCCGGCGATGACTCAAGAGATTGCCGCAAGCGCCATCAGCCGGGGGCGATCCTATGGGCAATCGCTCACCACCAATATCGCGTGTTTTGGCGAGATGGGTATTGCCAATACGTCGTCGGCAACGCTGCTCGCACACAAGCTGAGTGGTATTCTCATCGCTGATCTCGTCGGACGCGGGACGGGGGTCGATGATGCCGGACTAACGCACAAGCAATCGGTACTTGAAGGCGCCGCGGCGCGGACAGGGATGCTTGAGCCGATGGATGCACTTGCCGAGGTTGGTGGCTTCGAAATTGGCATCATGGCAGGCGCCATGATTGGTGCCGCCGCATCCAAGAAGGTTGTTGTTGTGGATGGCTTTATTGCGACAGCGGCTTCTGCGCTGGCGCGAGCGATCGATCCTGACAGTGAAGCATCAATGGTATATGCGCACCAGTCGGCGGAGCACGGACATACTGCACTGCTGGAATGGCTAGAGGCAAAGCCGTTGCTCGACCTTCAGATGCGACTTGGAGAAGGTACCGGCGCGCTGCTCGTCGTCCCGATTATCCGCGCCAGCGTGTCACTGTTTGGCATGGCGAGTTTCGCAGACGCTGGCGTATCTGGTCGATCCAACGACACGTGAAAAAACTCTTCAAAGCCATTTGTGCCTCGTGGATTTTCCTCACTCGCATTCCGCTGCCCGCGATGGACTTAAGCGAAGAGGATTTTGCGGAAGCGCCGGCGTTCTATCCGCTTGTGGGCTTTTTAATCGGAGGTATTGGGGCCGCGGGTTACGCAATTGGCTCCCTGATTAACGGCCCGGTGACCGGCGCGTTGTTTGCGATTGGAGCGACGCTGCTTGCGACGGGGGCGTTTCACGAAGATGGGCTGGCCGATCTGTTCGACGGTCTCGGCGCTTACACTAGGGAGCGCATGCTTGAGGTCATGCGCGACAGCCGGTTAGGCACCTTTGGTGCGGTGGCGCTTTTCGTCGTAATGGGGCTCAAAATCGCCAGCCTCTCTGCGTTTCCGCCGTTCGTCGCCCTCGCCGCGCTTCCCTTAGCACATGGCCTGTCCAGAATGTCCGCGGTGGTTGTGATCGCCACCAGTAGTTATTCGCGCTCGGAAGGAACGGCGAAACCGGTCGCAAAAGGCGTGTCGCGCAGCGCCCTCCTGATCGGCTCATTTACTAGCCTCGCTGCCCTAGCGGCCTTTGGCTTCTGGTTTTCAGCTGAGCTTGCGCTGGTCGGTCTCGCGGGGCTCGCAGTGGGGCATGTTTTTACGCGCCCGTTGTTTGAGCGCAAACTCGGCGGCTATACTGGCGATTGCCTTGGGGCCGTCCAGCAAGTGTCGGAGGTAGGCATTTATCTGGCGATTGCAGCATGGCTCTGATTTTCTTGCGACATAGCGAGCCGCTTATTGAGCCGGGCATTTGCTATGGTCGATCTGATATCGGAGCGCGGGAATTGTCCGAGGCGGAGCTCAGCGAGCTCATCGGCACTCTTCCCCAGTTTCTCATTCGCATTGATACCAGTCCTCTATCGCGCTGCTCAGTGTTAGCGGAAAGGTTCGCTGAACGCCTCAGGCTCCCGCTTCAAGCTGATCCGCGTTTGCAGGAGATTGATTTTGGGCGCTGGGAAGGATGCGCGTGGGACGACATCCCGCGCGACGAAATAGATACGTGGGCGGCTGATGTGACTGGCGCCAAGCCGCATGGCGGAGAAAGTGTCAATGAAATGACAGCGCGCGTTCGATCCTATCTTGATGAGACCCCGCATGGCCAAAGCGACATCTTAGCTGTGACGCATATGGGTGTTGTGCGTTGCGCCCATGCAGCGCTTGGATATGAAGGGGCGCTCGAAATGAAACTTGGCTATGCGCAGACTATAACGTTCGATCCCCCGTACGCTGACAAAGGCGCCTGACGATGACAAGCAGCGATCCAGAAACTCACAAGCAAGAGATGAAGAAGCTCCAGAAGGCTCAATCCAAGAAGCGCCGGGAGCTTAAAGATCCGGAGCAAGGACTTGTTCTGGTCCACACCGGCGATGGCAAGGGCAAATCGAGCTCAGCTTTCGGAGTGATCGCCCGAGCGCTTGGCTGGGGGCAGAAGGTCGCCGTCGTGCAGTTCATCAAGGGCAAGTGGAATACAGGGGAGAAGCAGTTCTTTTCACGGTTTGACAATGAGCTTGATTGGCATGTGATGGGCGATGGCTTCACGTGGGATACGCAGGATCGCGAGCAGGATATCGAAGCGGCCGAGAAAGCGCTCGATAAGGCGAAAGAGCTTATCGGCGGTGGCGACTACGCACTCGTTGTTTTGGACGAGATCAATATCGCCATGCGCTATGATTACTTGAATACCGAAGCGGTCATTGCGGCGCTTGAACCGCGTGGTAACACAAACGTGATCTTGACCGGAAGAAATGCCAAACCTGACCTCATTGAGTACGCGGACACGGTCACGGAAATGACGGAGGTGAAGCACGCCTTTCACTCAGGCATACGCGCCCAGCAAGGCATCGACTTCTAGTTCGCTTAACAGCCATGCTTGATCCCGAATTCGACGTTCTCCGCGAATTGGTCGCCCGTCGGCGTGATGTGCGGCGATTTCAAACCAGACCGGTTGAGCAGAGCATCCTCGATAGTGTCTTCCATCTGATGGAAAACGCACCATCGGTCGGCAATAGCCAGCCCTGGCGATGGGTTCAGGTGGAGAGTCGTGAGGCACGAACAATGGTCAAAGCCAATTTCAAGGCCGCCAATGAGGCGGCGCGCAGAGCTGTACCGGAAGACAAGCAGGAGCTTTATAACAACCTCAAACTGGCAGGACTGGATAAGGCACCGCTGCAATTCGCTGTGTTCTGCGACACCGAACCCGCGCAAGGATCAGGCCTTGGGAGACAAACCCAGCCTGAAGCACTGCATTATTCTGTTGCCTGCGCAATCATGGTCTTCTGGTTGGCTGCCAAAGCCAAGGGCTTGGGGGTAGGCTGGGTCTCTATCCTGAACCCTTCTGAGATATCCGATTGCTTGGATGTGCCCGAGAGCTGGGATCTGGTGGCCTATCTCTGTGTGGGCTATCCCGAAGAAGAGCATTACGATCCTGAGCTTGAGCGCTCTGACTGGCAAGACCGTATCTGGTCTAAAGATGATGTGATCAAGCGATAAAGTAGCTCGGCAACCAGTGTCGGGCAGCCAATTTGACTTCCAAACCCGCGCTCGCTAGTTGACCGCGCAGACGGTGCTGCAAGTGCGAAGGCACTTTAAGCTAAGAGGGAAGCCGGTTTGAAACCGGCGCTGTGCCCGCAACTGTAAGCTGGGAGCCTCGAACCACTATGTCACTGGCCTTGTCCCTTTTTGGGCGAAGCTGGGAAGACGGTTTGATGGTGATGATCGGCGAGCCAGGAGACCTGCCGTCGCGTCGTTCGTCCGGGGCCGGGTCCAGCCCAGTGGCACAGGAAAGCTCCTTTCCGAAGTAACGACAGCTAGGTCGGTCTCCGAGGTTGCGACGTCAAGACGCTCACAGCTGACCAACTGTCTATCGCGTCGTGTGGGTTTCGGAGCCCTCGTGCGGCATCACTTTGGATAATAGAATGAAACATACAGTTTCTTGGTTCACAGCCGCTTCGGCACTCGCACTGCTACCATCACCTACTTTTGCTCAGTCGGAGGGAACAGCAAATGCTGATCGCCCGGCCACTGACCGCCAAGGCGGTGAAAGCCCCGATTCAATTGATATCGTGGTGACGGCCAACCGAACGGCTCGTGCCATTTCCCAAGTAGGGGAGTCCGTTACTGTCGTCGGTGAGGAGGAAATCATCAATCGCCAAGCGAGTGACGTGATTGACATCTTGCGCACCATCCCAGGCGTGACTTTCAATCGTAATGGCGGAATCGGCACCAATGCAGGCGTCTCCATTCGCGGTGCACAATCGGACCAGACGTTGGTGCTGATTGATGGAGTGCGTATCAATGATCCAGCTTCACCAGGCGGTGGGTTCAATTTCGGACCACTTTTGATTGGCAATATTGATAGAGTCGAAGTGGTGCGTGGTTCACAATCCGTACTCTATGGCAGTCAGGCGATTGGCGGCGTTGTGAATCTGCTCACGCGCGAGCCAACAGAAGAACTCGGCATCTTTGCCCGCGCAGAATACGGTGAGCGCGATAGTGCAGAATTCGTAGGTAATGTCTCTGGTCGCCTTGGACCTGTAGCCGCTAGCTTCGGCGGTACATACCTCACCACGGATGGCATCTCGACATTCAATGAAGCGCGCGGTGGCATGGAAGCGGATGGATTTGAGAGCATCGGCCTGAACGGCAAAGTCGATATCTCATTGGCAGACAATGTCTCCATCGATCTTCGTGGTTTTTATGCTGATGGCGAAACCGATATTGATGGCTTTGCCCCACCAACCTTCGCCTTTGGTGACACCAATGAGGTGTCCTTCCGCGAAGACTTCGTTGGATATGCGGGTCTCAATGCCACGTTCCTCGATGGTCGATTCCGTAACCGCCTCGGCTTTGGCTACACCAACATTGACCGTCGCAACTTCGATTTCGACACCGACTTTGAAACATTTGTTGCCAGCGGTGAGAACCGTCGTTTCGAATACCAAGGGG
This sequence comes from Pseudomonadota bacterium, assembly GCA_038746055.1. Taxonomy (GTDB): domain Bacteria; phylum Pseudomonadota; class Alphaproteobacteria; order Sphingomonadales; family Sphingomonadaceae; genus Erythrobacter. The sequence goes on from JBCDKX010000020.1 coordinate 9,635, forward strand.
TCTTTGACACGGGCGAGTTTGCAGAGCTTGTATTCGGTGCTGAACGCGAAGAGTCGGAGTTCACTTCCTCGAGTTTTGGGGCTCCACCAACAAACGCTGATGTCTGGATCAACTCGGTTTTCGGACAAGTAAACCTCACTCCGGTCCAAGGGCTTTCGCTTACTGGCGGTGTGCGCTTTGATGATCATGAGACGTTCGGCAGCGCAACCACCTTTGCCGCCAGCGGCGCTTACTCGCCCAATGATGGCGACACGGTGCTCCGCGCAAGTTATGGTGAAGGTTTCAAAGCGCCGGCCTTGTTCCAACTGTTCAGCGACTTCGGCAATTCAGACCTCGATGCAGAGGAATCGGAAAGCTGGGACGTAGGCTTGACCCACAGCTTCCTCGATGGACGGGCACAGGTTGGCGTGACATATTTCGAGCGTGACGGTACCAATGAAATCGTATTCTTGAGCTGTTTTGGCAGCACCTTGCCACCGTGTCTTGTGACGGACCCGCCTTTTGGCACTTATGACAATGTTGCGCTCACATCGGCGGATGGTTGGGAGTTTGGCGTTGCTTTGCAACCGGTTGACGGGTTCGATATATCGCTCAACTATTCAATCATTGATGCTTTTGACGATACGACCGGAAATCGTTTACCGCGTCGCCCAGAGGAAACCGCCAGTCTGGTAGCAGACTACAAATCTGAAAGCGGCTTTGGCATTGGTACAACCATTTTGGTTGTGGGAGACAGTTTTGATAACGCATCGAACAGTCAGGCGGTTGACGGGTACTTCGTTGCCGATGTTAGGGTTAGCTACGCTATTACCGAGAGCCTTGAACTGTTTGGCCGCATCGAGAATGTGACCGATGAGGAATACGAAACTGTATTCCGTTTTGGCCAACCCGGCCGCGCGGTGTTCGGCGGTGTGCGTTACCGAATGTGATGATCATACGATCAATCCTCGCGGCGTTTCTTGGCCTTGTGCTTGTCGGCTGTTCGCAGCCGATCGTACGCAGCTCTGAAGCGCCGCGACGGATTATCAGCCTCGATTATTGCGCGGATCAATATGTCCTGCGTTTTTCGGATCGCGGTGACATCCTAGCGCTGTCGCCCGGCGCAGATAAGCGCTTTTCCTATATGCGAGCCGAAGCGAAGGGAATCCGGCAGGTGCGCCCGCGCACAGCCGATGTTCTGGCGCTGGAGCCCGATCTGATCGTGCGTTCCTATGGTGGAGATCCTAACGTTACCGCCTTTATGGAACGCGCAGGCGTTCCGGTGGTGCAGATCGGCTTCCCGCAGACAATCGATCAGGTGCGCGAAGAGGTATTACGCGTGGGAGGCGAACTGGGGCAACCGGCTACGGCACAACAAGTCGTCGCAGACATGGACCATCGTCTCAACGCGCTGGCGGCAAAGGCGAGCAACAATCCTGCGGCACTCTACATGACGCCAGTGGGTGTGACCACCGGACCGGGATCCCTAGTTCATGAGCTGATTGCAGCCGCTGGCCTTGCTAACTTTCAGACCCAGAATGGCTGGAATCCGCTTCCGTTGGAACGCCTAGCTTATGAGCGTCCGGATCTCATTGTAGCGGCTTTCTTCGAAAGCAAGACAAACCACGTCGACAGCTGGAGCGCGGCACGCCATCCCGTGGCGCAGACTCAACTTCGCGAACTGCCGGTTTCAGCGATCGAAGGCGCGTGGACGTCTTGTGGAGGATGGTTTCTGATTCAGGCGGTCGAAGCGATGTCTCAGCATACGAGCAGCGGCCGGTGACGCGTGTTTCCGGCACGCTTGTAGCTGGTCTTGCGACAGCCCTTATCTTGTCGCTGCTGCTCGGTTCGGTTCCACTACCGCTTGAACGCGTTCTTGGCGCTATCGCTTTCCAGGGCAGCGCCGGTGATCAGCTGGTCGTTTGGCAAATTCGCTTGCCCCGCAGCTTGACCGCAGCCGTGGTTGGCGCAGCCCTTGGGATGAGCGGTGCAGCCTTACAGGGCTTGTTACGCAACCCGCTGGCTGAGCCGGGAATATTGGGCGTGTCTGCCACCGCAGCGCTTTTCGCGACCTTTGTGCTGTATTTCCGGTTGGCCACCGCAGGACCGCTTGTTTTGCCAGCAGCCGCTGTAGCTGGGGCGCTGCTTGCAACTCTGATCGTCGCCGCGGCAGCGCTTCGCAATCGCTCGGTCGTAACGCTCATCCTTATCGGTGTGGGTCTATCAAGCTTCTCGGCCGCGCTGATGGCGCTGCTGATGAATCTGGCGCCTGATCCTTTCAGCCTGACCGATATGGTCAATTGGATGCTCGGTACCGTCGCCAATCGTAGCTTTGAAGATATCGCATTTGCAGCACCTTTCTTGATCTTCGGGATTGTCGTTATGCTTCTCACCCGCCGCGGTCTTTCAGCGCTCGCCCTTGGCGAAGAGACGGCAGAAGGGCTTGGCCTGAATCTCAAGATGCAACGGCTTGGCGTCATTGTAGGCGCAGGACTCGCCACTGGCGCGGCTGTTGCATTGGCAGGCTCAATCGGATTTGTAGGCATAGTCGCACCGCATCTGGTCCGACCTTTTGTTCGATATGATCCGGCGCGACTTCTCATTCCGTCCGCCATTCTTGGCGCTTTGCTGTTGGTTTTGGCCGATATCGGTGTGCGGCTCCTGCCGACCGACAACGAGCTAAAACTAGGCGTTGTCGCATCCTTGATCGGCGCGCCAATCTTTATTTGGATTGCATCGCGCCGGAGGCTGGCATGAGCCTGTTTATTGCCGATGGACTGACTTACGCCGTTGATGGAAAGCCGCTGGTTTCGGACGCTAGCTTCGCGTTGGAATCGGGCGCTTTGACTATGCTCGTGGGTCCTAACGGAGCGGGCAAAACAACGCTACTGCGTCTGGCGCTTGGCTTGCTGAAACCCGATAGCGGAGGGGCAATGCTGGAAGGCGATGATGTTGCCACACTCACTCCGGTCCAACGCGCACGTAAAATCGCCTACCTCCCCCAACAACGCCCTCTGGTATGGCCACAACCGGTTCATGACATCATCGCGCTCGGCCGATTTGCCTTCGGCGCAACGCCTGGTCGGCTCTCCAAGGAGGATGAGGCGGCCACAGCTCGTGCCATCGCTGCCTGTGACCTCGAAGGCCTTGAGGAACGCGCGGCTGACACGCTTTCAGGTGGCGAGTTGTCGCGTGTACACCTCGCACGGGCTTTGGCAGCGCAAACTCCACTTTTGGTCGCTGACGAACCGGTCGCTGCGCTCGATCCGCGCTACCAACATGAGGTTCTGCGGATATTCTCCGAGGCGGCAAGCGAGGGCAAATCCCTGCTCGCTGTCGTCCATGATCTTTCTCTTGCCGCGCGATACTCGGATAGGTTGATCTGGATGAAAGACGGTCGGATAGTAGAGGATGGAACGCCGCGTGAGACGATCACGCCTGACCGCTTGCAAGACGTTTTCGGCATAGAGGCGCGCATTGATGCGACCGGCGACAAGGCCATTTCGCTCGACATTATTGGGCCGGCTTAGGCAAGCCAGCTCATGACAGCGCGCGCGATCATGTTGCAGGGAACGGGCTCGGATGTCGGCAAGTCCTTGCTGGTTGCAGGACTTTGCCGGATCGCGCGGCGGCGCGGCTTCAAAGTGGCGCCCTTCAAGCCTCAAAACATGTCGAACAACGCCGCAGCCTGCCCGTCAGGAGGCGAGATCGGCCGGGCACAAGCGCTTCAGGCAAGAGCCGCTCGCATCGACCCCACGACAGATATGAACCCAGTGCTGCTCAAGCCCGAGGGCGATCGCCGCTCGCAGATTGTCTTGAACGGCAAACCACTGCGAAGCGAAGACGCCGCGCCCTATATGCGTGAGCGAGGAAGTCTGCTCCCTGAAGTGCTCGACGCCTTTGAAAGGCTTCGCACGTCCTACGATCTCGTTGTGGTCGAAGGGGCAGGAAGTCCGGCCGAGGTCAATCTGCGAAAGGGCGATATTGCCAATATGGGCTTTGCGCGCGCGGCGGATGTGCCGGTAATCCTGATCGGCGACATTGATCGCGGCGGCGTGATCGCGGCGGTCGTGGGGACAAAGGCGGTCATAGACCCCAAAGATGCAGCGATGATCAAAGGATTTGCGATCAACCGCTTCCGGGGCGATCCTACTCTTTTCGACGATGGGGTGAATACCATTGAGCTAAAAACAGGTTGGCCATGCCTTGGTGTGGTCCCCTGGCTTTCGTGTGCGTCACGGCTGCCAGCTGAAGATGCGGTCGTGCTCGAGCGACGCAGAGGCCAGAGCAATGACATCATCATCGCCGTCCCGATGCTATCGCGCATCAGCAACTTCGATGATCTCGATCCACTGCGCGCAGAAAAAGACGTTGAGGTTCGCTTTGTACCACCAGGCACACCAATCCCGTACAACGCCGATGCGATCATCCTATCCGGTACAAAGTCCACCCTCGCTGATCTTGCGATGCTGCGCGACCAAGGATGGGATCACGATATTATAGCGAGCGTTCGAACCGGGGCGCATTTGGTTGGCATATGCGGTGGCTTCCAGATGCTCGGCACGCGCATTAAGGATCCAAACGGCGTGGATGGGACACCGGGAAGCGCCGACGGTCTCGGGCTGGTGAGCATGACAACGGTCATGACCGATGACAAAATAGTCCGACCGCTGAACGCTGTTAGCATCCAGGGTCAGGTCCCACTAAGCGGATATGAGATACACACGGGACGCTCGGAAGGGCCAGCCTTGGATCACCCTTTCTGCACGCTTGCCGATGGAGCTCGAGACGGAGTTTTCGTCAACGGCGGCCAGATCATTGGGACTTATCTTCACGGCGTTTTTGCGAGCGATGCGTTTCGTGAGCGTTGGCTCAGCGGCTTGCGCTGCGGTCGGACGAGCACGCTAAACTATGAAGAGGATGTTGAAGCAGCGCTCGAAGAGCTGGCTGACGGTCTTGAGGAGGCCTTGGATATCGAGGCCATCTTGGCGATGGCGCGATAGTGTTCGGTTGGCTCATACTTGCTGCACTCACGATCGAGGCAGCGATGGGTTGGCCAGATTGGCTCGACCGCCGCATCGGGCACCCTGTGCGCTGGTTTGGATGGTTGGTGACCAAGCTGGAACGAGCAACAAATAGAGTATCTCTATCCAGGCTGGTGCGCATTGGTCTTGGCGGCCTGGTCACTTTGTCTTTGGTGATACTTGCGGTGGCAGTTGCGTGGGCTGCTGCGGAGTTAATTCCAGACGGGCCAATTGGCTTCGCAATCAGTGCAGTGATCGCTTCCACGCTGATCGCGACGCGGTCGCTCTACGATCATGTTGCGGAAGTACAGCGCGTCTTCTCTGCCGATGACCTTGCACCAGCCCGCGAAGCGCTGTCGCGAATTGTTGGGCGCGAAACAGCAAATCTGGACGAAGCCGCTATTGCGCGTGCAGCGATTGAAAGCCTCGCGGAGAACACTTCTGACGGCGTGACAGCACCCATTTTTTGGGGCGTAATCTTCGGCCTACCAGGCCTTTTTGCATACAAGGCTATCAACACGCTCGATTCCATGATCGGCCACCACAGCGAGCGATACGAAGCCTTTGGAAAGGTAGCCGCCCGGCTCGATGACCTGGTTAACCTGATCCCAGCAAGGCTTACCGGCATCCTGTTCGGGCTATGCGCGTGGTCCGCCCAATCGATTAGTGTCATGCTGCGCGATGCCAAGTATCACCGCTCACCCAACGCGGGATGGCCTGAAAGCGCCATGGCGGGAGCATTGGGCGTTCGTTTGTCTGGCCCTCGAGCCTATAGTGCTGAGACGTCCGAAGAGCCGTGGCTGAACGCTGAAGCACCTGACCCTATGATGGCTGATCTTAGCCGAGCGTTGCGGCTTTATCGCCTGACTATGGTGAGCCTGGTTATGATTCTTGCCGGGATCGGATTGGCGCTGTGATGGACAACCTTCCTCTCCTGCAGGGCCATGGGGGTCAAATTGATGCGATGGCCGCGACTTTTCCAAATGCGCCGTTGCCCTGGATTGATCTTTCTACCGGCATCAATCCCTTCCCCTATCCTTTGCCGCCGATCCCCGAGGAGGCGTGGACGAGACTGCCGACTGCGGTGGACCGCGAAAGCTGCGAGGGCGCGATGGCCGCGGCGTTTGGCTGCGACCGCGCGCACTGCCGCGCCGTTCCCGGCACCGAGTTGATCATCCGACAATTGCCCACAATCCTGAGAGCAAAGAGGGTCGTTGTGCGTGGTAGATCTTACGATGATCACGCCAAAAGCTGGCGCACAGCGGGAGCGGACGTCAAAACGGTAAGCGACCCCCTCGATCATTGTGAGCAGGCGGACGTCGTGGTGCTGGTCAATCCGAACAACCCTGATGGAACGCGTTCGCCGGTCGATCAAATTGAACAAGCGCGCTGTAAACTCGCAGGCCGAGGCGGTTGGCTGATCGTTGACGAGGCCTACGCCGATCTTGAGCCCGCGCTGAGCATGTCCCCGATGGCTGGGAGTAAGGGGCTCATCATTCTGCGCTCTTTTGGAAAGTTCTTTGGACTTGCCGGAGTTCGATTGGGCGCCGTGCTTGGTCCGTCCGAGATTCTTTCCAAACTGACCGATAAACTCGGAGGCTGGGATGTGTCAGGACCGGCGCTTTCAATTGGTGCGCACGCCTATGCGGACCTGGAATGGCAGAACGCGATGCGGTTTAGGCTCCACACGGCGCAAGAGGATCTGTCAAACCTCCTAACGAAGGCCGGCATGGAGGATATTGGAGGGACCGATCTCTTCCGCTTCGTGCGCGTTCCCAAAGCGGAGACAGTGTGGGAAGCGCTTGCAAAAAAAGGAATCGCGGTGCGGCGCTTTCTTGATGACGATCAGCATCTTCGGATTGGACTGCCCAATACTGATACTTTGATCCGATTGTCTGAAGCGCTCAACCCTTGATCCGCAATGGGAAACCAGCAACCACCAGTTCCACTCGATCACTTATTGCAGCGAGCTGTTGGTTCAACCGCCCCTGCTCATCCCGAAAATCTCGACCAAGCTTGTTATCGGGGACAACTCCCGAACCAACTTCATTGCTTACGAGCACTATCCGACCGGACGAGGATTGAAGCGCCGCAAGCAGCTTTTCCACCTCATCTCCAATATCGCGCCCTGCGAGCATCACGTTAGAAAGCCACAGTGTACAACAATCGATCAGTACGCTCGAAGAGCCAGCCTCTTCAACAGCCGAGGCCAGTTCGAGCGGAGCCTCAATTGTGTGCCATCGATCATCTCGCTCCTGCCGATGCCTATCGATCCGATCCTTCATTTCGTCATCAAAAGCTTGCGCTGTAGCGACAAAAATATGCGGACTTGGCAACGCTTCGGCAAAGGCAAGCGCCAAGTGGCTCTTGCCCGATCTCGCACCACCGAGGAAAAAACTCATTCGCTCCATCACGGTGCTATCTTTCTCATGCGCGGCGCTGCATTGTTGATCGCTTGAGTCTTAAGCGACGCGGAAAAACTACACCGACCCAAAATCTCGTTGAGTGTTCGGCCACGTTCCGCGCAAAGTTGTCCGCTAGCTGAAAGCTGAAATACCTTCTTGCGCAGAGACGTAGGTTTGGATGTACCGGAAGCGAGCATAGATCGCGACTTAGCTCGGGCAATTGAGGTGCGTAAAGTGTTAGCGAAACCAAAAGCTTCACATAAACCGCCGGTGATACCGCAGGTCGTTGCCGGAAGACTTACCTTTTGTGGTAGTATTCAGTGATGGGAGCTCGCACTTGGAGTCTCTTCTGGTGCGATCCCAAGCCTTCAATTTTGCGCAGGCGGGCTACGATCTGCGAAGCAGATGCCTTGCCAAACACTGCGGCCATCAATCTGATTTAAGTCCGCTCGTCTTGATGCGACAGTTGCCTAGCCACCAGCACGTGATTGATGATTTGGAGTTCCGCATGAAGTGCCGCAACTGCGGTCACAAAGGTGATCATATCACGGCTGTTGAGTGGGACTAATAGACCGATTTACCCGCTTTTAAACCGACTGAATTTGCCGTCAGATCGGCCAATCTTCTACAGCTTAGTGTAAAAGACGCTTTTGCCACCTCACTAAGTCTTTGAAAAATGGTAGCGGAGGAGGGACTTGAACCCCCGACACGCGGATTATGATTCCGCTGCTCTAACCACCTGAGCTACTCCGCCCCAAAAGGGCCTCCGCTTGGTTTGAAATCAAGACGGAATCGTGAGGCTAATTGCCTCAAACGAGCGCGCGACTTAGGGCGCGACTTAGCCTGGGTCAACCTCAGTTTTGCGCATCGATCATAGCTTCGTTCATGCGTACCACCTTCACCGCCAAACTGCGGTTAAATGCGCTGTCTACTGCACGGCCAATCTCTGGCAGGCTCTGAGTGAGCTGGGCGAGCGCATCGCGATCAAGCCGCGCCATACGAATGGGCAAAACGGCGGTAACGGTTGCACTCGCGCCCTCGCCGGAGATATGGCTGATCTCACCCACAAATTCGCCCGCGCCGCATTCGTTGACCAATTGTCCATCGCGCATAATCGCAGCTCGTCCGGTGGCAATATAAATGAGCGGAGGATCAATCTGGTCCTGTTTGATCAGGACGTCGCCTGCCGCCAGGTCCCGCCATTGCATAAGGTCCCGCAAACGGTTTTGCTTGGCCGGATCCTCAATCCGCATGACGTGGTCGAACAGTTCTTTTTCCTCCTTGGTCATCGAGCCATTACGCGCACGATTCCAGAGCTGCAGGAGGCGCGCGCCATTGATGGTGAGAAAGGCCAGTGCGAGCACAAAGCCCACTCCAAACTGCCCATGCACCACAAAGTACATCACAGCGGATATACCGCTCACCAGCAACAGAATACGCATCAGGCGTAACTGCTGCGGAACAGCGGCAAGTATCAGTGCAATACCGGCCACAAGCCAAAGGATACTCGGTAGTTCGATGACACATGCCCCCATCTCGCCTAGCAGGTCAGTTAAAAAAGCCCCATACTACAAACGCTCGCCTCCACGAAAGGCACATGTTTTGATCAGGTCCCACGGCCCGTTTTGGTAGAGATGCAACTCTAACGCTCGAAACACAAAGGGGGGCAAATCTATTGTCGGGGCAAGCTTAGCCTGGAGCGCGCGGGCCTCACTCGTCGTTACCTTGTTCTGGATCGTGATATGCAGACGCGGCTCATAAAGATCTTGCGCGGTCAAACTTCCATGGAAGTGATCGGCGATAAATGAGCGCAAGGCTAACAGAGATTCGCTTTGGAGCGCGATTGCGGTGCCCTTACCCAAATCCATCACACCAGTGATCATCGCCTCCGGCGGCGCAAACTCGCGCACCACAGTGGGCAGAAAATCCTTGAGTTCCTCGAACAGCGAGGGCGCGAAAGAGTGGAACAAGGTCACATGGGCATGAAGATGATTGCGCTCTGGCGGGTAATACTTGCGACGCAAACTCTCGGCCCAGCTCTGAACATCAGGCGGCAGCGCAGCGGTAACGATGAACGGGCGCGTCACCCCTATTCCATCTCGCCGCGTTCTCTACGGAGCTGAAACCAGCGCCCAACCGCCTCATTGTGGCCGTCGAGCGTCTCATTGAACTCATGACCGCCAGTGCCATCGGCTACCATAAAGAGGTAGTTGTGATCTTCAGGGTTTAGCACTGCAGCGATGGTCTCACGACCCGGATTGGTAATCGGACCTATTGGAAGCCCCACACGGGTATAGGTGTTGTAGCCATTCACCGCCGCAATCTCAGACTGACGGATGCGGCGACCCAATGGCTTGCCCTTGGTGATAGGATAGATGATGGTTGGATCAGCCTGAAGCAGCATTCCAGCCCGGACCCGGTTGGAATAGAGCCCTGCTACAGTACGGCGTTCCGCTGCAGTGCCCACCTCTTTCTCCACTACACTTGCTAGGATCAACGCATCGCGGATCGTATCGACAGCAGCAGCATCGCTGCGCTGAGCCCAAGCCTCAGCGAGATACAAATCCATTGCGCCTTGCATTTGCTCAACAAGGCTCGCACGTGATTGCCCACGTTCATATGAATAGGTATCTGGTAGGATAGAGCCTTCGAGCGGCACATCAATCTGGCCAATGAGCAATTCCTCGGCCATCAACCGTTCCCAGACCAGCACACTCGGCATTCCTTCAGGGATGGTCAGGAAACGGCGAATAACATCGCCTGACTGGAACATCGTAAGGATATCGCGTTGGCTCATACCCGGCTTCAACTCAAACTCGCCTGCCTGAATGGGATCGGACGAACCGAAGATCCGCGCTGACAGGAGGAAGCCATCTGCCGAAGAAACATGCCCAGCCGCCTCGAGGTTCTCTGCCACGGTTGTTAAAGATGAACCTGCGGGAATCAGGAACGGAGTCTCTGCCTCAACCTTCGCCTCACCTATCAAAGTGGTGCCGAGCAGCACTGCGCCTGCGGCAAAAACCGCAAGTCCGAGCCCGACGATCCAGCCGAGCTTGCGCATGAGGCTAATCGACCTTCTGCATAATCAGCGAGGCATTGGTGCCACCAAATCCAAAGCTGTTGTTGAGCACAGCGCGCACTTCGCGTTCCCTCGCTTCTAGCGGCACCAAATCGATCCCCTCGGTGCCCTCATCCGGATTGTGCAAGTTCAATGTCGGCGGCACAATGCCATCGCGCATAGCGAGTACACAGAACACCGCCTCTACCGCGCCTGCACCGCCCAGCAAATGGCCGATGGCACTTTTGGTCGAGCTCATAGACGCACCGCCAAGATCATCACCCAGCACGCGTTTCACAGCCGCCAATTCAATAGTATCCGCCATGGTCGAGGTGCCATGCGCGTTTACATAGTCGATATCGCCCGGTCCCAACTCGGCCTTCCTCAACGCCATACGCATGGCGAGCTCAGCGCCCTTGCCCTCTGGATGCGGCGCAGTGACGTGATAAGCATCACCCGATAGGCCATACCCAGTCACCTCGGCATAAATCTTTGCGCCGCGAGCTTTGGCATGCTCATATTCCTCGAGGATCACCACACCGGCGCCCTCGCCCATAACGAAGCCTTCGCGGTCCTTATCGTAGGGACGGCTCGCCTCGGTCGGTCGATCGTTAAAGCTGGTGTTGAGCGCGCGCGCCTGAGCAAATCCTGCGATCCCAAGCGGGTTCACGGTGCTCTCAGCACCCCCAGCAACCATGATGTCTGCATCATCCATGGCGATCATTCGCGCTGCATCGCCAATGGAATGTGCGCCGGTCGAGCACGCTGTGACCACCGCATGATTGGGACCCATAAAGCCGTATTTGATCTGAACTTGACCGGTCACGAGGTTGATAAGGCGACCATGCACAAAGTGCGGAGAAACCCGGCCTGGCCCGCGCTCGTGAAGATTAACCGATTCCTTCTCAATCCCCGGGAGTCCGCCAATCCCTGCGCCGATCGAGCAACCTACGCGCTCTTTTTGTTCATCAGTGAGGTCAGTGAGCCCAGCATCCTCAAGCGCCTGTCCGGCTGCATCAATGCCATAGACAATAAACGGATCGACCTGGCGCTGGATCTTGCTGTCAACACGCTTATCCGCATCGAAGCCCCAGGGATGGTCCTTACTCTTTACTTCACATGCAATGGTGCATTTCTGACCTTCAGGTTCAAAACTGCTAATCGGCCCTGCACCGCTTTCGCCAGCGATTAGGTTTTTCCAAGAGGTCTCGACATCGCCGCCAAGCGGTGTGACTAGCCCCAAACCGGTTACAACAACACGGCGCATTCAACACTCCATAACCCTTGTGTGGGTCTGCCTGATTTGATCCCAAAACACTACAGGCCCGGCAGCCCTTTTAAGAGGGGCCCGGGCCTGTCGGTCAACCACCCATTCGGCTGGGTGAACTGAAGGCGATGAGCCCTAAGGGCTTAGCCTAATAGCGTTTATCCTTGCGTTTCTTCGATGAATTTGGTCGCATCGCCAACGGTTGCGATTTTTTCAGCCGCATCATCGGGAATTTCAACGCCAAACTCTTCTTCGAAAGCCATCACCAGCTCAACGATATCAAGGCTGTCAGCGCCCAGATCATCGATAAAACTTGCTTCCTGAGTAACTTTGTCACCTTCGACGCCGAGATGCTCGACGACAATTTTCTGCACGCGGGTTGCAGTATCGCTCATGGTTATCCCTCTTAAACTGTGGGGTTTGAAACTTGTGTCTTGCCCCTAGAGGTCGGTTGTATCGAGCGCAAGTCAAGATGCAAACTGTCTTTGGATTTCATCGAAACAGTCCCCGCACATCGAGCAGTTCAATATCTGTGCGATCTGTAACACTCTCCAAGATCTTATATTTATGCGCCGTGCCAAAGGTGATCAGCGCTGTGAGCCCCTGCCCGCTGATCTTATCCAGTTCCGCGTTGATCAGATCAGTGTGCGCTTTGTTAATCTGCGTCCACCCACCAGGACCAAGATCTGTATCGAAGTGACGCTCATAGGGCTGGCGCGATTTCTTCACCAAGGCATCATACTCTGGCGTGTGAATGAACTGTGGGTCTCGCCCTCGTCCTGCGAGGTCCCGCGAAAATGTTCGAATAGCTGTGCGGTGCCGAGCCCATTCTTCTGCGCGAGTAGGGTCATTTTGAATTCGCCGGAGTGCTGCGGCACGGTTGCGCGCAATGTCCTGCGTCCAACCAGCGCTACCGACGATCTGAAAACCTAACTCTTGGCTGAGCGGAAAGATGACGTCAGTATATTCCGGAAAAACCTCGGTGCGCGGTTCATCAATCTCACCAGATTGTCGAAAGCTCGTAAGGGCCTGATCAATCCGATCAGGGGGAATCTCTGTGATGACTACATCCGGTGCAGCCCTGCGGACTGCTGCCCTCAGAAGCTCAAGCGGATAAAGCTCAGAATCCAAATGGAGCGAGTGCAAAACTCCCATGACATAGAGCTTGGTCTTGGTCTGCCCCGGCTCAGCCACCGCTGAGCACCCAAGCATAGCTGACGAGGCGAAGTAGGACGCGAGGCTCGCGGCGACAAAGGAACGGCGGTCGAGTGTCATAATCTCTCTTTCGCGATGCTGATCTTAGTGGTTACTAAGGTAAACAAACCGGCAGGCGAGCACAGCTTACATGATACGCTTCTTTTCTCCGCATCAAACCGCGCACGCTCCGCTCCGTGAGCTCAACAATGGTGAATGGATGGATTTTGCCGAGAGCCCGGCGCGGGTCACTTCCATGCTCGATGCGCTTGGTGAATGCCAAACCCCCAGTGATTATGGGTTAGAGCCAATCCTAGCCGTACACGACGCAGACTACGTTGAGTTCATAAAGAACGCTCACGCTGACTGGCTGGCGGCCGGTCGTGCGGGCGATGCGATTGGTTATACCTTTCCAGCGGTGCGTCGACGTAAGCTCGATTTGGAGCGGATCGATGGAAAGCTAGGAGCCTATGGGTTCGATGCTGCCACGCCGATAGCGAGCGGCACCTGGTATGCCGCCTATTGGGGCGCGCAATCCGCGCTGAGTGCTTTGGATGCGGTCGCAGGGGGCGCGCCACAGGCTTTCGCTCTATGCAGGCCACCCGGTCACCATTCGGGTCATGATTACTTCGGAGGATATTGCTACCTCAACAATGCCGCGATTGTGGCACAGGCAGCCGTTGATCAAGGACTGGGTCCGACGGCCGTGCTCGACGTAGATTACCACCATGGCAATGGGACGCAGGATATATTCTACGAAAGCACCGATGTGTTCTTCACCTCAATCCATGCCGATCCCAAAATGGACTACCCCTATTTCTGGGGACATGCCGATGAGACAGGAAGCGGGGCTGGTGAAGGTACCACTTTGAACCTGCCGCTGCTGCGCGGCGCGACTTGGGCAGATTACGAGCCTGCCCTAGACAAAGCACTGCATGCAATCGCACGGTCAGGCGCCAAATTTCTTGTCATAAGTTACGGTGCAGACACGTTTGAGAAGGACCCGATATCCTTTTTCAAGCTCACCACAGACGATATGAGTCGCATCGGTAAGCGTGCGGCCGTTCTGGGCTTGCCGACAGTGGTCGTTATGGAAGGTGGCTACAACATCGAGGCACTTGGTCCCAATGTCGCAGCGTTTCTAAATGGCCTTGAAGGAGCCTAAAGGGACGCCCGATCAGCCAAATGCTCTTCTGCTCTGATCCGACTGCGAACTCGGCGAAGGCCGTCGGTGGGATAATCGCGACCCGGATCAACCTCTAATGCGCGCACATAATAATCCATCGCTTCCTCGAGCTTGGCCGCACTTTCATGGCACAGACCAATGTTAAATAGCACAGAGACGTGCGCGATATTATTTGCCTCAAGTGCCGCAAAGCCTTCGCAAGCGAGCGTTACATTGTCATCCGTTGCTTTAACCGCTTCGCGGAATGGCCTGCGGTCTTCTTTGCGCAGATCCTTGCGACGTTCCATCACCCGGATGCCCCGGCGTGATTGCAATGGCGCCAGATCATGTCGAATCTCATCAACGAGGGCATTAATAAGCTCATTTTCCATATCGAGGCTGGAAGGTACGTAGTTCTCATCGGCGCAAAAACGCTTGGCAGCAACGCGTGTCTGACTTTGCGCGTAGAGCTGCTCCCCGCTCGCTCCAGTCAAAAGCAGGCGGGGATCGACCAGAACCGTCAGTTCGCGGCATTCAATCCGGACCTCGCGCCGCTCGATACACTTGTCGTCTTCATCCCGTTTGACGCATTCGCGCTCGCGCTTGGGTTCAACTTCGCGTTCGATCACTTCGCTGCGTACAGTCCCACGAAACTCCGCATCGGGCGCGAGCGGACGAGTGGACACATTACCATCATTGCCTTCAACCTCGACTACAGCGGTGGAGAGAGCACCGGGCGTAATGAGATCGAAAAAGGGCTCGCCGCGAATGTAGACATTGCCGAGCACCTCAGTGAGCGCGAGCTCCACGTCCTGCCCAAGATCGCCCTCGAAACGGTCAATCAGGATGAGCTCAACATCGGGTGGGAGATCGACACGGGCAGCATATACACCTTCAACTGTTATGGTTTCAGCGTGTGCAACCTGCACCAGACAAGTGGCGGTAAACCCTGTCGCAATAGTCTTCAGGAAACCCGCGATCTTGAACATCATCACCCCCAATGCAAATATGCTGGAGGTCTGAAGAGGACGCAATTTACCCGAAATGAATGGGGGGACCGCTTATCCCTGCTCCTCTTTCTTCGGCTGCTCGATCACCCGCAAAGCCAGCTCGCGCAATTGTGCCGGCGTTGCTTTGGAGGGCGCGCCCATCATCAGATCTTCGCCCTTTTGGTTCATGGGGAAGGCAATCACCTCGCGGATCGCCTCTTCACCTGCGAGCAGCATGACGATACGGTCAATTCCCGGAGCCGAACCACCGTGTGGCGGGGCGCCCAGTTTGAAAGCTTCGATCATGCCACCGAACTCTTTGTCCACGGTCGCATTGTCATAACCAGCGATTTCAAAGGCTTTGTACATAATGTCTGGGCGGTGGTTTCGGATGGCGCCTGAGCTCAATTCATAGCCGTTGCAGACGATGTCATATTGCCATGCTTTGATGTCGAGCGGGTCTTGCTCTTCCAGCGCCTCCATTTCGCCTTGTGGCATGGAAAAGGGGTTGTGCGAAAAGTCGATCTTCTTCGCCTCATCGTCATATTCGAACATCGGAAAATCGACGATCCAGCAGAATTTGAAGCAGCCCTGCTCGATCAGCTCCAATTGCTCACCGACTTGCGTGCGAGCGGCACCTGCGAGTTTGGCTGCGTTCTTTTCCTTGCCAGCCGCGAAGAACAGGCCATCGTCCGGGCCAAGGCCAAGCTCATTGTACAGCTCTTCCATGCGATCCGGGCCGTGGTTTTTGGCAATCGGCCCACCAAACTCGCCGCCCTTGCGGGTGACATAACCGAGGCCAGCGAACCCTTCGGAACGCGCCCAATTGTTCATATCATCGAAGAACTTACGGCTCTTATCCGCTGTATTTGGCGCAGGCACCACCCGCACCACGCCGCCGCCGCCAACGATCTTTTCAAACAGACCAAAGCCTGACTTTTCGAAGTGGCTGGTGACGTCAGAGATGACCAGCGGGTTGCGCAGATCCGGCTTGTCCGAGCCATATTTCATCATCGCTTCAGCATAAGGAATGCGCGGAAACTCGCCTACCGGCGTTACCGAATTGCCGTCGGCGAACTCTTCAAACGTGCCGGCAAGCACGGGCTCGAGCGCCTGGAACACGTCCTCTTGCGTCACAAAGCTCATCTCAAGGTCGAGTTGATAGAACTCGAGGCTCCGATCAGCGCGCAGGTCCTCGTCGCGGAAGCATGGTGCGATCTGGAAATAGCGGTCAAATCCCGACACCATCAGCAT
>JBCDKX010000021.1:0-24964 GCA_038746055.1 Pseudomonadota bacterium
AAACTCCCCGCGCGCGAGCATTGCCAGAGCTACTCTCGCAAGCTTGCGCGAATCTGTTGTGCGTCCATTAGCCGTATCAAGATCAATGACCTGACGTGACCTCAATGCGGCTTCAAAATGCGCATGCGCCGCGATCTCATCACCCGACTGCGCATAGGCAATCCCAAGGTTAATCAGTAGAGCTGGATCACTGGGATCTTGTTTTAGCTCAACCTCGAGCTGGCTAATGGCCGCTAGAGACTTTCCATCTGCCAATGCCGCCACAGCGAGACCAGGGTCATGCGTCTGTGTTTGCTGCGTGCTTGCATGAGCCGGAAGACCAATGCCAAGCGCCATGCAAACGGCAAGGCCAACTCGTATCTTGTTTGTCTGCGCCATGCCCCATCTCCTCTCATTCTGTAAAAGCAGAATGACATATTGGACGAAAAAAGCAACAAAAGTGTCATATTGTCATATTTCTGAAATGTACTCTATTTCCTTTATATAATTCAATATTTTGCGCGTTTTTAGGATTGCGCGTTAAGCTTTGCTCACGTGCCGACCTCGCGTCAAAATGTCATCCAAGTGTCACATGACAGAATTGTCGCATAAACTTATGCGCCGCATAAATACTGTCACATGAAGTCCCTAGCCGAGCCCCACGCGAAGCAACTTCGCGGGTTCTGATTCTTGGTTTTTAGGGGACAGCTTGCTGTGAAAAATATTCAACGTAGTCTCGCACGTAGCCTGACTTTGGGTGCCAGCATTGTAACGCTCTCGGCGTGTGGTGCGGATGAAATCGTCTCACCTGGTACATCCGGCGACATTAACATTAACAATCCCGCTCCGACCCCCACCCCAACACCTACGCCAACCCCCGGCGCGACGTTGGTTGAGCCAGCAGCTGATTGCCCGACAATCGCGTCCTCTGGTGGCCTTTCGGATCTTGGTACTATTACAGGTCCGACCGGCACCTACCGCGCATGTCAGCTTCCCTCACTGTTCGACCAAGATGACGCCTTGCCCTTTGTTCCTGGCCTCCTTTATGCTTTTTCGGGCCGTGTCGACGTGGGCTCTGATCAGGGTTTCGACAGCACCGGCACCGACGTCACTCTCTCAATTGATCCGGGTGTGATTCTTTACGCCGCGACCGGCCAGGCGTTCTTTAATGTTAACCGGGGTAATGCGCTCGACGCGGACGGAACGGCGGATGCTCCCATTATCTTCACCAGCCGAGACAATGTTATCGGCGTTGCCACCGACACTTCGGATCAGCAGTGGGGTGGCATCACCTTGCTGGGGCGTGCACCGGTATCCGATTGCGGCACTGGCGGCCGCGGCACTCTCGCGGTTGGTGACAATTGTGAGCAGCTGCTGGAAGGTATCTCTGAGAACCTGCCATTTGGCGGGGATGATGAAAGCGACAGTTCAGGCTCGCTTAGTTTCCTTCAAATTCGTTTCTCTGGCTTCGCAATTGCACCAGGCAATGAACTTCAGTCACTCACCGCAGGCGGCATTGGTTCCGGAACTACACTCTCACGCATCATGTCATTCAACAGTTTTGACGACGGGCTTGAGTTCTTTGGCGGCAACGTCAACATCGACACCACGGCGGTTATCGGCGCACGCGACGACTCACTTGACGTTGACACTGGGACGCAAGGCAACATCCAATACGCTCTGGTGGCTCAACGTGTGACGAACGAGTCAGACGTTGGCGATACATCGATTGAGCTCGATAGCCCATCTGATGACTTCCCCACCACCGCGACCCCGCAAACGGTCCTGAATGTCGCTAACTTCACCTTCATCCAGAACTCGGGCACGGACGAAGTGATAAACGTTCGTGGCGGCGCTCAACTCAACCTTGTGAACGGGATTTTCCAAGCAAACGGTGCTCCTTGTGTCGCTTACACGGAAAGCGTTTCTGCCACCGCCAACAATGGCTCAACCTATGAATCGGTCGTTGGTGATTGCCCTGATCCGGCCGTCATCGGAGCTAGCGGCGCATCAGACACTGAAGCACAAGCCGCCTTCACCGGTAACAATCTTGTCCTTGATGCCGATGTGACCTTCACCAGTGGGTTCTTCTTTGATGCCAGCTCCACAACAGCAGGCGATCCAACAGCCCTCTCCAGCTTCTTCACCGCGACAAGCTTCATTGGTGCGTTGGAAAGCGAAAGCGACACCCGCTTCCAAGGTTGGACCTGCGACTCAGGTACTATCGATTTTGGCACAGGCAATGATTGCACCTCGCTCCCCATCCGTCAGGGCGAGGGTTAAATAGTGATCCAATGATCGGGAGGCGCTGCTGTCTTGGCGGCGCCTCCCCCTTTTGCATTTTGAACGAGCCTCAGCGGCTTTACATAGTTTTTAGACCTATAATGAGGGGGTCAACCATAATGTCGACCGGCAAGCGCATCGCAGGATTGCTGCTTCTCACCAGTTCACTCACATTCCCAAGCCTTGCGTATGCGCAAGATGCAGATCCAGCTTCGGAAGATGCACTCGACCAAGGTGTGGAGCGCGTAGAAGAAGCACCAGAAGCTGATGAACCCGACATCTCTGTACCGGGTGGCGGCATTATCGTGACCGGCAGGCGGAACCGTGATCCGGTGCGCTCGTCTGGCCAAGTACTCAACGTGCTCACTGACGCCGACATTGCCCGAACCGGTGCCGGTGACATCGCAGGGGCTCTTACCCAGGTGACGGGCCTTAGCCTGGTGGGCGATGGCCGCGTGTTTGTTCGCGGCCTGGGTGACCGATATTCGCTCGCGCTTCTGAACGGTCTTCCCCTGCCTAGCCCGGAGCCACTGAGCCGCGTTGTGCCGCTCGATATCTTCCCAACCAACGTCGTCTCTTCGTCTTTGGTCCAAAAGACTTACTCCGCCAATTACCCCGGTGAGTTCGGCGGCGGTGTGATCAACCTTACTACCAAAGCTGTTCCGACTGAGAATTTCCTGACGATCTCACTGAGTGGCAGTGGCGATACCGAGACTACATTCCAAAACGGTCTCACATATTTCGGTTCGGACCTCGACTTCTTCGGATTCGACAATGGAAACCGCGATATCCCGCCGATTTTCCAGCGCTTGCTCGACAACGGCCAGAATGCGCAAGACCTGCCATTGGCACTCACTCCTGACACACCAGCGGGCACTGACACCCGCGAGGGTCTGGCTGCCCAGCTGCTCCCGCTCAATCTCGTGACGCTCCAGCGCAACAACTCACTACCAGCCAACTTTTCTGGCAGTGTGACCGGAGGGCTGAGTTTTGAAGTCGGTGACGGCACCTATCTCGGCATAATCGCCACCGCTGGTCTCAAAAACACTTGGCGCAATCGCAATGTGTTGGTGCAGGATGCGAGCTTCGACAACCTGTCGAACATCACCCGCGAGTTCAACAATTTCATTACCGATCAGAACGCGCTCTTTAACGCCATGCTCAGTTTTGGTCTGGACTTTGGTGAGAACACCATCCGCTGGACCAATCTCTATATCCGCGACAGTTTGAAGACAGCGCGCCTGGCGACCGGCAATGACATCAACCTTGGCGATGCGTTGCTGGGTGCCGACCTTCTGGTTCAGCGCACCGCCTGGTTTGAGCGTCAGCTGATCGACACGCAGCTCGTCGGCGAGTTCGAGTTCGGCGAGGGTAATTGGTCACTCGACACGCGTCTGGGCTATGCCCGCACCGACCGTGAAGCGCCATACAATGCGCAGATCACCTATGCCCGCTCTAATGAAACCAATGACAGTCAGCCAGCGGACTCGCTGCTCAACACGTTGGGCACGAATTTCGTTGCTTACTTCGATGGGAACAACGACTTCGATAACAACACTGTCGCATTTGATGATCTGCAGGAAGAGAATTACGCAGGCGGTATCGACCTGACATATGCAGGGCTCGACAACATTTCTTTCACGATCGGCTATGCCTATTCGGACACGGATCGCCGCGCTTCGAGCCGTATCTTCAGCCCACGCATCTCTCCGGATAACGATCCGACATTCGGAGCGGATGCAGTGAACTTCCCTGCTGCAGTGCTTGGCCTTCGCCGACCCGGAGACATTATCAACGGCGCGACAATTGCTGGCTTCAATGTGGATGTCCTGGATCCCGTACTTTTCCCGGTCTTTGATGCCGCGCTTGAAGTGCATGCAGGCTATATCCAGACCAGCTGGTCTCCGATCGACACGATCACCATCGACGCAGGCGTGCGCTATGAGGACGCAGTCCAGAACGTGGCAGTTGACCCGACAGTGACGCTGGGAGCCAATATCGAGGCACCCTCCACGAGCCTCAACAACGATTATTTCCTGCCCGGGGCCACCATTACCTGGGAAGCGATGGACGATCTGCAATTGCGCGCTTCGGCTTCGCGAACCATTGCCCGCCCCCAGTTCCGTGAGCTGATCGTGCAAACCTATTTCGACCCGGTGTCGAACCGGGAGTTCACCGGCAACAACTTCCTGGTCGATAGCGAGCTCCTCAACGCAGAACTGCGCGCCGAATACTACCTTGGCCGCCGGGACAAGATCAGCATCGCGGGCTTCTACAAGGAGATCGACAATCCGATCGAGGTCATCGTCCTTTCGGTCTCTGGTGCGAACCTGACCACTACCTTCGCCAATGCTCCGTCGGCAACGCTACAAGGGGCGGAGGTGGAGTTCATCAAGGGCTTTGACCTTGAGGGTCTGGGAAGCAGTTTCTTTGAGACTAAGGAGCTGCTGATCATCGCCAATTATACTTTCACAAACTCTTCGCTCGACATCCCCGATGATCCAAGTGTGCGGGTGATCACGCCACAGTTCGGTGACGTCGCCGCCAGTTCGGTGTTCCAGGACGGAGCACCACTGGTAGGGCAGTCGGATCACCTCCTAAATCTCCAGATCGGTTTCGAAGATTCTGACAAGATTCAACAGGCCTTCTTCCTCATCAATTATGCAAGCGAGCGTGTGGTAAATCGCGGCTTTATCAATCCCGATGTGGTCGAGAACCCAGGGCTCACGGTCGATTTTGTCGCGCGTCAGGAACTTGCGCCGTTTGGTCTTCCGCTTGAGGCTTCGTTCGAGGTGCGCAACATTTTTGGCCGCGACAATTTCGAATTTCAGGAGAATGAGACGGGCCGCATTGAGCTGAATACCTTTAATGTCGGCACCAGTTTCTCCTTTGGCCTCAAGGCTGAGTTTTGATTCTGCTGGTCTTTTCGAAAATGAAGGGTGACACAGCGATCCTAGTCAAAAAAGTGGACCAGTTTTATACAAATATCTGATTTTCCAGACTTATGGATCATATAGGGATCGGATTTGTCAACTTTCAGAGTTGTCTGTTCGCACCACCTTTCCTGACTTCGTCTGAGAGAAACAGTGCCATGGAAGGAGATGCGTAGGAAAGACCTTAGGACAGGGTCAGACCGCCATCCACGACCAAAGTCTGCCCGGTCATGTAGGATGACAAAGGTGATGCAAGAAACATGGCAGCCCCCGCCATATCCTCTGGTGTGCCCATCCGCCGCATCGGTATCGATTTAAGCGCCCCTTCGAGCCGTTCGGGATGCTCGGTTGTGACTGTGGTTAGCTTAGTCGGGACAAGGCCCGGAGCGATACCGTTCACCCGAACTCCATCCCTCGCCCACGCCGCGCCCAACGTCTTTACCAAGCTCACGGCACCTGCCTTCGAGGCCGAATAGGCTGGGTTGCCGATATTGGCTTTGAAGCCTGCCACCGAGGACACGATGATCATTGACCCGCCCGTATGAGCGAGCGCCGAGTGAAAGGCGCGGGCGACATCCATCACCGAGTTGAGGTTTACATCAACCACCGGGTCCCAACCGGAGCGCACGAATTCCTCGCGTTTGTAGCGTACCGTGCCTTGGCATTGGACCAGCACATGAGGCTCACCCATAACATCGGGAAAGTCGCATACCGCCCGCTGATCACACACATCTAGCTGGTGATAGGTAAGCCCAGTGAAATCACTGTCTTCAGATTCGAGATAATCACCCGCGTCCGGCCTCGTCCCGGTGACGAGGACTTCAGCTCCGGCTTTGCGGAACTCATGCGCCATACCGTTGCCAATGCCGCTTGAGCCGCCGATGATGACCACACGCTTGTTCGTGAAGTCGATTGGATTGCTGGTCATGTCACCGGTCACGCCGAGGCCTCTAAATCTCGCGGCTGACCACTTCTTTCATGATCTCGCTCGTGCCGCCATAGATGCGCTGCACGCGGGCATCGCGCCACAGGCGTGCAATCGGATATTCATTCATATAGCCGGCCCCACCATGGAGTTGGAGGCTGGCATCGACCATCTCCCATTGCATTTCTGTGTGCCACAGCTTCGCCGCAGATGCCTCACCGGTGGTAAGCTCGCCCCTCAGGTGGCGCGCAATCGCCCAATCGAGGTGCGCCCAGCCCACTTGCAGCTTGGCCGCCAGATCGGCGAGGGTGAATTTTGAGTTCTGAAACTCGAACACGGTCTTGCCAAAGGCCTTGCGCTCCTTAGTGAACTTCACCGCTTCATCAAACGCGCGCTGGCTGCCACCCATAGCACTTACTGCAATCGAAAGGCGCTCTTGCGGTAGTTCTTCCATTAAGTGGATGAAACCACGATTTTCGCCGCCCAGAATGTTGGTCTTAGGCACGCGCACATCTTCAAAGAACAGCTCTGACGTATCGGCAGAATGCTGTCCAATCTTGTCGAGATTGCGCCCGCGTGCAAACCCGGGCGTATCTGCGTCTACGAGGATCAGAGAAGTGCCCTTCGCACCTGCTGTGGGGTCGGTTTTCGCCACTACAATCACCACATCGGCGTTTTGACCGTTGGTGATGTAGGTTTTCGAACCGTTGATCACGAGATGATTTCCATCTTCAACCGCCGTCGTGCGGATACCTTGAAGGTCCGAACCGGCGCCAGGCTCGGTCATCGCAATGGCGGTGATGATGTCGCCCGAGATCATGCCCGGGATGTATTTCTCTTTCTGCTCGTCGCTCCCTAAACGTTCAAAATAGTTGACCGTGATATCATTCTGGAGCGTAAAGCCTGCGCTGGAGCCCATGTAGGAAAGCTCTTCAGCAAGCACGCAGTTGAAGCCGAAGTCGAGACCTAGACCGCCATTCTCTTCGGCGACCGTGGGGCAAAGCATGCCAGCTTCACCCAGCGCCTTCCACGCCGAACGTGGAACGATACCTTCCTCTTCATGTTGATCGAGGTGGGGTTCCATGTGTTCGCCAAATACTTTGCGAACGGTTTCGCGGAACGACTCATGATCTTCGTTATAGGCGGTGCGCAGGGCGGTATCGAGCATAATTCAGGTGTCTCTCTCAGCGTAATTCGATGTGCGCGCAGCAACTGGCCTGAGAGAAGGACCTAAGTAAAGTGCGTTTTTTGCGAGTGAGTGCGAAGCCAGGCCTTAAGTCATAGCCTTAAGCATGAAGAACAAAACTGCCAACGCAGACATGACCAAAATCCCGATCACGCTCAGCATACGGATCGCAACGCTCGGGCGATGACCAGCGGGCATCTTGCAGCGCGTGATGACCAGATGGTTTACCACCGCTGTCGCCGGGGTGACTACGAAGAAAATCGACGTGACCAGATCGATAAAGGTGGTGAAACTTTGAAGCATTAGGCTCAGGAAGACATAGCTGAGCACACCAAAAGCGATGAGGAAAAGAGCGTAAGTCGCGCGACTGGCAGTTCCTCCAATATCACCCCTATATTCCTGCACCATCGCGCCGAACCCGCGCGCCGCACCATCGAAGGACGCGGCCAATGTGGTGGCCAAAATGAAAAGCGCTGCAACGCCTGCAAAGGATGCAGCTATTGGCCCCAGCGTATCGCGATATAGACCGATGATTTGCGCCGCGAGCTCAGCAGCTGAACTTTCGGCAGTGATGCCGCTTGCATGCATAATACCCGCACCCAAAACGCAAAAGCACACCGCCAGGAAGCTGGTCAGTAGATAGGCGGCGAGAAAGCCTTTGCGCGATGCCTGGAGCGATAACCTCTCATCACTACCAGTCTCTTCCTGCGATTTGAGGGTCCACAACGAAACATCCACCGATTGCCCCATTACAGTTGGCATGAAGCCCGCCAAAGCAACCACGAAGAGCAGGCCCATGGGGTCGATCGCCCAATTAACATCAAATAGGCTGCCCCATTTGACCTGCGGCAAAGCAAGCGCAGCTGCGCCCACAGTCGCCAAGGTCAGGAACACCAGCAAAAGCTTGCTCAGCCACTCGAGCCAGCGATATCCCCCGAACAGCAAGAGCAGGAGGGTTGCTGCAATTGCAATGAGAACCAGCACCATAAGAGGGAGGCCTGTCCCAGTCACTGCGGAAAGGATCGCAGCTGTGGTCACGCTCACCGCGGAAAGACCAATCGGAACAAGCATTATGTTCATGACTGCAAGCGCTATGACGAGCCAGGGTGATAGCTCATGATAGCCGCCGATAAGGGTTTTTCCCGTGGCGTGCGCATAGTCGAGCCCGAAACGGAAACCGGGATATTTAAACAGGTTAAACAGGATGATGACGACAATTAGCGCGGCGCCATACATTGCGCCGGCTCGTGTCGACTGGACCAAGTGAGACACGCCTATAGCAGCGCCAGCAAAAACCAGGCCGGGACCAGCAGCCCGCTGCAACGTATGGAAACTCACCCATCCCCCGATCTTCACGCCTGAAGGGCGCTATAGGTGATGGGTACACTTCTCGATGTCGCCAATCAAAGCAATTGGTGACGGCGCTGTACGCTCAGCTGCGTCGCTAGCCTACAAATGCGCGCTCGATCACAAATTGGCTGGGCTTGTTGTTCGCGCCCTCTTCAAAGCCGCGCTTTTCCAGGTCTGCTGCGTGGTCCTTGATCATCGCCATCGAACCACACAGCATCACCCGGTCATGCTCGGGATCGAACCGCTGCGGGCCTTTGCTTTGCTCAAACAGGCGGCCATCATCAATCAACGTCTGAATGCGACCCTGCATGCGGAAGCTCTCACGCGTAACTGTTGGCACATAGATCATCTTTTCGCGCTGTTCGTCGGTGAGCAGCGGATCGCCTTCGAGCTTGCTTTCAAGCAGCTCGCGATAGGCAAGATCAGCGACACGGCGGACCGAATGGACGACAATGACTTCGTCATAAAGGTCATAGACATCGGGATCACGCACCAGACTCATGAACGGCGCAAGGCCCGTACCGGTGGAGAGCATAAACAAGCGCTTGCCCGGAAGCAGAGCGTCCGTGACAAGCGTGCCAGTGGGCTTCTTACCGAGATAGATCGGATCACCGTCCTTGATATGCTGGAGGCGCGAGGTCAGCGGGCCATCCTGTACAATGATGGAGAGGAACTCCAATTCCTCATCATAGGCCGGGCTGGCAATCGAATAGGCGCGCAGGAGCGGTTTGCCATCTTCCTTGGGCAGGCCGATCATAATGAACTCGCCGGAGCGGAAGCGGAAGCTCGCTGGCCGCGTCATTTTGAGCGTGAACAACTCCTCATTCCAATGATGCACTTCAGTGATGGTCTCCACCGAGATGGCGCCGCTTTCCTTAAAGGCATCACGCGGCGGGATCGGCGTAGTCAGAGTTGTATCAGTCAATTTTGGCCTCAATTGCTTATGCGAGTTGTCAAAATCATCCTCGCGATTGGTGGCGCAAATGGCGCCTGTAAGCACCTACATCAAGTTAGTTTAGCGATTGGGGGACAAAGCGCGCCTTCGTCAGGTCCCTCAATCAACAAGTTCAATTCCACCCCACACGGTCAAAAATCTGAACCGCTTCAGCTTGCCCTGCACCGATAGCCGAGGCGTTCAAAGTGTCCGCGCGAAACTCGCCAAGCGCCTGTATCGGAGCGGTGGCTTCAATGCCCAATACCGCCGGATATTCGTTATTCCCATTAGCAAAATAGCTTTGGGCACTGTCGGAGGTCAGATATTCGAGGAAGGCAATAGCGTTTTCACGATTGGGTGCGCTGGCCGTAACCCCCGCCCCGCTGACATTCACATGCGCGCCGTTCTCGCCTTCGCCCTGATCTGGGAAAATGACACCGATTGCATCGAGGACATCGCTTTCGGCATAGCGCGCAAGGTAATAGGAATTGACGACGCTGATGCGGCATTCTCCAGCAGCAACGCTCTCGATCTGGCTGGTGTCGTTACCCTGAGGAGGTCTTGCAAAATTGGCGACTACGCCGGCGGCCCATTCTTCCGCAGCCTCGACACCCTGATGCACAATGATGCTGGAAAGCAACGAGATATTGTAGATGTTCGACGAGGAGCGAATGCAAATGTCGCCCTTCCAGGCTGAGTCGGCGAGGTTGGCATAAGAGTCCAGACCTTCTGGCACACCAGCCGCTTTGTTGTAGATGATCACCCGAGCTCTGGTGGAAAGCCCGAACCACAGACCATCAGGATGACGCAAATGCTCTGGTAGACGCTCCGCCAGCACTTCAGATTCCACCGCCGAGAGCACACCAGCTTCTTCAGCGCGCCACAGGCGACCTGCATCCACGGTGATCAGAAGGTCAGCCGGTGAGAATTCACCTTCACTGGTAATCCGCTCTATCAGTGCGTCCGCACTTGCTTCGATCCGATTGACCTTGATGCCCGTTTCCCGTGTGAAATCCTCATACAGTGCAAGGTCCGTGTCGTAGTGGCGCGAGGAATAGATATTCACCTGACCGTTGTCGGCGACCGGTGTTTCTTCGGTCTCCGCACAAGCTGTCACCGTCAGCGCCATCAAGCTGCCGAGAATCAGTTTCTTCATGGGAACTGCCTTTACGTCAAAGTTGCGAATGCGTTGCAATAGTGGCTCGCGCAATGCAAGCTTTAAGTGCGAGCGAAGGCTCTGACACTCCGCTCATATGGTTCCACCCGGTAACGGGTGCCTTCCTGGACGCTGGCAGTCGACTGGACGGTGATTTCCTCGCCTTCTGCGGCTTGCAGCAGCAACCGACTGGCTACCCCCAGTGGGTGGACATCAACCACGGCGAGACCCTCTTCATTCTCGACGCAGGCCAAGGCTTCAGCATGCACCAGCAGGTCGAGCTCGCTTGAATCGGGTACATCGCCCGCAATACAGGAAAGCGGCCACATCCCAAGCGAGGTAAACAACACGTCGCCCTCACGCCGTGCTGTCACAACTTGAGCGCCACCAAAAATCGCTCCTACTGAGGCGCTTGCGGGGCGCTCATGCAAATCTTCAGGTGTCCCCAACTGGACGATGTGCCCATCCTCCATCACTGCAATATGATCAGCGATATCGAGCGCTTCTTCCGGGTCGTGGGTGACCAAAATCGTCGTCGTCTTGGCATCACGCAACAGCCGACGGCAATCGCGGCGCAGGCGACGGCGCAGGACAATATCGACGCTGGCAAATGGCTCATCCATGAGCAGCACCTGCGGCTCTGGCGCCATAGCCCGAGCGAGCGCAGCGCGCTGTTGCTGACCACCGGAGAGCTCATGCGGGAACCGGGTGCCAAGGCCCACCAACCCCACCCGTTCGAGCCATTGTTCGATTTGCGCGGCATTGCCACCGGCGGAGAGGCCAAAACCGACATTCTTTGCCACAGTCATGTGTGGGAAGAGCGCGCCATCCTGGAACACCAACCCTACCGGCCGCGCTTCGGGCGGCGGGTTTAGGCCAGGCTCAGCCATCAGCTCTCCGTCAACCAGAATACTCCCTGACTGCACATCCAGCAGACCTGCCGCAAGATTAAGCAAGGTTGACTTGCCCGAGCCAGACGCGCCAAGCAAACAAGTGATCTTTCCGCTGGGCGCTGTAAAGATAATGTCTTGGAGCGCTTCAACCCGTCCGGCTCGACCGGTGTAAGCATGGGCAATATGTCGAAATTCAAGGCTCAAGAAATTGTCCGATATAGCAAAGGCGAAAGCGGGTAGTATGTTATGAGCCTTAGGCAATCGGCCACCATCCCGGCAAGTGGGCTTGTGATGCGCTTGCCGCGTATCGATGGTTGGAGCGTGGCGGCATTGCTCCTTACGGCGATAGCCGCTGTACCAATTATCGCCATCCTCGTGTCTGCCCCCAGCGGCGGGTTTGATGCGATTGTACACCTCGCCCGCACTGTCTTAGCAAGCTATGCTTTGAACACTTTGGCGCTGATGGCGCTTGCGGGTACGCTTGCTCTGGTGGTGGGCACGGGCTGCGCCTGGCTGGTAAGCGCCGCGCGTTTTCCTGGGCGGTCAGCGCTGGCATGGGCATTGGTACTGCCGCTCGCGGTCCCGGCCTATATCGCAGCCTATCTCTACGGTGATCTGCTCGACTTCACCGGACCTGTGCAGACCGTCGTGCGAGAGACATCGGGGCTTGGCGCAGGCGACTATTGGTTTCCTGAGATTCGTTCACTCCCAGGCGGAGCGTTTGTGCTGGGCATCGTGCTTTATCCTTACGTCTATCTCCTCGCCCGCGCGGCCTTCACCGCGCAGAGCATCTCGCAATTCCGCGCTGCGCGCAGTCTGGGCGCTGGGCCAGCGCGCGCTTTCTGGCGCGTGGCACTGCCTGCTGCCCGACCAGCAATTGCGGGAGGATTGGCTCTTGTCCTGATGGAAGTGCTCGCCGACTTCGGGGTCGCAGAATATTTCGCTATCCCCACATTTTCGACCGGCATATTCCGTAGCTGGTTGGCGATGGGGGACAAGCAAGCCGCGCTGAAACTGGCTGCGGTTATGCTCCTGTTTGTGATGGCATTGATCATACTGGAAGCGCGGACCAGGCAGGGCCGAGCGGTAAGTAAGGATGCGCACGCAGATGATGAACCGCTCGTCCATCTTTCGCCATTTGGTAAAACAATTGCGATGCTCGCCTGTCTCACACCAGTGCTACTCGGTTTTCTTGTCCCGGCGGGATATCTTCTGTCCATGTCAGTCAGCGATGCCGCGATCCAAGCCTCGGGCGATTTGTGGTCTTATGCGAAGGGGAGCTTGTGGTTAGGCGGGGGTACAGCTCTCGCTTGCGTGGCAGCGGCTTTACTGCTTGCCTTTGCCAAATCCCGCTCGCAAAGCACTCTCGTCAAGGCTTCAATCCGTATCTCAACCCTTGGATATGCCCTGCCCGGAGCGCTGTTAGCGGTCGGCCTCCTGGCGCCGCTCGGGGCCGCCGATGTTACGATCAGCCGCTTTGCCCGCGACGTATTTGATTATTCAGGCGGGCTTGTTCTGACCGGTACGGGTGCGATATTGATCTATGCATTGTCGGTGCGTTTCCTCACCGTTGCCTATAACAGCTTAGACAGTGGGATGAGCAAAATCCCGCCATCCATAGCTGCCGCCGCGCGCTCTTTGGGTGCAGGGCCATCGCGCGTGTTAACCCGCATCTACGCCCCGCTGCTGAGCCCAAGCCTCGCTGCCGCTGCTGCACTGGTTTTTATCGATGCGGTGCGCGAACTTCCGGCAACACTGATCCTGCGGCCCTTCAACCTGGAAACTCTAGCAACCCGTACCTACCGTCTTGCCGGCGATGAACGGCTGATCGAGGCCTCTATACCCGCGCTGATCCTGCTCGTCGCCGGCCTCCTGCCGGTGCTGCTGCTAACACGCGTCGGCAAGCGGTAAACGTCAGATGTAAGGGCAAATTGTCACTTTCAGTGTAACCTGTGCTTGTCGAATGACTTGTAAGGGTTCACAGTGGTGCGCAATGGCAAAGTTCCCATTCTCCGCAATCGTCGGACAAGACGAGATGAAGCAGGCGCTGCTGATCGCAGCGGTCGATCCCGCGATTGGCGGGGTTATGGTGTTCGGTGATCGCGGCACGGGAAAGAGCACCGCAGCGCGTGCGCTCGCGAGCCTTCTTCCACCGATAACGGCGCATGAGAACTGCCTCTATGGCAGCTCGAAGGAGGATGCTGCGGCGTATCCTGAGGTGTGCGGCGGCGGACCATTGCGCAAGCGGCCCGTGCCCTTTGTCGACTTGCCTTTGGGTGCGACCGAAGACCGCGTCATCGGATCGCTCGATCTTGAGCGCGCCTTAAGATCAGGCGAAAAGGGATTTGAACCTGGGCTCCTCGCCAAGTCGCACCGCGGCTTCCTTTATATTGACGAGATCAACCTCCTTGAAGACCATCTTGTGGACCTGCTGCTCGATGTTGCTGCATCGGGTGAGAATGTGGTCGAGCGTGAGGGGCTCTCGGTGCGACACCCCGCTCGCTTCGTGCTGATCGGCAGTGGCAATCCGGAAGAGGGAGAATTGCGACCGCAGCTTCTCGATCGGTTTGGTCTCTCGGTTGAAGTGCGCACGCCCGAGGAGGTCGAAACCCGCGTTGAGATCATGCGACTGGTCGCCGCGAATGAGCGGGATCCTGCTGCATTCGCGGATGAATGGGCCGAGGAGGATACCAGAATCCTAAAGCAAATCGCACGCGGTAAAACGCGGCTGGCCAAGCTGGAGCCGAGCGAAGACTTGCTGACCGACGCGGCACATTTGTGCCTAGCTGTGGGCGCAGACGGTCTGCGCGGAGAGCTGACCTTGATGCGAGCCGCACGGGCGCTTGCGGCGCGCAACGGCGCGCGCAAAGTCAAACGCGAACATTTGATAGCGGTTGCGCCATCAGCGCTGCGTCACCGGCTGCGCCGCGATGTGCTCGATGAGACAGGCTCCACCGCACGCATTACCCGCGCGTTGGAAGAGCTGTTCCAGTGACGGGCGACCCGGCCTTAGATCCAATCCACGACGCTGAGCTCGCCGCCAATCTTTTCATTCAAGGCCCGCTTGCTTTTGGTGGAATGGTATTGCGGGGGAATTCGCCAGCACGCGAAGCGCTGGTGGCTGCAATCTCTGACCAACTAATCTGCCGCCGCCTCCCTCCCCATATCGATGATGAGCGCCTGCTTGGCGGGATCGACATCGCAGCAAGTTTAGCCGCGGGTAAACCAGTGGAGGCGTCAGGGCTGTTGGCGGAAGCTCAAGGCGGCGCGCTGATTGTGCCATTGGCAGAACGTATGGGCGAGGCGCTTGCCGGGCGGCTCAATCAGGCACTGGATGACAAACGGGTGGCACTTATCTTACTTGATGACGGTGGGGAGCTGGACGAAACCCCTCCACTGGCACTGATGGAACGGCTCGCCTTTCACTGTGATCTAACCCATTCGCGCGAGCGGCAGGCCACGCTGGAGACCCCACAATTAGCGACACCGGCTGCGCTCGACAACGAAGCACTAAGCGCTATCGCAGCAACCGGAGCGGCGCTGGGTGTGAATTCAGTGCGTGCGCTGATCCACACCAGTCAAACAGCTGCGGCCCATGCGACGCTTTACGGTCGCGGGGTGGCAGGTCAGGGGGACCTCGAGGCGGCTGCACGACTGGTTCTGGCTCCGCGCGCAACGCAGCTTCCACCTCCACCTGAAGAGCCTAAAGCGAGCGATCCGCCACCGCCTGAGCCCGGCGATGATCAGCAAGAGAACAACCAGCAATCCACGGATCAAAAGCTCGAAGACAAAGTGGTCGAAGCCGCTACTGCTGCGATCCCTGCTGACCTCTTGGCGCAGCTTGCCAAGGGTCTCGCACCACGCCAAGCAGGTGCGAGTGGTTCAGGGCAAAAGCGCAAGAGCGGGCTTCGGGGCAAGCCATTGGGTGCGCGGCCCGGGATGCCGCGTGGCGGAGCGCGGCTTGCTATGATCGATACGCTGAGAGCCGCTGTGCCGTGGCAAGGGATTCGCAGAAGGGAGGTTGGCGCGGACAAAGACGCGCCCATCCTGATGCGTAAGGATGACCTTCGCGTGCGCCGCTTCGAGGAAAAGGCGGCGCGCGTCACGATCTTTGCAGTGGACGCAAGCGGCTCAGCCGCTGCTGCCCGCCTTGCCGAGGCTAAGGGTGCGGTCGAGCTGATGCTGGCGCAAGCCTATGTCACCCGCAGCGAGGTGGCCTTGATCGCCTTTCGCGGGGAGACAGCGGAGCTTTTGCTCCCACCGACGCGTTCGCTGACACGCGCGCGGCGAGCTTTGGCAGAACTGCCTGGAGGAGGAGGCACGCCGCTTGCGATGGGACTCAATGCCGCAAGCGAACTCGCCCGATCTGTCAGGTCACGCGGCCGCACGCCAAGCCTCATCGTGCTGACCGACGGCCGAGCCAATGTGGATGGGCAAGGAGAGCCAGGGCGCAAGCAGGCAGGCGAAGATGCTGAAGCGGCAGCCAAGGCAATCGCGCGCGAAGGGATTGACGCTCTGGTAGTCGACATCTCCGCCCGCGCCAGCCGTGAAGGGGGCGAATTGGCCGATGCAATGCACGCCCGCTACCTCGCCCTGCCGCGCGCCGATGCCAAGACCCTCCACGCCGCGATCTCCACCCGAGAACTCGCATGAGCGCGCCCCTGCATTGGGAGCGTGAAGGACGCATTTGGCCACATCGTGAGCGGTCCGAATTCTTTCAGCAAGGCCAGGCCACTTGGCATATCCAACGCTTCGGAGAGAGTGGAAAGCCACGCGTCCTGCTGCTCCATGGCACCGGCGGATCGGTACACTCTTGGCGCGGGCTTGCGCCGCTTTTAGCCAAAGACTTTGAGCTCATGGCGCCCGATTTGCCGCGTCACGCCTTCACGCGCGGCCATTTGCCACATGATACGTCGATACCCGGCATGGCGAGGGCCGTGCGCGAATTGCTGGCGCATACGCGGTTCGATCCCGATATGATCGTGGCCCATTCGGCAGGCGCTGCCTTGGCTCTGCAAGGGGCTCTTGATCATGGGTTCAAGGGTCCGATCGTTGGGCTCAATTCAGCGCTCCGTCCCTTCCCTGGCCTTGCGGCCGAACTGTTCCCGGCTGTCGCCAAAGTCCTGTTTGTGAACCCTTTTGTGCCACGCATCTTTTCGGCAGCCGCCAGTTTTGGCGGAGAGGGGGAACGTTTCATCTACCGCTCCACTAATTCGCGCCTCGATGCTGCGGGTCTTGCTTGCTACTCTGCATTGATCAAGAACTCACGGCATACGAAAGGCGCGCTTGCGATGATGGCAAATTGGGACTTGCCCACCTTGCGCCGACGCATGAGAGAGATCACCAATCCTATCCTGATGGTGCACTCCGATAATGACCCCGCAATCCCGCTCACTTGGGCGAAGGAGGCACACGGGTGGCTTCCTACCTCGCGACTTGAAGTGCTTAAAGGGCTGGGTCATCTTGCCCATGAAGAAAAGCCGGAATTGGCCGCGCATTTGATAAAGCAATTCGCGACCGAAACAGTGAAGGAAGACGCATGATCGCCAGCTACATGCAGAACATCACCGGGAATTTCGGTTGGCTTGAGATCGCGTTTTTCTATTCGATCGCGCTTGGAGTTTGCTTTTGGCAATGGTGGAAGATGCGCCGAGAGGTGCGCGAGATGCGCGCGGAACGAGAAGCACGCGAGG
This sequence comes from Pseudomonadota bacterium, assembly GCA_038746055.1. Lineage (GTDB taxonomy): Bacteria > Pseudomonadota > Alphaproteobacteria > Sphingomonadales > Sphingomonadaceae > Erythrobacter. Next base: position 17,333 of record JBCDKX010000021.1, read on the forward strand.
CTGAGGAAGCAGCCCAGAAAGAGACTCGGAAGGAAGCGGAACCGCCAGAAGGCTAAGCCCGTTTGCGCGGCATCCTAAACGGCAGCATAAACTGCACGGCGCCTGAGGAAAAACGCCTCATATCGAGGCTTTCCTGAACCGCTGATACCTCTTCACCATAGAGCTTAGAGGCCAATTCGGAGCGGGCATAAAATGGTGTGTCTTCCCAAGTTCTGCGCACCTCAGCCACGCCAATCTCTGAACGCGTCCGCCGATTCACCCGCCACTTGGTCTTTGGCAATGGGGCGATAGCGGGGAGCTCAACATATGAGGTTTCAGCATAACGGTCGAAGCGGATCGCGCTCGCGAACAGCGAACCATCCCCGCGTTCGCCTTCGTAGCAGACCACCGCTCCCTCTTTGAGATGCGCGCGCGACCAATGCCACATGTTGAAACCACTCTCCAACGGCTCGCTTCCGCGGTTGTGGTCAAAATATCCCTGGCCTGACCAAGCAAGACCCGGCTGGTCCATATCAACTTCAATCCGAGCGCGGGGAGCCATGCAATGCCAGATATGTTTCTCTGCTGGATCCAGCGCAAAACTCGTCGCGTTGAGCGCCTCGGGATAAACTCGGACGGTGCCCGCAACCCGCCGGTGAATGGGGTTAAAGAGCCGTGTGTCACGCTCCTCTATTTCAATTTCCAGATGGTCACCGCTCCAGCGTATTGCACTGTGCCCGATCTGCAAATTGCAGGCATCGCGCCACAAGTCTTCCTCAGGCCGCTCATGCATAACCCAGCGGTGCTGTGGCCCGTAAAGCGCAATATTTAAGGAGCAATGATCGAGCGGCATGTCCCTCCCCGATGCCTTGTAATAAGGCGAGAAAACACTGCCCATAAAGGCGATTATTGTGAGGGCGTGGCGTCCATCCGCGCTGATCGCATCGATGTACCACCAGGTGTAACCGGCCGCTGGAACGTCTTCATCGAAGCGAGGTCCCGTGCGACCTTTTTCGCCGCCAGCAGCCCGGATAAGGCGGCCATCGGGACGCCGGCTGAAGGGTGCGTGGCGCCCCCGGCGCAGTAAAGCCGCTTGATCTTCGTTCGCGGGCCTTGCCTCAGGAAGGAGGCCGCCGAGCCGTGAGACACTCTGCCATATAGAGCCCCCCCGGTTGCCGGGAACAGGCGTTCCCATTCGACCGGAGTGGTCAGCCGGCGAGGCATGTCCTCCTCCAGCATCAGGCCGCAGCGTTGGAGCGTCGCCCTCATTGCGCTCGTGCATCTTTGGGTCTCCTCGGGATCATAGGAATGGGTGTCGCCATTGGCCGGAGCATTGACGATGATTTGGAGGCGTTCTCGCCCAGTGGGTTCAGCGACCGGGGCCGTGTCAGCGCTTCGATCGAGCGCGCAGATATAGGCGGTGGGTTCGCTTGGCGGACGGCCGCTGGCGATCTGATCGAATTCGCGCTGGTAGTCCTGCGAAAAGAACACATTGTGATGGGTCAGGTCGAAACCGCTGGTCGCAGCGTGTGCATACCAGACCAGAGCGGAAAGCGAGCGCTTGTCGGGTGACAATGGTCTAACTGCGTGGGCCGCTGAAGCACCGAATTCTCCAATCGCAATCGCATTCGGATCAGCGTTGCAAATCACTGCATCGGCCATAACTTCATCGCCGTTTGACAGGCGCACACCGCGCGCTTGCCCGCCGCTATCCGTAAGGATTTCGCGGACGCTTTGTCCCATCCGGAACCTTGCACCATGGCTTTCTGCCAAGGCGCGGAGCGCTTTGGCGAGTGCATTGATCCCGCCCTCAATCTGCCACACTCCCATAGCCTCAACATGCGCGATCAGCATGAGCGTAGCGGGCGCTTTGAAGGGCGACGAGCCGCAATAGGTTGAATAACGACCAAACAGTTGCTGTAGGCGCGGGTCCGGGAAGAACTCGCGCAAGGCCTTCCACATCGACTTGTGCGGACGCATCGCAGCAAAGTCGCGAAAGCGTGTGAGCCCAATGCGCCAAAGCAGCGGCAAGGGGCTCGACACATTGTCGCCGCGCATCATTGGCTCGTTGAGGATGTCGTGCATTCGCCGGGTCTCGTGCCGAAAGCGGCGATATCCGCGCGCTGCTGCAAGACCGGCGAAGTCTCCGATGGCTTCCTCGCTTCGCTCGGGATCGGCAAAGAGGTCCAGAGTTCCGCTGCCATCCCAGGCGTGACGCGCAAGCACCTTTGCTTTTTTGACAGCGACATAGTCATCGAGTCGCACGCCGCATTCTTCGAAGATTCCGTCAAATACATCGCGCATCGTGAAGACAGTCGGGCCACCATCAATAAGCTGTCCATCGACCTCCACATACCGGGCCTTTCCGCCCACTTCCTGCGCCTTTTCCACGAGGGTAACCGCCGTCCCGCCCGCAGAGAGCCGGGCAGCACTGGTAAGCCCGCCTATTCCTGCGCCAATAATGACAACGGATGGTTCCAACACCCCTCCAGCCAGCTCTGATTGCTGATCACATATGACATTCTGGTTGACCTCACTATAGCATGTGTCCAATTCTCTAGACAAATGAAGTGTCATTTTTATGGGATCTATGGCTGACGGATCGCCACAGGCGTCTTGGAAAGTGCGTTGGGTCGCGCGCCGCAATGCAGTGTTCGCATCCCCGCGCTTTCAATATTGGTGCGCGAAACTTCCACTGGTGAAGCGGATTGCGAGAAGACGAGCAGGTGAAGCCTTCGATCTGGTCGCAGGTTTCACCTACAGCCAAATCCTTCGCGCCTATGTTGAGGCAGACTTATTCAACCTGCTTAGCAGCGGCCCTATCGGCCACAGCCATGTTGCTAGCGAATTGGGGCTCAGCCCTGAGGCTGCGCTGACACTGCTTCGCGCAGGCCGAGCACTCAAGCTCTCTGAAGAGCCGATAACGGACGGCTGGATGCTGGGCGAAAGGGGCGCGGTGCTCGCGACCAACAAAGGCGCTCATGCAATGGTCCGGCATCACCGCTTACTCTACAGCGATCTCGCTGACCCGATTGCATTGCTGCAAAAAGATCGCAAAGAGCCGACCGAGCTCTCCCGTTTCTGGTCCTATGCAGGTGCATTGCACGGCGCGGCGGAGCGCGGTGAAGAGACGGCAGAATATTCCGAGTTAATGGCGACATCGCAGCATTTTGTGGCTGACCAAGTGCTTGGCTCTTATCACTTCCCCCGGGGTGCACGACTACTCGACGTCGGCGGCGGTTATGGAGCGTTTCTGAGCTATATGGGGGCAGCTCATGAGGATCTGCACTTAGGGTTGTTTGACCTTCCCGAAGTGGCCGATATCGGGGCTGCAAAACTCGCTCAGCGGTTTGGCAAGCATCGCGTCACTGCCCACCCAGGAAACTTTTTCGAGGACACAATCCCTGGGAGTTATGACGTCGTTTCACTTGTGCGGATTTTGCATGATCACGACGACGAGCCTGCCCTAAAGTTGCTGGCCAACATCCGAAAAAGCCTTGAGCCAGGCGGACAACTCCTGATCGCAGAGCCGATGGCGCGCGTAGCAGATGCGGAAGGCATGGGTGAGGCGTTTTTCGGCATGTACTTATGGGCCATGGGGTCTGGGCGAGCTCGGAGTCCTGCGGCAATCGCCGGAATGGCCCAAAAAGCGGGCTTCCGGCGCACCAAAATCCTCGCCACGGCACAGCCGATAAACGCCAGCATCGTCATTGCATACGCGTAAAGTGGCTCGCTCATTATAAACTGTCTGCTTTAGTTGACACATTTGCATGTAAAGCTTAGCACTACGGCTAGAAAAGTCCCTCCTGGGACATTCGCCGAGTCGTATCGCGGGTGCGTCAAAGCGAATGGAGGGGCGAAAAAACAGTGAAGCGAGTCCACAAATGCAAAGCTTGGCAGTGATTCTTGAGAGACCAGAGCGCGTCGCGCTTCAGTCGCTTGAGCTTAGCACTGCCGGTGCGAGCGACGTACTTGTGGAAATTGCCTGGAGCGGCATCAGCTCCGGCACTGAGAAACTTCTGTTTACCGGCCAAATGCCGGAGTTTCCGGGCATGGGTTATCCGCTGGTCCCAGGCTATGAATCCGTGGGGCGAATTATTGACGCGGGCAATGCCGCTAGGGGGCGTATTGGTGAATGGGTCTTCGTGCCAGGCGCCAATTGCTATTCTGGTGCACGCGGCCTCTTCGGCGGAACCGCCAAGAACGTAATGCTGCCCTCAGCACGCGCGCTCGCCGTGCCTGAGCATTTGGGTGCAAACGGAGTGCTCTGTGCCCTTGCAGCAACGGCATTGCACGCCATCAATCAAGGCTCCCTACCCGACCTGATTGTCGGCCACGGTGTCCTTGGACGCTTGCTCGCGCGGCTAACAATCGCGCTTGGCGGTGCAGCACCAACCGTCTGGGAAGTGAGTGCCAACCGTAAGGCTGGCGCCGCAGGCTATGACGTTATCTCCCCTGAAAATGATACCCGCACTGACTACGCTTCGATTTACGATGCAAGCGGCGATGCCGATCTGCTTGATACGCTGATCGGGCGCCTCGCCAAAGATGGCGAGATCACATTGGCGGGCTTTTACAAAGATCGCCTGAGCTTCGCCTTCCCGGCTGCATTCATGAAGGAAGCGCGCCTCCGGATCGCGGCTGAATGGAGCCCGCAAGATATCGCGCAAACGATCGCGCTGATTCAGGCAGGGGCCTTGGGTCTTGATGGTCTTATAACCGATACAAGTCCGGCTGCGCGCGCAACTGAGGCCTATCCAAAGGCCTTTAGCGACCCGGATTGCCTAAAAATGGTTCTTGACTGGAGTGAAGCCCAATGACGATGTTGGAAGCACAGGATCAAGCGCTGCGCGAAGAAGCTGCGGAAGAGCCTGACCCAGTGCACACAGGCGAAGTGACCAAGGAAACACAGGTCATCGCGATTTACGGCAAGGGCGGCTCGGGCAAGAGCTTTGCGCTCTCTAACCTTTCCTATATGATGGCACAGCAGGGTAAGCGCGTACTGCTCATCGGCTGTGACCCCAAATCGGATACGACCAGCCTGCTGTTTGGCGGCAAAAGCTGCCCGACTATCATCGAGACCTCTTCGAAGAAAAAGCTCGCAGGCGAAGAAGTCACCATCGAGGATGTGTGTTTCCAGCGTGACGGGGTCTTCGCCATGGAGCTGGGCGGGCCGGAGGTAGGCCGTGGCTGCGGTGGTCGAGGGATCATCCACGGCTTTGAATTGCTGGAAAAGCTGGGCTTCCACGAATGGGGCTTTGACTATGTCCTCTTGGATTTCTTAGGCGATGTGGTGTGCGGCGGGTTCGGCCTGCCGATTGCGCGCGATATGTGTCAAAAAGTGATCCTGGTCGGCTCAAACGACCTACAATCGCTCTATGTTGCCAACAATGTCTGCCACGCGGTCGAGTATTTTCGTAAGATGGGCGGCAATGTCGGCGTGGCTGGCATCATCGTCAATAAGGATGATGGCACTGGAGAGGCGAAGAACTTCGCCGAAGCGGTTGATATTCCGGTCCTGACTGCAATTCCGGCGGATGAAGATATCCGCCGCAAGAGCGCCAATTATCAGATTATCGGTAAGCCGGGCGGCGAATGGGCCGGGCTCTTCGAAGAGCTCGCCATCAACGTTGCGGAGGCTCCTCCGCGTCAACCTGCTCCGTTGGACCAGGATGGCCTGCTCGATTTGTTCAGTCCGGAAGATACGGGCGGCGATATCGAACTGATTCCGGCCACTCAGTCCGATATGCGCGGCGGAATATTTGAAGAAAAACCATCGCTTGAAGTGATTTACGACGAGATCTGAGCTGACCAAGATAACCGCCTCGACTACGGCCAAAGCCATTACAAAAGTCGCCAAGAGCGCTGCCGATAAGGGTGCGCGCGCGGCTGATCGGTTGGACTTGTCGTTCGACGCTCCGGCCAAAGATAAAGACGATCCGATCGTTGAGGCGAAGAAAGCAGCAGCGCGCAAAATGCTCGAAGCACGTGCGGCTGAGGCGATGGAGGTTGAGGAGCGCAAGGCCGCAGCGCAAAAGGCCAAAGAGACCGAGGGTGGCGGATCGGGTTGCCATGGCGGCAAGGAGAAAATGCTCGAAGCCGCGCGCAACGCGGGCAAGAGCGACATTCTCGATCAATATGCAGCGGACTATCCAGTGGACCCGGAAAAAGGGCCGCATGATCAGCCGCAATCAATGTGCCCTGCCTTCGGGTCGCTCCGGGTGGGCCTGCGAATGAAACGCACTGCAACGGTGCTCTCCGGCTCGGCCTGCTGTGTTTATGGTCTCACTTTCACCTCGCACTTCTATGGCGCACGGCGGACCGTGGGCTATGTGCCCTTCTCATCTGAGACGCTGGTGACAGGCAAGCTGTTTGAAGACATCAAGGAAGCTGTCGAGGACCTCGCTGATCCTGAGCAGTATGACGCGATTGTCGTCACCAATCTGTGCGTGCCCACTGCGAGCGGCGTCCCGCTGAGGCTTCTCGCCAAGCAGATCAACGGCGTGCGCATCATTGGTATCGACGTACCCGGCTTTGGCATCCCTACTCACGCCGAGGCGAAGGATGTGCTGGCAGGCGCAATGCTCGCGTATGCGCGTGAAGAGGCGATGAGCGGCCCGGTAGCAACACCGGAGAAGACCAGTGACAAGCCAACGGTTGCGCTGCTTGGAGAGATGTTCCCGGCTGATCCAGTAGTGATTGGCCAGATTTTGGAACCGTTGGGTCTGGCTGCCGGGCCGGTGGTACCGACCCGCGAATGGCGCGAGCTCTATTCGGCGCTTGATTGCTCAGTGGTGGCCGCGATCCACCCCTTCTACACTGCCAGCGTGCGCGAGTTCGAAAAGGCAGGACGCCCAATAATTGGTTCTGCGCCCGTGGGTGCGGATGGTACAGCGGCCTGGCTCGATAGTCTCGGTGATGCGATGGGCCTGCCTGCTGACAAGGTTGGCGGCGTCAAAAACGCGATGATTGGGGCTTGCAAGGGCGCGCTCGCCGGATCGCCGATCAAAGGCCGGGTCACCGTATCAGGCTATGAGGGCTCTGAATTGCTAGTCGCTCGCCTGCTGATCGAGAGCGGTGCAGATGTCCCTTATGTCGGCAGCGCCTGTCCCAAGACCAAATGGTCAGCAGCTGACCGCGAATGGCTTGAGGCCAAGGGCACGAAAGTGAATTTCCGCGCCAGCCTTGAAGATGATATTGCCGCGATCGAAGAATATGGGCCGGACCTTGCCGTAGGGACCACGCCGGTGGTCCAACATGCGAAAGCCAAAGCCATTCCCTCGCTCTACTTCACCAACCTCATCTCTGCGCGCCCGCTGATGGGCCCAGCCGGTGCGGGGAGCCTCGCACAGGTCATCAACGCGGCGATGGGCAATAAACAGCGCTTCGATACGATGCGAGAGTTCTTTGAGGGTGTGGGTGATGGGCACGCCACGGGCGTCTGGGAAGACACGCCGGTCGACCGTCCGAAATTCCGCAAGAAATATGCAGCCTTAAACGAAGCGGCGCGCAAAGCGGCCGAGGCGGTGGGCACATGACGCTGGTATTAGATCATGATCGCGCTGGCGGCTATTGGGGTGCAACTTACGTCTTTACGGCAGTCAAAGGGTTGCAAGTCATCATTGATGGCCCCGTGGGATGTGAGAACCTGCC
>JBCDKX010000022.1:0-24562 GCA_038746055.1 Pseudomonadota bacterium
CTAAAACGCGCTTTTGAGCCTTCCCTTTTGTGACGGCGGCGTTATACGAGCGCGCTCTGCTGGGGTGTAGCCAAGTGGTAAGGCAGCGGTTTTTGGTACCGCCATTCGCAGGTTCGATCCCTGCCACCCCAGCCACGCACCCCATACAAAGCATTAATTTATATCGGTTTTTGAGTATGAGTGATTAATCGCTCCCTCATTCACTCCCCATGAGCAACCGAAAACTCATCGAGTACGGCTGGATCAAAAGGCCCAATCTCAGCCATCAGGCCGAACGCGTCGATCTCATCCCAATCGACTTCTAGCACCGAGTTATCGTCCAACAGTGCGGGGACAATAGGGACGTTAGGGACAATAGCCTCCATGCTCTCATCTGGCCCCAGGGTTGGATTAAGCGAGTTGAGCATATGGACCGCCAACTGAAACTCTAACCTTGGCCAGAATGCGGAGGTCTTCAGTCGGAAGCTCTTTAGCCTCCGTCCATTCGCCAGTTGCAAGACTTGAAGACAACTCTTGTACCCGCGCGACTTCACTTGTGGAGAGCCCCGCAAAGCAAAGATCAGAAGTAGTCGGCGCTGACGTAATCCGCTCCATTGCTTCAACTCGCTTACTCAGGGCACGCATGGCGATCCCTTTCTCTGGACCATCTCTGTGAACCAGTCGAAATCGTCTTCGGTAAGAACGCTAAAGTGAGCCTCGGCTTCAGCCTCGGTCATGTCCGCGGGCCCCGGCTGCCCGTCTGGATTCAACTTAAAGACAATGCTCTCAAGCCGCTCCAGTTCATTATCGCTCAAGGTATCGAGAAACTCTCCCCAGTCTCTCGATGGCGGGGGCTCAAGCGCCGTTACGCGCTTACTCAGAGACGAAAGCGCCATCAGTCCATCGCCTCCAAACTGGCAACGCGTGTTTGTTGGGACTTCATTTCTTTTGCGCCTCCAACGCAGCAATGCGGGTTTCAAGATCGCAGGTTTCGACAAGTGCCTTGTGCGAAGACAGCAGCGCCATGACGCGCCCAGCCTCATCAGGCGTTACCTCGCCTTCAGCCACAGCAGAGAGCAAAGCAGAAGATGCCGTCACAGCGTCCTCAGCAGACTCGATAGGCGGCAACTTGAACTTTACCGGACTGTCTTTGCGAGGCGGGGCAATGCGGTCGAGGCATAAGCGCATCGCGGTGGTGTCGCCGTCCAGCGCCTTATCAATCGCAGCACGCGTAAGGGCTTCGTGTTCGCCCTCCAACAATCGCTCAACGGCCACCGTTGTCTTGTTTCGCGAGCCGGGTGTGCGGCCTCCAAGCGTGTTGCCCGCTGCAAAAGTGCCATCCGATTTCCTGCCGTTATCATTCGGCACTTCTGGTTCACTCATTGACCGCCCTCCACTTCGAGAACGGGCTTAAATCCCTCCCATTCAGACGAGGCGTCAGGCTGCCCGCGTGGAGGCAGCGGGTACTCGGGATTGTCGAGGAGTCCGCGCGCGGCCGTTCTTGCGGTCTTAATGGCCTTGGCAGCCATCTTTCGCTTGCCGTTATCGTCGACGCGAGAATATCCCGGCGAGCCAATCAGGGCTAGCAATCGGTTGTAGGTCAGGCGTCCGGCGATCTCTTGGTAGCGATCCAGTTGCGCTGGCGTGTAATCCAGTTTCTCGCCGTCCTGAGTGTATTGCTTGCCGACCTTTGAGATGCCTTGGTCAATGCGTAGCATTTCCGCGATGACGGGATCATCGTTGGACTGTGATTGCCAGAACGGTGAGATGAAATCAGGGCCAAGGCTATCAAGCTCAATTGGCTCACCAAATGCATCACGACGCGGCAGGAGGTTTTGCGACATACTCGGAATGCGTGACTGGATCGCTTCGCCCACGCCGTCGCGTTCGCGCATCACTGGATCGACTTGGCGGGCCACACCTGCCACGCCAGCCGGAACTGCAAACGCGCCACCCGTGCGCTCAAGCCAGCCGTCAGCGTAGCGCTGCGGGTCGGCAACCGCCTGTGCTGCCGCAGAGACCCCGGACAGGAAGCTCTTGTTCGCGAGGTTGCCCATGATCGAGGTGACAAGCATGGCGCTCATGTCGTCGCGCTGTCTGTCGCTCATGCCCTCGGGTAGTGTCGCCATGTCAGCCGCCACGCCTATGGTGGTGGAGAACGGATCCATGCGGGCATAGCTGATGTATCGATCGCCAACCTTGATCGAATAGGGTTGCCAGCCATCGGCGCGCTTCAGGCTTGCCTTCTTCGGATCAGTGGGCGCGGCACCCGTAATGACGCCTTGCTGAGCAGCCTGATAAAAGACTGTAGCAAATCCCGTCCCGATAAGCATCTTGGCCGCCGCTAGGTCTCGGCGCTCGCCGCCCGCCATGAAGTCTTCACGCCATTCCTTAAGCAGGGGTGCTGCTGGACTGCGTTCGGCCGCAAACTTGAGCAGGTTAATCGGTGTGCGGACGAATGGGGCTATGACTTTGCCTGGAAGCGAATTGTTCGTAAACTGGGAGATACCCTGACCAGCAGGACCAAGTTGCTGCTGGAAGGTAAGATAGCGTCCATACTCCATAGAGCGCTCAAGCATCGCGTCGGTCGGGTTTGCCACGAGCTCCGCTGTGCGTGCCTTCAACGCATCGCCCCTGAGGCCCTCCCTAGCAGCCATTCGCGCGGCGAGACCATTCAGCTCCATGCGTCGAGCCATACCTTTGAACAACTGATCTTCGGCGGTGAGCAGGCGGGTAGGAACGCGGATGATCTCGCCCTTCAGGCCGCTGATCGCCTTGTACTGGTCGCCCTCCACCTTTGACACAAAGTCGTCAGCGTCACCCGTGCGAAGGGCCTGGGCGAACAGTTGTGCGCCTTCCTTGATACCCTGTACCAGTCCGAAGGTTCGAGCGCCAACCTCGCTGGCAAGGATACGGTTCTCTACGCCTTTGCCGATGGATGCCCGACGCGCTGCACCAATGCCTGATGCGAACGCATATTCCGGTATCTGGGCTATCGCGGTCAGGCTGTTCGAAACCATGTTGACCACGTGCGTTGGCGGGTTCGAGAGCAGCGAGTTGATGTAAAGCTCAGAAACCTTGTCGCGGAACTTCGGCTTGTTTGCATCGCGCACCACGGCGCTGAACTTACCTGGACCCAGTTCGGCCGCGTCGATTAGGGCTTCCGCCGCATCCTTCAAATCACCGGGACCGCCACCGGACCGAACAAAACCGTTCAGCACCTGATCAGTGACGGCGCGACTGTTGGCCGACATTTTGAACTGAGCCAGCGTGCGTCCAGCCTCAGCGGTGGCCCCCGCCACTTGCTCCTGAATAGCCGCGTGGCGGACCATCATTTCACGGAACGCCGCCAAGTCAGCCGCGCTGGGAGTCTCTTGGTGCTGGATGCGTCTTGCCGCGTTGACCAATTCGTTGCCAGACTTGGCGAGTATCCGACGAGACGCTAGCGCTTGTTCCGCGTTGAACGCGTGTCCTTGCCTGCGAGATAGCAATTGCTCGGTCGTCATGCCCAAGTCATCGGCAAGCCGCTCGGTTTCGGCTTGCGACATGCGACCACGTGTTGCGGCGTCCATGCCGCCAAGTGAATTGTAAGTGGTCTTGAGCGCGCGACTTATGTCTTGCGGGCTATCGAGCCTTGAAACGTCGATGTTTCCAATGCGCTCTACGGAGTCGCCAGCCCAGTCCGGCCTTGGAGTTGGAAATGGACTTTCAGTGCTTTCAAGCGCGGCGACACCAGCCTCTGGGATGACATCACTCGGCTGGATACGTGCGGTTGCGCCCGCAAGGTCATCGACAGAGTTCGGCTGTAGGTTTGGACGCGGAAGGTTCTTCGAGAGCGAAGGTCCCATTTCCGCAGCCATCGCCATGGTCTCAGGGCTGTAGACCGCTATGGGCGCGGCGTTGACCTGTTGGCCTTCAAGGGTATCCGCCAGATTGCCGCGCATGGATTGCACGAAGCGGCGAGCGTATGGCTCAACTGCCTGTACGCCCTTGCCAAGAGCGGCGTTTCCGACCGCCCCGATAGCAACACCCTGAGCCGTGCCCGTCAGGCGATCCGACACGCTGCCATCTGTGCCCAAGAAGCCTTCAGCGCCACCAAACGCGCCACCCACCGTGGCAAGACCCCGAGCCGAGCGAACACCCGCGCCGTAAGGGATGGCAAAGCCACCCACGATGTTACCCGTGATCTCCCCAACGGTCGTAGTGGTCGGGTAGTTCGCCTCGTCATACCCAAGGATTGATTGGTTCTGATCGAGGTTGTTCCAGTAGATATCGCCAAAGCGCCTATCGCTGTTCCAGACGTTCTCACGCCCCGGCGTAAGGCCCAGCGTATCAACCCCCGCGCCCACTTCGTCCAGAGCGCCAAGCAGAAAGCCGCCAGTGGTGCTTCGAGCCGCCGCGCCTACCTGACCGTCGCCGGAATCTATCAACGGGCGAGTTTCGCGAGCGTAGGCCCAGCCTCTGCGAGCCATAAACCTCTCAAGGTCTTCGCCACCCCTTTCGATCATTTGGTCGCGATACTTGAACCAATTGGCGGCCCCTTTGGTGTCGATCCGATAACCGATGCTTTCTGTATAGTCTTTGAAGTCGGCAAAAGAGCCGGTGCGCTGGATCTCATCCAGCCTCTGTTCTTGTTCAGCCGTCAGCCCGCGCTCTGGTGTCGGCATATCGAACCAAAGCGCGGTCTTCGGGCCTTCCGCCTCGGGGTTTTCGCGAAACTCTTTTGGGCTTTGTGTCTGAACACCATGGACACCCAGCCTGTTTTGACGGCCAAGGCGTTGCGCTTCCATGTAGTCAAAGCGCATATCGGGATCAGAGATATACTCCGGCGCGGCAAAAGACTGGCCAGCGCGGAGCGAGGACAAGCCAACGTCTTGCCCATTGTTCATAAGCGGAGCGACAGCGCGACCAAAGCTCGGCGGGGCCTGAGCAGCCATGGATAGGTTTTCCGGCGTGTAGAGCTGTTGCGCTAGATAGGCTTGCGATTGTTCACCAAGAGGCACGGTGGAGCCGTCCGAGCGATAGCCAAGCTGGCCCATCTCTGGCGCGTCTATGCCTTGCAGTCTGAGCCTGAGGTCGCCGTCACGGATTGTGTCGCCATCTGTGGCCACCGGGTCAATAAAGCGTTCCGGCACATCAGGCGAGCGCTTGCGTCGCGGGGCCTTCTTTTCAGGCTTTACTAGTTTGAAGCCCTCCCAAGAATCCGGCTCTGCCTCAGGCTCAACCTTCTTAAAACCCGCCCATGCTTCTGCCATCACTCAACCTCAAACACCTGGCCGTCTGGAGTGCGCACCATTTCGCCCTTCTTTAGACCAAGCGCGCGTGCCTCAGCCGGGGTTCGCACGAGTGGAATATCCGCCTTATCAACGGGGCCGAGTTGGGGCTTGGAGGTTGACCGATAACTAGGACCAGAACGCACCCTGGCATCCGTCATATTCTGACCACGGCGGCGCGTTTTGTCGCGAATGTCTTGACCGCGGCGGGTGTTGGCCTCGCTTGCCCGATTGTGGCGCTCATACTCGCCAGCACGGCGCTCTCGTGTTTCAATCTGACTGTCGACGTTGCGGTCAGCGCGGGCGTTGTCCGCGTTAATGTTTGCTTCGCGCAGCAGATGGCTTAGCCGATCCTTAATCGGCTGAGCGCGTTCCATAAGGCCGCGAATGACATCTTCGCCGGGATACTGACGGGGAACGATTTCCAGTATGTCCGAACCCAGCGCACGGGCTTGCGGGATAAGGCTCTCTAGCATCTGGTCCCATTCCCCAGCGTTCGTCACTTTCGACAACTGGTCGACCGCCGTGTTAAAGAAATCAGTCTCCGCTTGAAGCTTGCCCACGAAGTCGTCGCGCATCTGGCCTCTGAGCTTCATGGCTCTCTCAGGATCCTTGCGCAGCATCATCATAAATGCGCGATCCTCTTGGCTCTTTGGTTTACCCAAGAGATTGCCAATATGATCGGGCTCGCGATTCTGCGGCGCGGTGGCGGGCGCTGGCTCTTGCTGCATTAGCGCGTTGTGCGGGGGAGCGAGGGCATTTAGTTCCTGACCGCCGAACATGGTGCTAAACTGGTTTGCTACGCTCTCATTGAAGGCCATTTCATCAGCACGTTCAGCCAACGCTATCCCAGCGCCGGGATTGTGCTGAAACACACTAGTGAGGGCGTTCTGGTTTCCGGGATCAGTCGCAAGAGCGCCAAGCGCCGCGCGATACTCTCTTCGATCTTCTGAACGGCGAGCCGCCTCGCCCAGCATGAGGCCGTCGCGGAGAGACTGCCTAAACCCGCCATTGGGCCCACCGTTGGCCAAGCCCCAGTTAATTCCTTGTGTCATAATCGAAGCCTCAGTGAACTTGTGGTGAGTAGCTAATGGGTGGGACGCCAAGGTCAGCCGCCACGAATTGCGCGAGAGTCGCCCAACCTTCTGGGGATTCCAGAAGCGGGCGCATGTTTTTGGGAATGTGAAGAAGTTCGTTCAGCACCTCAGAGTAATCCAGAGGGCTTGCCTGCGCGATCTGGAGGGCCAGATTTTTTGCGCTGTAGGCCTCCGCGACCCGCCTATCACGCTCGACCGCAGCCGCCGCCTCTTTGGCGATCATGCGGCTAAGGAAGCCCGGAGCAAAGTCAGGCGTCATTGCAGCCCCGCTTTCTCGCGGACTAGCGAACGCAGATATTCGGAAACGGAACAGCCAGCCGCTTCGGCTTTGGCTTCAAGGGCCTGCACCACAACTGGGGCGGCCCGGAACGCTACAATCTCAGTCTGCATGTTTCTCCCTTCTGTCTCCCGACGATGGGTTTTTCAAACACTCATAATGTCGGATGAGTGTAACACAGATCCCTATGTTTTACAAGTGTACAACTAGCCTTTTCTACAGGGTATGTTCTTGCTACGTTCTCGCCGTGAATAGACGCACGACCCCAGCCGCACAGCGCGACGACGACGCATTTCCAATTCGGGTTAAGTTGAGAGTGCCGCCAGAAGGCATAGGGCGGCTGGCAAACGACATTCCTGCATGGCTAAACTCAAACCTAGCGCCAGGGACGTTCGCTACGCATAGCGCTCGTGCGATCGGTGGGAGCGCTATGGCGGTTTACTTTATGCGGATTGAGGACGCTCAGCGTTTCCTAGAGGTGTTTTCGAATGCTGAGCTAGCGATTGCGGCAGCATTAGAGGCAGCGTGCACTGGGAGCTAGTGACCGAGACGGGGTGGAAAGCGGACAATTGACCGTCCAGCCATGTTGTAGCCATACTCTGGAGGACATGCCGAATTTATCCGAGACCAAGATTGAGACCGTATGTCCAGGCATCAGGATAGTATCGTTAGCGACCGACTACACCTTTTCGAGGCACAGTCATGATGAGTTTGGCCTTGGGCTGATAACTCGTGGAGGTCATCAGTCTTACAGTGGTCATGGGATGGTTGAAGCCATCGCAGGCGATATGATCAGTGTTTGCCCTGACGAAATTCATGATGGTATGCCGCTGGATGAACGTGGTCGATCATGGACTATGCTTTACTTTGATGTCGCTATTTTCGGCAAGATTGCGAAGGATGAGAATTGCGATGCGTCGCAAGATCGAGAGTTCGAATTTCTGAGCCCGGTGATCAAGGACCGTGCGAATGCCAGAGCTTTCAAAGCACTATTCAGGCTGGCGACCGCGCGGAACGACGCTTTTGAAGGTGAGTTTGACGAGGCTCTGACCAATCTGGTTGTCCCGCTCCTTCGAAAAAGGAAACCGAGGGAGCAGCCAGTTGAAGATCGTATCGCACACGTGATTGAGCGGATATGTGACGATCCTGCAAATCCGATAAAGCTGGAAGAGCTTGCGGCCTTAGCTGGCGCGAGCCGTTTTCAGACGATTAGGGCAGTTCGCAAGCGCACAGGCTTCACACCGTTTGGTCTCATACGTCAAAAGCGGCTCGACTTGGCACGTCGTCTTATCCAGGCTGGGATCGCGATATCAGATGCTGCGGTAAAATCGGGCTACAGCGATCAGGCACATCTCACCCGTGCCTTCCGCTCTGCTTATGGAATAACTCCAGGCATGCTCCTGCGCTCTCGTTTCTCAGCACTGCAATAGCGTTCAAGACACACTACCAATGACCTGCCATCCTTCCCAGAAAAGGAGGGAATTAGCATGTCAAGTTATGTCCACGGGTATGATAAAGCGGCAAGTGCGCGACTTATTGATCAGGCCACCGCTCTTAATAACTTGATCCACGATGGTGTACGTTATCCGAGCGACGCGCATGTCTTGGAAATTGGTTGCGGTGTGGGGAGTCAAACCAGTATTCTTCTAAGAAACTGTCCCGGCACTCGTTTCACCGCGATGGATAAGTCATCAGCCTCGATTGAGGTGGTCCGGAATACTCTGGGAGACGCATCGGGGCGACTGCATGCATGCAAAGGTAATGCGCACGCAATCGAGTATGATGATGACACGTTCGATCATGCGTTCGTATGCTTTGTTTTGGAACATTTGAGCGAACCAGACAAAGCGCTCCAGGAATTGCATCGAGTTGTAAAACCAGGCGGCACATTAACCGTGGTCGAGGGCGATCATGGCTCAGTAATTATGCATCCGCACTGCCCAGCCTCAATCGCTGCCATTGAGTGCCAAGTGGACCTGCAAAAACACAGCGGCGGAGATGCTTTCATCGGCCGCCGCCTGAATCCGCTCCTTAACGCATCAGGGTTTAAGCAAGTGAAAGTGGTGCCAAAGCAAGTCTATGCTGACGGGTCTAATCCAAAGCTGCAGGAAGAATTTGTACGCTTGACCTTCATTGCCATGATCGAGGGAGTGCGCAACGAGGCACTTTCCGCTGATTTGATAGAAGCTGAGGACTTTGACAAAGGTGTCGAAGCGCTTCTTGCAGCATCGCAAGAGGGCGGGACCTTTGCTTATAGTTTCTTTATGGCGTCAGCGGTTGTTCCGTGACGGCTTCGATTATGGCGGCCGTGTCCGCAAGTGGGTCGTTTCCCGACCTTCTGCTTTCGGCAGGAATCCGTGGCAAAGCCGCCTGCCCGCTCTCAGGATGGTCTCTGAACGCGCTGTAGGGCCGCTGATGAGTTGGGAAGCGGTCAGTCCTAATCCCATTGAAGCCACATGTTTAGCTTGATGGGGCATTAACCTTCCCCTGTCGACAAGCACTGTCGACTGCCATGCCCCTCTGCCCGGTCGCGCGTGTCTTCTTCTTGCGACCGGGCACTTTTTGTTTTGGCCCAAGCCAGTCATTGCGGATGCAGACAGCTTACAACGCCGATTGACTCCTTACCCCTAGCCGCGCCTACAGAGCGCATGTGCAATCTCTATCGCATGACCAAGAGCCCCGACGAGGTGGCCAAGTGGTTTTCGGCCATGAATGAATTGGGCGGCGTCAATCTCACGGATGAAATCCACCCGGGCTACCCCGGCCTAGTCGTCGCCGATGATGCGCTTCAGAAGATGAATTGGGGCTTCCCGCTCACCCTCAAGAGCAAAAAGACGGGCGAACCTCTCAAACCCAAACCCGTCAACAACACACGCTCTGACAAGCTCGACACTTTCATGTGGCGCTATTCGTTTGAAGAGCGGCGCTGCCTCATCCCTCTGACAGCGTGGGCAGAAGCAGAAGGGCCAAAGGGATCAAAGACGCGGACCTGGCTTTCGATGCCAGGTGACGAGCTGTTTGCCGCTGCGGGGATCTGGAGAAACAGCGACGAGTTCGGCCTTTGCTATTCGATGGTGATGACCGACAGCGCTGGCGATGTGGCTAGCGTCCATAGCCGAATGCCCGTGTTGCTAGCGCCGGAAGACTTCGAGACGTGGACGGGCGGCTCTACAGGCGATGCTAAAGCGCTATGCCGCGCATGGCCGGGTCTGGTGCAAATCGAGCGCACAGAACAGTCATGGGCGCGCCAGAAAGCCAGTGGGGACTTATTGGACCGTCTGGTCTGACTGAGGTCGAAGTTGAGCGCAAAGCTCAATCACTTCGTTCCAAAACAGCGCGCCATCGGGCTCGCCATTTGCAATCAGCTTCTCTTGCTGCTCGTGGATGAAGTCCCACCAGTTGTCGCCATGCTCTTTCTCGACCCAAAGCGCGACGGCCCATAGCTCGTGTTTGCGGTCTGGGGTCATGCGGTCGGATTACCAGAAATGGTCAAGCGCGTCATAAGTAGGTTTGGCTGGATCTAGTTGTTGGGCTGGTGAAGCCATTTGGATTTCTAGCCAGAGGTTTAGTGAGCTGACTTGTCTGGTCTAGAGGGCCCTTTGACGATAAGCCTAGACCTGCTGTATCTCTGCCCAATGCGTAAAACAGTACCTGCAATAGCCCTCTTGGCATTGTCCGCCTGCACCAATGAGGCCGAGAAAGATGCAATAGACCGAGAGCAATTCGAAAGGATCGTGAGTGCCACGAAAGACGTTGTGTGCGCCAAGGATCAAGAGGCCATGGCTTATGCGCTCTCAAGCTTTGCCGAAGAAGTCGTTGAGAACGGATCTATCGCAACGAGAGATGGTGTGAACTCAGAAATCATACTCGACTTGGCGGTGGACACCGACTGCAAACAGGACTGACCTTAGCTTACCTAGGGACACTCACGCCGACGCGCTGAGACCTTGCGGTGAATTGAGCCCCAGCTTCAACCAGCGCCGCCTTTATCAGCCCAGCAGTTTCAGGCTTTACGCTCGCGCCGACCTCAAAGCGATTAAGCGATGGGTAGCTCACGCCAGCTAAGTCGGCCAATTCCTGCGCTCCGAGGCCTAGGCCAGCTCGCGCCATCTTGCATTGCTCCGGTGTCATGCTGATAGAAATATATCAGAATGGGGGTTGACGCAAGGTGTATCATGCTGATAGAAATCTCTCACCGCACGAAAGCCGTGTGCGGGCCGGGCGGTGCTATCAACACCAAGCCCAGCCCTGTTCCAACCCTAGGATTAGTAGGGGCAGACATATGCAAATCATACCGACTAAGAAGCTGCGCGCCAAGCGTGACGGCGAGACCATCAGCGTTGAGCTGCAGAAGGATGTGAGCCTGACGCTTACGCTGGAAGAGGCGATCTATCTCTTTCAGATCGTAAGAAACCAAGCGTTCAAGGCGCTTGAGGAAACGACCAGCCGAGAACCCGAAGACGCGCAGGTCATCGCCTTCCCCGTCCACGCAACGCGTAGGGCGGCGCAATGAGCAGCATATACGCCAAGCTGGGCTTGAAAGAGCCAGGGCACCTACCTCCCTCGCCAGAAGTCGCCATCGTAATGGGCAGCCTGTTCCAACGACTAGGCGGCTGGCTCTACATCGACAGCAATGGGGAGCGCCGCATGAGCGTCCCCATGGCCGGAGCCTACGAAGGGGAGGAATGGGACAAATACCCCCATCCCGTCCCGAACGCCGAGCCAACCGAACGGTTTATGTGCGGCGATCAATACGAGGGGGCAATGCGAATGGTTCTGGCCCTTCTTCGACGTCTCCACCCTACTGACAAGACGCTAATCTATGACGCATTCGCGGACGTTCCGATCCGCTCTGTCGAGAGGGGTGCGCAATGAGCGCCGTTGCACTTAAGCGTCCCGCGCAATCGCGTTTGTTGTTCAACAATTCTGACTGCCTGCGATCGCTCACCCGTGAGGAACTTGAGCGCCTCGCAGAAAAGACAATCGACCGCATGGATGACATGGACCCAGACCCAGACTTTGAGGGCCAGTGGGACGAGGATGCCGCGTCACTTTATGACGAAGCGCTTCCAGATGGAGCAGGTTGCAGCATCTCTGATCCTGACTTCGCGGTGGACGATAAGCCCTGCGACATCGAATCAGAGGACGGAACCTGAAAGGAACTGACCGCCACCCTTTGCTACTTTAGCAATCTCAGCCCCCGCCATCGCGTGGGGGCACTTTTTCCGCCCCATGCCCATTCATATCGACGCCTAAAAAAGGCGGCTGCCGGATCCAAAATAGCGATGTGATCAAAAAATAAATTGCAAGACTCGTAGTGTTCGGCTCCAAGTGTACGTTCACAGGACTGGCGGATTGGTCACTATGAACTGGAAAAGCTTGTACTCGTTTACAATCGTTGCGGCTATTTCTTCTATAGTCACCTTCTTAGCAATTACTCTCCTTGGCAGTGAGCTTGATCAATCGTTTAATACGGTTGATGCGTCCTTAGACCCAGCCGGCCCTCAGCCTTCGCCTTCGCCATTGCCCACGCCACCTCCGACAGATCCAGTTTCTGCACCCTTGGTGCCGGAAAACACCCCGAGCCCTTTAGATCTGATGCCCTGCGCTATCGTGCAGGACGTTGTTAGCGTTCGCGACTGCCAATACTACACTATGGTATGGAATAACTTGGCTACTGGTGAGGCCGCTCTCGATAACGAGGACGAGATGACCAGAGAACAAGAGTATCCTGTGTCGTTTGCCATCAAGGGGGGAAGTTCAGCCCCGGACTTACAAGAGCTCTTGGGCGAAACACCGGAGGAAACGTTTAGCATAAAGGTCGGCGGCACAATGGTCGCAAAACTATCTGGCACGGGCTTCGAAATTGATCCCACTGGGCCGATAACCAAAGCATTGGGACCTGGCGGCGCTCAAAAATGGGACTGGAGAGTAAAACCAATACGAAGCGCAAAGCACAAGCTCGTACTTGAGGCTTTTATCAGCGTAAGCCCCCCAGACGGCAAAGGACGAAAGACGCCAATCCGTACCTTCAAGAAGGACATCGTAGTGCATGTCACAAACGAGCAACGAATAAGCGATGCTATGTCTGACACGGAAGCTTGGCTTGCTGAAGGTACTAACCTCCTAAAGGGCCTCGCGGCATTCCTGGCGGCGGCTGGCGGTGTCTACGTAATTTTCATAAGACCCAAGAGGAAAAAATCGAAGCGAGCAGCCTAGCCGGGCGGCAAGAGTATCTGTCCCACGAAGTTGAGAACGTGGAAACTGATCTTTGGAAGCAGTCTCTCGAGCGGATTAGGAACGGACTTGCTGCGCCGCCATTGCTACCAGCTTTCGTCAGGCGACCATCCACTGTCTGACAGTGTGTCCATGAGCGTAAGCCCGTTTTCGTCTTCTTTATCCAACCGGCTGTGCGACCATTCGTCGCCGCACATCTTGTAGGCTGCAGACCTATATGACGGCGCGCGCTTCTCAATGTCTTCGACCCTCAGAACGCATTCAAAAAGATCGCCATACATGTCGAAAACGGCATGCTCCCTAATGTGAGATGGGACCTTCTCGCCGATAGCGCTGTTTAACTTCGCCATTAGATCCTTGTCGCCACGAAGTGCGTTCCTGAGGCGCTCGTTGCTAACGGCAGCCTTGCGCAAGCCCTCCGCGTTCATTTTTGAGCGTATCTTTTGCACGGTGCGGCGGTGGACATTAAACTTCGCTGCGACCGCGTCTTTTGTCGCGCCCTGGGCCAGCATCTTCTTTATTCCCCTTCGGGTTTCCGCTGGCATGGCGTTCCCGGACCTATAACTCGGCGACAGGCCGTGACGACGTCTCCAACCCAAGACGCTAGTCTGGTGGACGTTTAACTGCCGTGCGATTTGTCTATCGCTCATCCCTGAAGTGAGGAGCGACAGAGCTTCTTCGTGGTTGATCCGCTGCGTATATTTAGTCTTAGCTACGGGTATGTCGTTGGCTGCGCGATATTTTGCAATCGTGGTGCTTGTCAGTCCAAAGACGTGCGCAACGTCGACATCTGTCCAGCCCATTCCGTTGAGCAGTCTTAGGGCCTCGAGTCGCTTTGGATGGGGTCCATTTTTCATGCCGGCCCGATACGCCTAAGCTACAAAGAGTCGAGAGCTTATTTACGACCAAGAGCGCAGCTTCACGGAAGTGGCAGCGAGGTCTAGCTCTCTGGTGTGGTTATTGGTGATCGTTGGATCATTCATTGGAGACCGGAATTGCCTGTCGATCCGACTGATATTGTTAGAAGCGCCGCTGCCGTAACCTCGAGTGAAACAATTCGCGGGACGCTCACTGAAGCGTGGCAGGCGTTGCTGGGGGACAAGATCGCTGCGTGGAGACTGTCGAACGCGGCGAAAACGCAATTGAAGGTCGCCGAGCAATTCAAGAAGCTCGGGCTTAAGCCGAATATGGATCGTATCCCAGAACGCTTCGCAGTCACATGGTTTGAAGAGGCTAGCAAGCAAGACGAGGATGAGATCCAAGAGCTGTTCGCCAAGCTTCTCGCCCGCGCCGCCGAGGGGAACGCGGATGCGCTAGATCGCCGAAACCTCGAGATCGTATCAAAGCTCACACCCATTGACGCTGCCCTCTTCCAAGAATTGGCCGAAGGCGGATGGAGCGCGCAGGTAATGAGAGGAGAGTTTTATTGGGAGGAGAACAAAAAACTTCGTCCGCCTAGCGAGTCAGTCGTTCCGGTCGAAGAGTTTCCGCGCTCGTTCGAGCATTTGGTCTCGGTTGGCCTTCTGAAGCGCACCACACTAACGTCTAATAGATACGATGGACGAGGTCTTCGAAGAACCCCGGCATCGCTGACCAGCGTTGATGTCAAAAACATATTCGGCCTGACAGAGGCGGCGAAATCGCTTCACGGAGCACTAACAGAATAGTCAGAAGCGCCCCTCCCCAAATTCTAGTCTTCAAGCGGCGTCCGAAAACTCTATTCAATCCGTCCGCCCATTGTGTCGCCTGGCGTTCTCCAGCCGCTTTTCCAGTCCCAGGCTGAACCGTTCGCATACTGCCTTGCAGACGGAGTCCATCAATTCGCCCATCGTGCCGATCCGCATTTGCAATGCCCAAGCCGACTAGTGTCTCGAGTAGAGATTCTCGAACGCTATGAACAGCGCCTCAGCACTCATTTCCCTGCTATGCAGTGCTGCAATTAGGTCGTGTCTGCCCGTTTCGGTCATTCTGAAAACAAACCTCGCAGCTCGATCCAGCCGGCGCGCTTCGTAGAAGTTCAGCACGCATATGCAAAACTCGAGCGCTGTGACAATCTCCGGAGCGCCAAGAAGGTCTGCTCTAATCTCTGCCTTGAGCTCCTCGCTTCCGTTGAACTCTGGCGCAGTCTTGTTGGTGGGGACAAACTCCCGCATTGTTCCGCAGAATAGCCTCTTCGATAGGCAGTGCAGCAAAATCGCGAAAGTCTTAGTGTAGCTCAGGCTCACAGCGCCACGCTGAAACTTGTTTTTCCGCCAATCGTTGTAGATTGTTACCCACTCGTGGTGGGCCTCCCTGACAAGTTCGTCGCTAATCTCGATGTCTAGACCAACAGCGCGATGCCAAGTGTACGAGTATCGCATAAACTCGTACGCAAATACCTGGTCGTTTTCGAGCCATTCTGTGACTGTGTCGCGAGTAAGTTTCAGCATTTTCGAACCAGATATGAAAAGGCCACCCGGAGGGTGGCCGATCACGATTAAGAGGGTATGTGCCTCAAAGCAAGCTACTGCGAAGCACGTTCCTTTTCTTGGCGAATTGCTTGGATGGAATGAACAAACTCCACCTCAGCATCACAATCGTCAGCCAGCTTTGGCTCACCATTGTCGCGCCAAAACGTGAAGCGGACGTTATCCCGACGCAATCCTTCGCCATGGGGCGACGCCGCTGCTTCGCTTTTGTCCTGCATTGCTTCACTTTCTAGTCGTAACTTGCCGACACTGGCCAGCAATTTTCATATAGGCGCGGCGGTTAGGGACAGGTTAAAGCCGCGTCAAGGCAATATTCATACGTTGGGCCTGAGGATTTGCACACTTTCGTTGTGTAGGGAAGTGAATTTGGATCAGTCGTTCTCGGCAAGCGCCGTTTCAGCAAGCCAAAATGTGGGCGGACCCACTGAGTGTTCGACCGGCTCGGAGCCGAACAGCTGAACTGAGCTGGCAGCGTCCGAAGCAGAGAGACCAGTCCTGACGCACGCCCAGCTATCGCGCCGGACAATATGTCAGATACCTGCGCGTCGCTTCAGTCCTTCACCCACCAGATTTGCCAAAGGCTCAGCTGAAAGCTTCAGGAGCTTGTCTCCGGTCAGCAAGTCTCTTCCACAAGCCTCGCAGGCAATCATCTCGCCCAAGTTCGAACCCGTAAGCTCCACTGACTGCTTGTTGTCACACTTCGGGCAAATGACGCTCAGCCTAAATGGTTTGCTCATTGCACATACTCCGCGCGCGTTTCGCACCATCTGAGCAATTGCCTCAAAGTGTGCAGCTTTGGGTCACAGGGCGCTTTCGGCCAGCGTGTTAAGTGTAAGCTTGTGGGCCTCCAACTCATCAATGTGGTTTTCGAGGGCCAGCGCATATCGCAGAACACGCCATATGCTGCGTCCTCGCCCATGCGAAAGACTTTCGCCAGCGAGAGGGTGCGAGCTTTAGCTGAGAGAAGAAAGTGCAGTGCCATTTGTCATCGTTTCCAGTGCTTATGCATCTTTAAAAGCTACAATAAGCACTGTTACCAACGACAAAAGTATCGCGTATGATGACGTTTATGACACTGGTAAAGACATTGGGCAACGCGGCGATCTGGACGCTCTCGCTAGCTGTTTATGCTGCGGTAATCGGGAGCGCGCTTCTATGAGCGAAGTGCAGGAAAAGGAGTGGGAGGACCGTGTTAAGGGTCTCCTGAAGGCCGAATTGAAGCGCAAAGGCGTTACCTATGCGCAGCTAGTCGGATTGCTCGCAGATCAGGGGCGTTATGGACTCTGAGCCCAATGTGAGGAACAAGATCAGCCGGGGTAAATTCACGGCGGTGTTCTTTGTTCAATGCATGACAGCAATAGGGGTCGAAACTATACGATTGGACTAGCATTAGGGATGCTGGTCGCATCAGCGATTGGCTACTTTGCGCTATGGGAACCAACTGCAACGTTACAGCAACAGATTGAACTCCAAGCTAGCGAAGCAGCCAAGGAATATCAGGACGGTGCCTACATATCCCTTGAGTGCGAAGCCCGCGCTATCGCCGACGCGAGCAAGCCTGAGTGCCTGAGCGCAAAAGCAGAGGCCGCAAAGGAGGCTGAGCGCAACGAGCGCGATCTTGAAGCCCAGCGAACGATGGCTGTTTGGACACAGGCTATGGGTAAGGCCGCAGTTATCGGGACGGGTGTTGGCATCCTCGGCCTGTTCTTGATTTTTGTTACGTTTTGGGAAACCCGTAAGGCTGCTCATGCGGGGCGAGAAGCTAACGACATTGCCCGCGAGAACAGTCATCGCCAACTGAGAGCTTATTTGGGCGTGACCTCCGTGAAGGTAGTGTCTCGCACTCTGATCTATGTGAAGATCAAGAACTTTGGCCAAACCCCCGCCACGAATGTCCAGATGGAAACCCGGCACGAAGTCAAGGAGAGTGGCGATTTGCACTCCGTCTTTCATCCGTTTGGAATGATCGATCCTGGCGTTGAGGTGTCGGGCATCATTGCGTCTGATAACTCCACCTTGTCGCTGCCAAGTAGGGCCTGCAACCTCCGTGTTTTCATCAGTATCGACTATGACGACCAGATGGGCGGAAAATGGACGCGCGAAGCCTGTTTTTATCTGCCCATTTGGCTCGCCAAGAAAATGCCTTGGCAACTCCACGTTCAACCCAACACCACGAAAGAGCGTGAACGCCCCACAAACAATGACGAGCGCAATTAGCAGCGCAGACAAACGCTTAAGCATTGGTGCGTCTGCTACATAATACCGAAAATGTCTGGGTCATGGCCGTTGAGCGGGTGCCGAACGTCTGGACCAGCTGAAGAATCCACAGGTCATCGTCATTGTGAGGAGCTTGGACCTGCCAAGTGCCATTGCGCTCTTCGGTCACAAGCCCCGGCATCAGTGATAGGCCGTCTGCAAATTCGCGAGCAACACCCCTTCCGGCCGCAAAGTTTTCGGGTGGATTTGGCTTACTTCGATCCTTGCTAGTTCGCTTTCGGGGTTTTGCGCCCTCCATCTGGCGCAGACTTGCGTCCGTAGCAGGCCGAGCCATTACGAGGCCTCCCAAAACAACGGCAGGTAAGCGTAAGCTCCGGCGTTGTATTTCATCACCACGCCGCCAAACGAGCGCCAACGCGAGCGCCTCCCATCCATCACCAAAGTGCGGGACGTGCCCAGCCGATCAATAAGACCGCCAGCCCAAGTCTCGCCGGGGATGACACCGAACACGCTCACGCTGTCCCAGCCATCTAGAGCGGCTTGGCGACCAAAATTTTCCAGCCACCAAGCGGAACACTCCACCAGATTGAACCAGCGCCGCGCATCATGCCCAGCTTGAGGCTTGCGTGGATCGAGAGCCGACACCGAAGACACCCACTCTCGCAAAAGTGTCTTCGGAGCCGGGACAATAGAGACAATAGGGACGTTAGGTGCCGAAACAGGGCTATTGTCCCTAATGTCCCTAACGTCCTCGCCCTTTAGAACCTTTTCGGCTCTCGCTCTCCAGCCGCTCATGACCGCGCCTCAAAGACGGCTGGCTTGACTGTATAATCCTTGCTTGCGCGTCCCTTTGATCCGCCTTCGCGACTGGGGTCCGCTGAAATCCAGCCAGCCAATTCCAGCGCCTCAATTGCATCGTCTAGGGCGTTCTTGGCCTGTAACGGCTTCAACGCGGACTTGTGAGGCGAGCGGCGAAGGTCGCGCACGTTCAGCTTTTCCAGCCTGTGCTTGAGTATATAGCGCGCCAACAGCGAGGCGTTGCGATCCGATTGACTGACTGAGGCGTCACCAAAGACCCGCTCAGCCATCGGCTTGGCGTAATCCTCAACCCACATAATCGCGGCCAAGACGGATTGCTCGCTTATCTCGTTAGGCTCAGGCCCGTCGCCAAAGGCCCACGCCATCAACTCCGCGACCAAAGCAAGCCGAACAACAGCGCCGCTCATTTTTCCCGCGAAGGTTTCGTAAAGACTGCCCCCGTCTTTCTCGCCCGCGCTGTTGTCCGCGTCCCAATCTTCGAACACATCGGCAGCGGCGTCTGAGAAGCAAAGCACCTTGCCGCAATTTTCGCCAAACTGATCTTTTCCCCACGCCAAAAGCTCTAGCCGCTCATAGGCATGAACAAGCGCTTGCGTGTCGAGTTGGGTCTTAGGACGGCTTGGCGTTCGTTTCTCAGGCCAAGCCCAGATGATGCGAGGGACAAGCCCATCGTTCGCACCGCTCAAAAGTTCAGCCAACCTGTCCGGCTGGATCGAACCTAGAACGCTGATCCCGAGAAACGATAGGTCGAACGAACCTTCACCCTTGCGAGAGACAGAGAACGGCTGACCTTCAAACGCTTCCAGCCAGAACGGGCGGCCACCGCTATTGTAACGGTCAAAGCTCTCTAGCCATCCTGCCAGTTCATCGTTGTGTGCAAGAACGCCCTGGGGGTTGTCCTTCAGCACAAACGCCGCAGCCTCAGGCGTGCAATCCTTGATGACAAAACGGCGGTGCGCGGGCTCGTCTGGCTCAATGGCGCTTGTCGGGATTTTCACCGTCTGCGCCTCGGTTCCAGCCTGACCCTTCACTTCTTCTTTCCACGCGGCGCGTTCAGCCTTCGCCCGCTCCACGTTCGCCTCCCAATCGCGCTTGCGCTCTGCGTGATCCGCGTTCGCGGCTTCCTGCAACTTCCAGAGAGGCTGGACGATGGCGTTGAGTGGGGCGCTCTTGCGGCTGGACGGTTCGCCAAGGGCGGCCATCCAGAGAATGGCCGGAACCTTCCAGCTCGAACCATAAGGCGAGGCCAGACGTTTCCCGCCTATGAGGCCCGCACAGACACTCAGGAGTGCGATTCCGGCGTAGTCTGGAGCGGTGCTTGTGTTGTCCGCCACTTGCTCGATTATCGGCCACGCAGGGCCAAACATACTGCTTGGCATATTCACGGCTGGACGACGCCCGTTGTCAATAATCGACATATCCGGCGCGATTGAAACCACCTTAGCGCTGCTAAAGGCTTGTTGGGTCGCGTTCATTGCGCGGCCTCCTGTTGTAATTGCTCGTTGAAGTCTTTGGCGTGCGTCGGAAAGAACATCCGAACATCAAGCCCGCGCTCGTCATAAGCGCGCGCCGCCTTCTCAGTGCTGCTGCGACCGGAAGCGTCGTTATCTCCGCCGACCGCCACTGATTTTACGAAAGGCGGAAACCGGACACTGGCCAGGTTGCTGTCACCGGGCACCGCCCAGACCGAGCGCCCAAGCTCTTGGACAAGAGACAAGCCATCTTCGACGCCAGCGCACAACACCATATCGGCCGCCAAAGGGCCGAGACGGATTGCGCCGCCAGAGATAGAGCCAAGCGACAACTTTGGTTTCGGCACCTCCGCTTTGCCTAGACCGTCAGGGGCAAGGAATGTCCTTTGAATGCCCTGCAACGGACCCTCAGGCGACGAAACGCAGGCGACCAGGCACGGATAGACACGACTATCCTTGCCGTAGGGCAGTTCAGCGTAACGTAACGACATGGGGAGTTCGCAAGCTATCGCCCGCGAACGCAGATAGGTTTCAGCGAGTGTTCCATGGATCGGTAACGCAGCCCGCCATATCTCCAGCGCCTCGCCAACGGTTTCCGATTTAGCCGGAGCGGCTGGCAAGTTGGGCAACCGAACGCGCGGCATTGTCTCAGCGCCAAGCATTTCCGCAGCCTCACGCAGACCTACCCCATGTAGCTCTTGCACGAAGTCGAGAACATCACCGGACACGCCGCAGCCAAAACACTTGAAGCGTTGGCCCTCGGCAAAGATTGTGAACGAAGGTGTGCGCTCGTTGTGAAACGGACAGCACGCCTTCCATTCGCGGCCAGCACGCTTGAGAGGAATACCAGCGCCCGCCACCACATCCGGAAGCGGGTTTTCGCGCCGGATCGCGTCCAAATCGAGCCGCTCGTAAGTGTGGGCTTCCATGAAACTCATATTTCGACCCTCCCAAGCTTGCAGGGGGCGAATTTGGGAATCTGCCTCAGGGCAAAGGCCAACGCATCTTCACGTTGATGAAGGCCAAAAGACCTCAGGACCGCGCCGCTATTGTAACCACAGCTCCACTCCCACACGTCAATTGCGCCGTTATTGCTGCGCAGAACATCAACCGTCCGAAAGTTGTCATCCGAAGGCAGATCAAGAACCGCGTCGGGGTTCTTGTCTGAGTAGTGGATAGCCTGACTTACGGCGGCGTCGTAATTGCCGTTGCCAGGAAGCGCGGTGGGGCCGTTTTCATCGGACCACAAAACGGCGTGCCAGTCCCCAGACGAGACTTGAGCGACCGATACATGGGTGAAGCCAAGGCGGGTTGCGATGGGGGTGACGTTGTTCATGAAAACGCCTCCCGGTAGTATTGGCCCGCAAGCTGATCGAAATAAGCTCGCTGCATCCGGCCAAGCGGGCGCTCTTGGCGCGTGACAACCTGGAGAAAGTTGGCGTCGGCGTTCGTCCATTTGACGAGGCCTTGAGAGCCCGCCCGAAGCAATTGTTGCGCCGTGTGCTGCCAGACTGTGATGAGACCGCCTTTCGGCGTCCAGAAACCGTCCCAAGGCTCAAGAGCTTCGCGCATGTCGGCGTCGAGGATTGCCGCGTTCATCGCCCACCTCGCTTTCCGCGTGCGAGCGCGTTTTGGTGGCGAGCTGTTTCAACATCGGAGTAGCGGCGACCGTGGCGATTCTGATCCGCCCATAGATCGCGTGCGGCCAACATCGCATTGCCCCAGCATGTAGCATGTGCTACACAATCTGGGTCGAAGTTGCCCGCTGCCAACGCGCTTTCGATGTAGTGAGGGGGCCGCACGGTAAGGGTCGTGCGGCCTTCTTGCTTATGGGGCCTAACCCCAGTCCTGATTGATGCCATCGGGAGTCACGCTGCCTCCCTTTGTTTGTTGACCTGGCGCTCAACATAGGCGCGAACGCTTTCGGTCGTTACGCGCGTTGCAGACCCAATCTTAAAGGTCTCAAGCTCACCGTCGCCGATAAGCTCCCAGCCCTTTGTTTTGCCGCAGCCAATCGCCGCAAAAGCGTCGCTGGGCTTTATTCCAAGAGGTTCCATTTTTCACCTTCTCGTTAAGCCGATTACTCGGCGGGTGAAGGTGAACTCACACGGATTGCTGCGGCTAGAAATTGACGGCTGGGCCAAGTGTCACCGACTATGGCCCATGTGTCACCCCTATTTGGCGTGAGGATCATAAGGGCGAAGCGTCCTCATCAGCGAGCGAACAACATTGTCGTCAACCTCTCCGTGGCGATGCTCGGCAATCTCTCTCGCAATGCTCTTTCGCCGCCGTTGGGGATCGCGGCTCCAAACCTCTTTCGCGAACGCAATTGCATCGTCGTCCCTCTGCGCGGCTGGACCATGCGCCCGCCCTCCAGCGGAGCCAACGGCTTGTCGCTCTGCGACACGCAGCTCATGCTTAGCTTGCATGAAAGCGGAGAGAGCGGCGGCTGAAGCCAGCCGAGCAATTAGTGCAAGTTGGCGTTCGTCGGCATTTTGACGAAGTTTCTCCAGAGCCCGCTCCGCCTCTTGAGCTGCTAACTGCGCTCGCTTCCCCAGATCCTCAAAGCGCTCCTGTTTGTATCTCGACGGATTGATAAATCCCCCAAGGCTTTCGCCGTGAGCGGGTGGGCCGTGGTCTTGAGTGACACGCTCTATCAACCTGTCATAAATCTCGTTTGGCGGAGCGTCCCTTACCTGTGTGGTGCCAAAAAAAGTTAGCGGACATTCGGGGCGCTCTTCGTCGCCATTGCTGCGGACAACAAGAATGCTGGCAAGATGGCAAAGCGTGTCTTGCGGGTGGTCAAACATCCCGCCTATCTCTTTAGGCTCAACGCTCTCAATTCGGATGGCGTCACCCTTTGCAACGAATATACGTCGTCGGCCCGCAAGATCGGGCATAAGCCGTGCAACGGAGTCGAGGTTGATACCCGCCTCACTGGGAAAGACTAGGCGGACTTCGTTATCTTGAGCGCACCACTCTTTCCACCAGTGGCGAGCCTCCCAATCGCCCTCGGGGAAGCTGGAGTGCGTGAAATCGACGAAGACCCCTTCAGTCTCTCCACGCTGACCAGCCAGCACAATCGGCTCGCTGTCAGGCCATTGAGAACTGTAGGCCCGCCCTTTGAGCCGCTTTCTATGCGCGCTTTCTTCCATAACCCTTTCCACGGGGCACCGGCATGTGAGTGGTGGCAGGTCGGGCGGAATCCGACTTTTCAGGAGCTACCCTAGCCACTCTTGCTAACTTTGCCCGCGAACGGGCAGCGGCACAACCTCAGCGCTCGATTGAGCGAGAAAGCGCCCCCAAGCATCCAGAAGGGTCCGGCGCATGTCCATGAACTTTGCGCGATTGTAGGCGCGCTCCACTTTCTCAGGGATGATGTGAGACAGTGCGACCTCGGAAACCGCCTCGGGAATGCTTGGCATCTTTTCGACTGCCCATGTTTTGAATGTCGCGCGGAACCCGTGAACCGTGATCCCTTTAGGCCGGACAACTTTGGAAAGCGTCATGTCCGACAAGACTTTGCCTTGAGGGCTTGGAAAAACTAACGCCTCGCCATCAACGTCGCGAGCGGGTTTGACTTCCCGCAAAATGGCGAGGGCTTGCTCATTTAGCGTTACCGTGTGCGGCAGGCCGTTTTTCTGCATCAGCTCAGCGGGGCGGTTCCATAAAGCGGCGTCGAAGTCGATCTGACCCCAGCGCGCATGGCGCACCTCCCCGCTTCGCGCCGCAGTGTAAATCGTGAAGAGCAGCGCCAGCCGCCCCGTTGTCCGATTGGCCGCTTGTAGCTCCTGAACGTAAGCTGGGGTCTGTTCGTATGGCAGAGCCGCGTAAGACTGGCCCTTAGGCTGTTTTGGTAAGAGAACCCGCAAGGCGTCACGTGGAGCGGGATCAGAGCGCCAAGCCATCGCGTTGGAGTAATCGAGGACCATCCCAATACTGTGACGGACCTTGGTCCCTGCGTTCGGCTTGGTTGTCCAAATAGGAATGAGCAAAGCGGCCACATCGCTCGCGGTTATGTCGGACACACGCGCATCACCAATCAGGCCGTAAGCGTGGTTCTCCAGAGCAGAGAGAAAAGCCGCGGCGTTCTTTTTGGACCAGCCCCCAGCCTTTGCGGCGTGACATTCAATAGCGGCCTCGCGAAATGTGGGAACGCGCACCTTATCCCTGTCGCGCTCGGCAATCGGATCACCACCACGCTTGGCCACCTTGCGAAGCTCTCTCGCCGCCTCTCGCGCCTCAGAAAGAGAATAGAGCGGATACCCGCCCAGCCCAATGTCTTTGCGCTTCTTGCCCTGCCCAGTCTGCACCATGGTTCGGAGCATCCAAGACTTGCCGCCCGTCTTTGAGACGAGCAGGTAAAGCCCGCCTCCGTCACCATGACGACCCGCCTTCGCTTTCTTGACCTTCAGGTCTGTGAGACTGCCCATTATTCAATCCAATCGCCAAACGCTCCCACATAATAGCGCGGATTGAAATGAACTGCAATGAACTAGTATGATACGATTACCAGACTTTATCTAGCGGATTTAGTGGTTTCCCGGACTGAGATGAACCAATACAAACGGCTAGTTATAATCCTGCCACCCCAGCCAATCTTTCCAAATTAGTCGTTTAACACCAGATCGGCGAGCGCGGTGCCCGAGACCCATGCCCCTTCTACGCGGGGGCTGTGTAGGTAGTCGCCAGCGATGCCAATCCGTGCTTCGGCGTCAAAATA
>JBCDKX010000023.1:0-24461 GCA_038746055.1 Pseudomonadota bacterium
ACTTACATCACCGCGCATGAAGCGGCGCATCAGTATTGGGCGCATCAATTGGTGGCAGCTGATCAACAAGGTGGGCCGATGTTCCTTGAATCGCTGGCGCAATATTCAGCGCTGATGGTGATGAAGGAGCTTTACGGCGAAGACCAGATGCGCCGTTTCCTCAAGTTTGAGCTCGACAGCTATTTGGCTGCACGTGGCGGCGAGACTTTAGAAGAGCTACCGATGGAGCGCAGCGAAAACCAGGGATACATCCATTATCGCAAGGGTTCGGTGGTGATGTATTTGTTGCAAGATCGCTTGGGCGAATCCCGTGTCAACGCAATGCTTGCAGGCTTGCTCGAACGGTTCCGCTTCAAGGGAGCCCCTTATGCTGGTTCGAAAGACCTGGTTGAGGGCTTTTTCTCGCTTGCCCGAAATGAGGAGGAGCGGACGCTTGTGCGCGATTTGTTGCAGCAGATTACTCTCTATGATTTGAAGGCCGAAGAAGCTGAAGTTCAAGAGCTCGATGACGGCACATTCGAAACTACGCTTACAGTCGCAGCAGCCAAGTACTATGCGGACGGCGAAGGGGTAGAGACCGAAGCCGATTTGAACGATGAGATTGAGATTGGGGTGTTCACCGAGCGTCCCGGTGCAGGCGTGTTTGAGAGCGCCAATGTGCTGTTGATGGAGCGCCGCCCCATCACATCTGGAACTCAGTTGATCAAGCTGATCACAAAGAAGCGTCCGACGTGGCTCGGGATTGATCCGTACAACAAGTATGTTGACCGCAATTCGGACGATAATCTGATCGCCCCGAGCTAACTGATTGCCCTATTCTAGGGATAACGCCCTAGCTATTTGCCACGGGGATTATGGTTAACCAATGCTCATGCAAGTGATCTAGCACCGGTGCAGCTCGTGATGTGTGCAGACCGCACCACTTCGCGCATTCAACCCCGGGGCAGGTCATGCGGATACTTTTTTATTTACCAGTGGTGACCCCGTGGTGGTTTGAGCAGATCATTCTGCTGTTGATCGAGAAGCTGGCAGTTGAAAATGAGGTGCATATTCTTGCCCCTACGCACTGGCAGGGCACCGGCCTTGGTCAGCAACAATTTGATCTTTGTGCCCATCTTCCCCAGCTCACCTGGCACATTGTCAACGACAAAGATCACCCTTCGATGCGCACCGATGCGGTTCAGCGCGAGCAAATCATCGCCTTTGTTCAAAGCCTAAAGCCCGATGTCGTCTTGTGCCGGACGGCTGATTTTAAGACAGCGGCGGGCTTTCCGGGGATCGTAAGGCACATCACCGAAGGCGGTGCAGATCCTCTGCCATTACCGGTCGGAGCGGTTCACCTTACTGAGCAACCATTTGATCATGGCTTGCTGCCTGCGCTCGGCGAGGATCATCAGGCGCGCCTGCATACGCTGATTGAACCCTTCTGGGAGCCGCTCGTCAACTCGCGAGAGGCGCAGCTGACCGCTCAAAGCGCATTTCGTGAATGGGCGTGCCTTCCTGATGACCGTCCGATCCTATTTCTGCCCCTTGAGTATGAGAATGCGGAAAACTTCTACGCCATCCACAGGGTTGGCAGTGCTACCAATGTCGAACTTGTCAAAGATGTCCTTTCGCAATTGGATGGGCGGGTATTTCTGGCGCTTACAAACCACCCGCTGAACGAGCTTTACGTCGACAACAGCGCGCTGGAAGAATTGGTGCAAGCGCATGGCGATAAAGTCCGTTTGCTGCCCGGAGAAGCTCCGCGTGGGTCTCGTTCGACTGCCATGCTGATGCGCACTGCCGACGGCGTGCTGTTAGGCGATTCCAAGTGCTATTCGCTTGCTGGCTTATGCGGCACACCGATCATACGCCAATCGCGCTTTCGCACTGGGGATTGGCTTAATGCAAACGATGATCTTGATGCATTTGTGACCGCACTCATTCTTGGTGATACAACACCGCCCAACGCCGCAACAGCGCGCACCTGGTTCGCTTATCATGCGGCCAATAATCTCATTTCTCCAAAGGCCTCCAGCCTCACCGGCCAAGACATTTTGGACCGGCTGGAAAACCCGTTCGATCCCGACAGATGGGAGAAGAACCTTGGAGTGTTCTCGGTCAGCTGGTCACAGAGCGAGGACATGCTCGCATGAATGCCCCGACCGCCATTCATACCGCCGCGCGTGATGACAACGTAAAGCGCTTCTTCAATATCATTGCTGGTGAGCGCGATGCCTTATCGCGGTTCCTGCGCCAACACCCGCGGCCAGATATCGCTGAGGTTATTGCCCTGATTGCGCGGCAAAATCAGCCGATCATTGTCACAGGGATAGGCAAATCCGGGCACATCGCCTCGAAAGTCGCAGCCACATTTTCTAGCCTCGATATTGCCGCCTTTTCCCTTAATGCCGCCGAAGCCGCGCATGGTGATCTGGGGGTGGTGCAACCGGGAAGTGTTGTCATCATGCTGTCGAACAGCGGGAGCACTGAAGAGATCGTGCGCCTTGTGCCGTTTATGCGAGCGCGACATTGTACGATGGTGGCCATCGTTGGCAACAAAGCCTCGCCTTTGGCGCGCGCTTCTGATCATCTCATCCTCGCTGAGGTCGACGAGGAGGCCTGTCCTCTTGGGATGGCTCCGACCTCCAGCTCCACATTGCATCTGGCGATTGGCGATGCGCTTGCGATTGCAGTCAGCCGATCGCGCGGTCTCACCCGCGAAGACTTCTTGCGCCAACACCCCGCAGGGTTGCTGGGGCGTCAGATGATCCTGGTAAAGAGCCTGATGCGGCAAGGCGGCGACTTGCCCACGGTACAGGCGGGCACCCCTTTGCTTGAAATGCTCGCGATTATGTCAGCCAAACGGATGGGAGCAGCTTGCGTGGTTGGGGAGGATGATCACCTGTTGGGTCTTGTGGTTGATGGCGATGTACGCAGGTATTTGCAGCAGGGTGATGGTTTGGCCGAGGCTACCGCTGCGTCGGTGATGCAAGCGAGACCGCGTACTATCCATGAGAGCGCGACGCTTGGCGATGCACTCCGACTGCGCAAGTCGGCCGGCACGGGCTGGCTGGTCATGCTGGTGGTCGATCATTCTGGCCACCTCAAAGGCATGCTCCATGCTCAGGATGTGTTTGGCTGACCTATGAACATCACTGCTTTTATTCCAGCCAAACGGGCCAGCACGCGAATTCCCGGAAAGAACCGAGCGATCCTTGATGGCGAACATCTGTTCAAACGCAAACTGCGCCAGGCGCTGGATTGTCCCGCTATCACTGAGGTGTGTCTTGATACCGAGGATGAAGCGCTGGCCTCGCTTGCTGATGACTTACCCGTCGGCTGGCTGAGGCGGCCCGCAGCCCTCGCGAACAATGCCACAGATGGGCATGAAATGTTCGCTTGGGAATGCGGCCAGCGGCCCGAGGCTGACCTATGGGTGCAGTTGCTTTGCACTGCACCTTTTGTCTCCGCAAACACCGTCTCGCGCGCAATCGACACGCTGCTTGCCAACCCTGAGGCCGATAGTCTCATCGGTATCTCGCGAATGCGGCAATATTGCTGGGAGAATGGCGCGCCAGTCTATGTCGATGGTGCAGGACGGATTCCTAACAGCTTTGATCTGCCCGAATCCACGGTTGAAGCGATGAGCCTTTACATTGTGCGAAAGGCTCAGGACGGCGCGCTACCCATGCGGCGTTTCGGCAGCAACCCGATACTGTTTGAGCTCGACGCGATTGAGCAGATCGACATCAACACGCATACCGATCTGGCCTTGGCTGAGACCATTGCTGCTGGGCAAAGAGCAGCCGAAGCCAACCGCTTTCGGGCAATGACTGGACATTTTTCTTCAACCGTCCTCGCCGATGTCTGCAAGGAAATGGGAATAAATGCGGTTCTGCCTGCCAAGATCCGCCCCATCACCGGCGGTAAACTGATGGGGCGGGCAAAAACGCTATCGCTGGCAAAGGTAGATCCCACCGCCGCGAGCGATGGGTGGAAAGGGATTTACCACGCGCTTCAGTCTTACGACTTCGTCCGGCAGGGTGATGTCATTATGGTTGCCAATGAAGTGCCCACACGCGCTTACTTTGGTGACCTAAATGCAGGGCTTGCGATCAGGGCGGGGGCCGCAGGAGCCATTATCGACGGCGTAACGCGCGACACCGAAGACGTGCGCCGTCTCGGCCTGCCGGTCTATGCCCATGCAAGCCATTGCAATGACGTCAAATTCGAAGGCACGCTGCGAGCCATGAACAAACCGATTGAGATCGGTGATGTGCGTATCCGCAACGATGATGTGGTGTTTGCTGATGAGGATGGAGTTGTGGTCATCCCACGCCAGCACTGGGCGGAGGTCGAAGCGCGCGGCTGGGAGGTGATCAGCAACGAAGCACAAATTCGGATTAGTGCAGCGCGAGGTATGGAAACTTGCGACATACTCAACAAGTTTGGGTCATTCTAGGAACCCGTGATGCATCAGGTGACCATCGACCGACTGACGCTTTCCAACAATCACCCCGTTGTTCTCATCGCCGGTCCTTGCGCGATGGAGAGCCGTGATCATGCAATTGAAATGGCGGCCGGTCTCAGTGAGATTAGCGCCAAGCTTGGTCTGGGCCTGATCTTCAAGACCTCTTTCGACAAAGGCAATCGCACCTCGATTGATGCACCGCGCGGGATTGGGATGGGACAAGCGCTTGAGGTGTTTGCTGAGATACGCGCACAGTTTGGATGCCCAGTCATCACTGATGTCCATGAGCCTCATCAATGCGGTCCCGTCGCAGAGGTGATCGATGTGCTGCAAATTCCAGCTTTTCTATGTCGTCAGACCGATCTTCTGCTTGCTGCAGGTGATACAGGCCGCGCAGTCAATGTAAAAAAGGGTCAGTTTCTGGCGCCGTGGGACATGGCAAATGTTGCGGCCAAGATCGCAAGCACGGGAAACGAGAATATACTCCTGTGTGAGCGGGGAACGAGTTTCGGCTACAACACGCTGGTCAATGACATGCGATCCCTGCCGACAATGGCCGAGACCGGCTTTCCGGTGATCTTTGATGCAACGCATTCGGTCCAACAGCCCGGCGGAAAGGGAACGTCATCGGGTGGTCAGCGCGAGTTTGTCGCGCCGCTTGCCCGCGCAGCTTTGGCAATCGGGGTGGCGGGGCTCTTTATCGAAACCCATCAAGATCCTGATCTAGCGCCAAGCGATGGACCTAACATGATCCCACTCAAGCACATGTCAGCTATGCTCGAGGAGTTGCTGGCATTTGATCGTCTCGCCAAGGCGCGCTGATCAGCCTCTCATAACTGATTTGATGTTGGCCCAGATCGCTTCATTAGCGGCCAGCAGAAATGGTTCCGAAACCATCGAAGCTCGATAGGGTGAGCCGTTGAGCTTCGCTGCTTTGCCACCTGCCTCTTTCAGCATCAGCACACCGGGAGCATGGTCCCAGACTAGAGTGCGCCAATAGAGCGCAAATTGGCGCTCGCCAGTCGCAATCATCGGGTATTCGAAGCCAGCACAGCGCTGGGTTGGCACAACTTTCACGCCGCTTGCACAGAGCTTCGCTACTTGCGTATCCATTGCGCTTGGTCGCCGAAAATGGCTCACTATGCCGGTCATCACGGATGACAAATCCTCAGGTGAAGCGGGTTTTATCCGCGCTCCGTTCACCCATGCGCCGCTACCTAATTCGGCCAGAAATAGGTCATCTGCCAAGGGATCCATAATGGCCGAGGCAATGGGCTGGCCATTTCGTATCAGCGCAGCCATGATCGCAAACGGCGCTTTGCCCGCCGCATAATTACTGGTCCCGTCGATGGGATCGATAACCCAGACCTCGCCTTGATCCAGCTCTTTCAGCAGCGCCGGATTGTCAGCACACGCTTCCTCACCCACGATCCGCGCGCCAGGGCGCAACTCAGCAAGTCCGGCTGAGATGACTATCTCTGCTTCACGATCAGCGACAGTGACCAGATCGCCGGGAGTTTTCTCTTCTACGTCAGTGGCGTTAAGCTTTTGAAAGCGAGGGCGAACGCTATGCTCAGCCGCCTCGCGCAATACATCTCCCATCGCCTCTGGCAGTGAACCTGGACTTGTTGGGATAAGGTTGAGGAGTGCCATGGCGAAACCATGGAACCTTATGTCTCAATGAGCTATTAAATGGGCAATATGTGCCTGTCCGCTAGGAATTTCGGCCACCGCATGACACGATCCGGCAAACAACGTGGGCTGGGCTCGTTTGCTGAGCAATTC
The DNA here is from genome assembly GCA_038746055.1 of Pseudomonadota bacterium. Classification (GTDB taxonomy): domain Bacteria; phylum Pseudomonadota; class Alphaproteobacteria; order Sphingomonadales; family Sphingomonadaceae; genus Erythrobacter. The sequence goes on from JBCDKX010000023.1 coordinate 6,242, forward strand.
CATGTATGGCGGACTCGCGGCATCATAACGGGGCGGAAGTAAAGTGAAGCGATTGGTTGATTGGATAAAGGGGTACCCGATCATTTCTGGTGCCATTGTACTGGTCGCAGTCCTGATCGTCGGAGGCATCCTGTCCTCTGGTGGACGAACTTACGAATATGTCGCCGAAGATGCATCAACTGGCGAAGTTGCCCGTCTGGTATCGGCGAGCGGCACTTTGCGTGCGCTGAATACGATCAATGTCGGCGCGGAAGTCTCGGGCCAGATTACCTCGGTTCATGTTGATTTCAATTCACCGGTCGCCGCTGGACAATTGCTGGCTGAGATTGACCCGACCCGCCCGCGCGCAAGGGTCACGCAGGCGCGCGCGCAAGTCGATCTGGCCCGCGCCAGCCTTGCGCAGGCGGATGCTTCAATCGCCCGTTCGCGAACTGACGTCGATGTGCAGACCCGCGAATTTGCCCGTCGCAAAGAACTGTCGGAAAAAGGTTTCGTCTCAACCGCTCAACTTGATCAGGCTGAGAACGCGTTGGTTGCCGCCAAGACAGCACTCAGCACTGCCGAGGCACAGGCGCAAAGCGCGCGGGCGCAGATCGCACAGAGCATGGCTGAGCTTGAGTCTGCCCAGCTCGATCTCTCGCGCACCCGCATCATCGCGCCCACCAGCGGGGTGGTGATCGATAAGCTGGTGGAGCCGGGCACGACTGTAGCAGCCAACTTCCAGACCCCCAATCTCTTCACCATCGCCGCTGACACCAGCCGGATGCAGGTTGAAGCTTCGGTCGATGAAGCCGATATCGGCCAAGTGGAAGAAGGTCAGAAGGTGCGCTTTTCGGTCGATTCCTATCCCGATTCCGAGTTTGAAGCGCTGGTCCAGCAAATCCGCCAGTCAGCGACGCAAAATGGCAATGCGGTGAGCTATCTTGTGATCCTTGATGTCGACAATTCGGATGGACGCCTGCTGACCGGCATGACCGCTAATGTTGAGATCATCACTGGCGCAAAGAGTGATGTGCTGCGGGTGCCGGTTGCGGCCACACGCTTTTTGCCGCGCGAAGAAGATCGCGGTGACCAGGGAGATGAGGATAGCACACGCAGTGATGCAAAGCAGAACTTTGTCTGGCTTCCGGGTGATGATCCTTATGCACCTTCGCGCATTCCGGTAACAACCGGTCTTGAGGGCGAGGACTATGTCGAGGTGACTGACGGTCTCGAAGCTGGGCAAGCCGTGCTGGTCCGTTCAAAGTCTTTGCGTGCAGAGCGCTCGGGTGAACGCGGAGGCTTTTAGAACCGCTCATGGATAATCCTGCCGGTCAGCCGCTCATAGCGACCCGTGACCTCGTCAAATCGTATAATCTTGGCGGAGAGGTTATCCATGCGGTTGATGGCGTCTCGCTGTCGATCCAGCAGGGCGAATATGTTGCGATCATGGGGACCAGTGGATCAGGCAAATCCACCTTTATGAACATGATCGGCTGTCTGGATGTGCCGTCTTCGGGGCAAGTGCTGATCGACGGGACACCAACTGCCACCATGTCGAGCGATGATCTGGCAGTGCTGCGCAATGAGAAAATCGGCTTTGTGTTTCAGCAGTTCAATCTGCTGGCGCGCACCTCTTCAATCGACAATGTCGCTGTGCCATTGATCTACTCGGGGATCGATAAGGCTGAGCGGCGGCAACGCGCCACAAAGAAGCTCATCGATATGGGGCTGGGCGATCGGCTGCTTAACACCCCGGCAAAGCTCTCAGGCGGTCAGCAGCAGCGTGTTGCCATTGCGCGGGCGTTGGTGACCGAGCCGCGGATGCTGCTCGCCGATGAGCCTACTGGCGCGCTTGACACGCGCACGAGCGAGGAGATCATGGCGATCTTCGAAAGTCTCAATGCGAGCGGGATTACGGTGATCGTGGTGACCCATGAGGATGAGATTGCTGATCATGCCAAACGCCGGATTGAATTTCGCGATGGCAAAGTCATTGAGGATCACCCGGTCGCAAATCGAATTGTTGCCAGCCTTGCAGCTCAAGGGGAGAATGCCTGATGGATATGGCCGTTTCTGAACCCCAAACGAAGTCTCAACCTGCACGCGGAAATGCTCTCGCAAGCTGGGGTGTCAATGTCGCGATCGCACTCACCGCTTTGCGCACCAATCTGATGCGCTCGATCCTTACGATGCTGGGCGTGATGATTGGGGTGTTTGCCGTGACCCTGGCAGTCGCCGTGGGCAATGGCGCGCAGGTTTCCGTGATGGAATCGATTAACAGCTTTGGATCGAATATGGCGATCTTGGTGCCAGAGCCTGAGGACGAAGGGCCGGGCAAGCGCTCGTTTGACCGTGGTCGGCTCACAAGCCGTGACTTGCGCGCGATTGAGCGCGAGGTTCCGGGCATCGTCGCCGTCGCGCCGCAATTGCGTAAAGGGCTGGACCTCGCCGCTGCTGGTGCCAGCGCCAACACTATGGGGGTCGGTACCACGCCCGGCTATGGTCAGGTGACCAACCACCTGCCGGATCGCGGTCGTTACATCAATGATGCTGATGTGCGTTCTGCGGCGCGCGTGGTGGTGTTGGGGCGCACGGTTGCCGGAATTTTGTTCGGTGAGTTTGATCCGGTTGGTGAGACGGTACGGATTGATGGAGTACCCTTTGTGGTTATTGGCTTGCTCGAGGAGAAGGGCTCCACTTTCGGGGATGACAATGATGATACGATGGTGATCCCGATCTCGACCATGCGCCAACGGTTTGCTGGTGACAGTTTGCCCGGGCCGGATGATTTGCAGCTGGCTTTTGTGGGCTTTGAAGAAGGCGCTTCGTTGGTTGAGGCCAAGCGCAATATCACCGCGATCATGGAAGATCGCTATCGCGTGGCCGATGGCAAGGTGAATCCCTTCAAAGTTCGTACAACGCAGGAATTTATGGAAGAGAGCCAGTTCATCACCGGTATCCTTCAGGCGGTGCTGGTCGCGATTGCTTCGATCTCGCTGCTGGTTGGCGGGATTGGGATTATGAACATCATGCTCGTCAGTGTGACCGAACGCACGCGTGAGATTGGTTTGCGTATGGCGCTCGGCGCCAGGAGCCGAGATATTCGCAATCAATTCCTTGTCGAAGCAGCGGTGCTTTGCGTGCTTGGCGGCGGAGTAGGGTTGGTGCTCGCCTGGGTGTCAGGTGTGGCGCTTACCGCCTATGCTGATTTCCCTGTGCCGATTGGAGTTGGGACAGCGCTAGGGGCACTGATCTTTTCTGCTGTACTGGGGCTTGCCTTTGGCAGCTATCCGGCGATCCGTGCCTCGCGTCTCTCACCGATTGAGGCGCTTAGAACTGAATAGATAGGGCCCTAGTGATCAGGTCTGGATCTTACCAAACAGCACCCCTGCGACCTTACGCATCTGAATCTCTTCAGCGCCCTCGGTGATACGATAGCGGCGGTGGTGGCGATAGATATGCTCGAACGGCTTGTGCCTTGAGTATCCGATTCCACCATGGATTTGCATTGCACGATCGGCAGCCTCGCACACCAGCCGGTTCGCCCAATAGTTACACATTGAGACCTTATGAGAGAGCCGCTTGGCAACTTCAGGCTTCGACATCTGATCCATTTCCCATGCGGTCTTGAAAATCAGTAGGCGGAGCATTTCGCACTGGGTTGAAAGCTCAACAACTGGGAACTGGATCGCCTGATTGAGCCAGAGCGGCTTACCGAAGGGCTTGCGTTCCTTGGCGTAATCGATCGTTTCGTTGACACAATACTCGGCCGCTCCGAGCGAACTCGCTGCCTGACGAATACGGTTCTCATGAACAAAATGCTGAGCCGCAGCCAGCCCCCAGTCGAGATCACCGAGGATCATATCATCAGGAACAAATACGTCGTTGAAGGTGCACTTCGGGTGATCTGTTGGCATGTTGAAGGTCCAGAGATATTCGCCAATCTCGAAACCTTCAGCCTTGGTATCGACAACAAAACAGCCCAGCCCCTTAGCATCGCCATCTTCGCCTGAATGGCGGGCGAAGGTCATCACATGCGTGGCAGTGTGGAGGCCGGTGGTCCACATCTTTTCGCCATTGATCAGCCAACCCTCGACCCCATCCTTGGTGTGGCGCACCGCCCGGGTGTTCATATGGGTGGCGTCTGATCCATGGGCCTCTTCGGTCAGGCCAAAGGCCCAGCGCATTTTTCCTTGCAGCATGCCTTCCATGAACTGCTCTTTCTGCGCTGGCGTGCCAAAGTCGCGCATCATCAGCGGTTGAACCAGATTGCCAACAATTGAATGTTCGTTTTGCAGGTCGTTGTGGAGACCCAGACCTTGTTTGGCGAAGTGATGTCGGATCACCGCCATGCCCAGGTTTGTGCCGTCTTGTCCGCCAAACTCTTTGGGTAGCTGATAGCGATAGTGTCCGGCCTGGTCGGCAAGGTGCTTTGCTTCCCTCAGAAGATCCTCCCACTCCTCGCGTGGCAGCCCGTCATTGTCCCAATCGGTGCGTGCATGTTCGCGGCGGTGATCGAAAAAGCGGATATTGTCATTGCGCTGTTCAAGCGGCTTAATCTCAGCCGCGATAAATTCATCGAGCACCCTCAGGTAGTCCTGAATATCCTGTGGCACGTCAAACATAAACTGAGCTCTCCCCTCCGCTTATTGGTGAGAGCTATCGATGCACATTTTATGCGGGGCGTCTACTCCGCTGGTTCGAGTGCCGGTTCGGTAGAAGCCACTTTCTTCGTCTTCCTCTTGCGGCGCTTGTCCTCTGGGCGCTCGGCCGGGAGCTTAGCGGCGACAAAGACTGCGGCCACTCCAAGGAGGATGAAGGCGAGGTCAAAGTAGGCTGAGCCCGCTGCGCCGGTGGTGAAATTGCTCCACATGACATCGCCAGTCAGCGCCCAGTTGAGCGGGGCCAGCCCGATCAACCCAAAGCCAGACACAGCCATGAGTTCGCGGTTGGCTTTGTAATCATTGCCCCGGAAATAACCGAAGAGCGCAGCCACAATCCAAGCGCCGAAGAAGAACCACACCATCCCCGAATAGCGCGCCACTTCTGTTCCCCACCACAATTTGTCAAAGCCAAGCACGGCAACGGCTGCAAGCGGAAGACCGGCACAAACCCCGGTGTTGATTGCGCTGAGGATTGCATAATAGCGATCACTTTTCTCGCCTTCGCCGCCGTGGCGCCGCCGTTCGATCCACATCATATTGCCCAGCGCCGACATAATCGCGATGCTCATGCCCAGCACGAAATAGATGATCTTGAGGAAGACACCGCCATAAGTGCCATAATGCAGTGGTGAGAAGGTTGCGAGAATATAGGCAAACGGGCCGTTGGTCAGGAAGATATCCTGTCCCGCCTGTTGCTCGCCGGTTACCGCGTTCACAGTGAGATTGTCAGCGTAAAGCAGGCGCCGCTCGGCCTTGTACGTAAGCGTTGCAGTCGCGTTCTGATCACCCCAATTGTTGTAACGAATGTAAGTCAACGGATTGCCGGTTTCAGGGTGGGCGCGCGGTCCAATTTCATCGGCTGGGATCATCGGCGCAGCAATGCCAACCGCTTGCGGCTGTTCAAGACCAAGCTCCGCGATCAGCTTCTCCTGATCACCCTTGATTGTTACAAAAGCAAGCAGTGGTAAGAGCAACGCAATCACACCCAAAAACGCGCCAGTTAGCGCAATGATAAAGGCAAAGGGTGAGGTCCACAAACCCAGCACCTTGTGGCTGTCCTGCCATTTGAGGCGTACCGATTTGAGGAAGCGAAGCGTGAACAGCTCCTTGGTGAACTTTGTATGCGCAATGATGCCAGACAAGATCAGCAACAAGAAAGCGATGCCGACAAGGCCAACTATAATGCGGCCCACCTGTCTTCCGCCGAGCACATCTGGCCAAGCGAGATCGCGGTGCAGATCATAGAGCAGGCGGTTTGCGCCAGATGTGCGATAGGCAAGCTCTTCGCCGGTAGCGGTTGAATAGCGGGCTGAAGCGAAATCAAATTCACCAGAATCGTCAGTCTTCCGCCCAGAAATGCTGAGATCATAGTGTCCATGCTCTCCATGCGGGAGCGCGACGTTGACGAATTGTGGCTCAATTCCGAGCTCATTGCTCTTCGTTTCGGCAAACTCAACCAGCGTGTTATGGATCGGTACAGGATTGGCGACTATCTCGCCGCGTTTCGCCGCATCTTCCCACGGTTCAAGCTCGTGATGAAATAGCGCCACGCTGCCGGTAAAGCAGACGAAGAACATCATCAGCCCCAGTACAACACCCGTCCAGCTGTGCAGATCGTAAATGCGCTTATGGCGGTCCTGTTTGTCCTGCTTAGCTTGATTGGCCATTGCGTTGCCTTTTTGAAAGATCAAATCGGAGGTGGGCTGAGCGCGACAATGGTGCCGCTGACCACACTAATTCCTAACAGAATTAGCGTCACGGTCCAACGCCCGGGATTCCAGTAAAGCCAAAACTGAAAGCCGACCCAGACCAGCGGCATGAAGACGGTCATGAAAAACACCTTCTGCGCGAAGTCAGCCGGGAATGTCATGGCGAAGGCAGAAGACAACAGGAAAGTCGCAACGAACGACCAGATGAGCGCGCTCCACAGCTTTGGGTTGCGCCAAGTGCCGTAGCAAATGCCGAGGAAAATTGCACCGCCAATGCCAATGCCGATCCACATCAGATCATGCTCCCCAGCTGCCGGTCGTAAGGCCGAACACGAACACTGCTATACACAAAGCGGCGCTTGGTAAATGCGCTCGCTTCCACAAGGCCTCAAGAAAAACGCTGGCGACAGCAGCGATAATCCATGCGCCGAGCCATAGGAATGTGCCGACTTCCCAGCCCTTGAGCGCGACAATCAGGCCTAAAGCGAGCAGCACCAGAACCCAACCAAGGGCTCTGGTGCTGCGTTGTAAAACAACCGAGTTCTTTAATGCTGCGAAGGCAGTGCGCTTTTTCCCGGCATGAAAGAAGGCGACCGAAGCGACGTAAAGAAGTGCGGTTATTGTTAGCAGGTCCATAGAGGGCTGGGCCTTTAGAAACCACCCTGGATACGGATGCCGAACACTTGCGGTGCCCCGGCAATGTTGAAGGTGTCATTGTTGGGTTGGAAGCCAATCAGCTCTTGTGTCGGATCTCCGTTGGGGAAAATCGGATCGTTCACCACGTCAAAGGTGAGGAACCGCTCGTTGAGCAGATTACGAGCAAACACTTCGATGCTGAAATTGTCCCCTTCATAGCCGATCGCCAGATCGACGGTGAAGGGCGAGTCATTAAAGCCGCTCGGGTCTTGGCGAGTTGGCAAAAATGTCGCGAATGGTGCTGGAAGCCCAGCATCAATTGCTGCCTCATTGGCCGCCTGGCGGGCCTGATTGGTGGTTTCGTTGGCGTCCAGAACACCGCTGAAAGAGCGGCCGGTCAGGCGGGTGCGCAGGTTGGCGTAAAGCCCGCTGTCGTGCTCATAACGACCCCCAAAACCGACGGTAAAATCAGGCGCATTGGCAAATTCGAACCCGGTGACATCGCGCCCTGCAACTCCTGCGCCGTCTTCAAACAGCGTATCAGTATAACCGACATTGAAGAACATGGTGAGACCATCAACCGGCCGCGCGGTTGTTTCAAACTCAAAGCCCTGGAGGCGGGCGGCCCCCGCATTGTCGACGATTGAGTCGAGCGGGTTTTGTGACAGCTGCACGTTCAACTGCAGATCGGTGTAGTCGATGTAATAGGCGTTGGCGTTGACCACCAGATCACCGTCTAACCACTCTGAGCGGAAAGCCACTTCGTAATTGTTGGTGAATTCCGGCTGGAACTGATTGACGATGCCAAGAGCCTCGAGATCAGCTTGAGTGCTGTTTTCCGGTGCAAGTGAGGCGCGGAAGGTGTTGAACGCCAGCGCGCCAGCGCGATAGGCACGTTGGTAGGTAAAGGCGACGGAAACATCGTCAGTCACCTCATAAGTGATGCCAGCTTTTGGCAAAAACGCGTCAAATGTGTTGTTCGCATCGAAGTTGAAGATGTTCGAGAATTGCTGGGTCACCTGGACCAGTAGGCCATCTATCAGAGGTTCGCCAGTTTGCTGGATATCGGGCACCTGGACCCCGTTAATGGCGGTCTGATTGACCCGCTCATTATCGTAACGAGCGCCGAGCGTGATGCTGAGGCGGTCGGTCAGGTCGAAAGTCGCTTCCCCAAAGAAGGCGAAGTTACGCACATCAGTCGTCGATTCATTGATCAGCTGCACTGGAAATGCGGGTACGGCTGCGACGACCTGCTGCCGGATAAATGTTGCGGTGGGCAAATCAAGGCCGAGCACAAGCGCCAATGTGGCCGGATCAGGAAACGCAAAGTTGGTGCCGACAATCGTCTCATTGTCTGAGTCCGCTGAGCCTTCGTTGTCGTAGTAATATGCACCCAGTAGCGCGGAGATATTGTCGGTTTCATATGTCAACCGCAGCTCTTGCGTGAAGATGCGATCCTCGTTGAACGACGAGTTGAGGGTGTCGGCCAATCCGGCTGGCAGGGGGAGGCTGGTTGTAACCGGGTTGTTGCTGTCTGGATCGAAGCTGAAAAAACTCTCTGTGTCGATAAAGCCGGTTACCGCGGTAAGAGAAATCTCGTCAGTGAAGTCATATGTCAGTTCAAGGTTCGCAATATACGCCTCTGCGCCCTGCCTATCGATGTTGTTCTGATTGTTTATCCGTTCGCCCGTGTCGCGGAATATGCTCTCGACAAGACGGTTTTCGCCTTCATCGTTATCCGAATAGGTGAAGGACGCGCGTGCGCTGAAACGAGGGGCAAATTCTGGCGTGAACAGCAAAGTCGCGCGCCCGGTGATAGCTTCGGACTCGTCGACGTCATTGCGGTTGACAAAGGTTCCTTCCTGGAAGCCATCGGACCGCTGGTAATCACCTGCAACGCGCAATGACAGCTGACCTGGAGCAATAGGCACGGTTAACGCGGCGGACGCACGATATGTGTCAAACTCAGCCGCTTCCAGTTGGAAGTCGCCTGAGAACTCATCGCCTGGATCGACCGTGCGCACCACGATTGCACCGGCAAGCGAGTTACGGCCCTGAATGGTCGATTGCGGGCCACGGAAGACCTCAACACTGCCAGCGTCCCACAGGCTGAATGCGCCATTTGCGAGGAGGCTGCTGGGGATGAAGACGCCGTCAACAAAGATCGAGGCAACATCGCTGGTTGAAGCGCCTGAGCCTGGGCCGGTGTTTTGCAGGCCGCGAATGGAGAAGCCCGAGCCATCGAACAAGCTCGAGACGTTTGCAGTTTGGCCGATTACATCGAATACATCGCGAAAGTTCTCGTCGCGGATCGCCTGCTCGCTGACCACTGCAACAGAAGCATTTGTGTCCTGTAGCGAGCGACTGATTTTCTGACCGGTGACGATAATAATGTTATCGTTAAGCAGTTCATCTCCGTCTTGTGGATCACCCGAACCAGCTTCATCGAAGTCAATTGCGCTCGCTTCTTGTGCGTGCGCAGCGGCACTACCGAGCGTCAATACGCCCGCGCTGGCGCCAGCGAGAAATACCCATCTTGCAGAGCGGAGAAAATCGCGTGTCATTGAATGTGTCCCTTTGAAAAATCGCCCTCTGTTAATGCGATTGATTTGCAAAGGCAATCAATGTAGTGACACGTCCTCCCGCGACTAGTTGTCATTCGCAAAGGAAAAATATCATCATTATTTCAATAATTTATTGATTGAATACAGGGATCAGGCAATTGAAAACTTCACTCTCCACTCCTTCTCGCATTGCGCTTGCTGCGGCGTTTGTGTCTATTGTGCCACATCCGCTTCTGGCGGAAACCAATGAGTCTGCTGAGCAGATCTTCGATCCGGACGATCCGGAAATCACTGTTACAGCGACTCGTACTCCGATTCTGGTCGAAGACGCGCCGGCAACGGTAACGATTATCGATTCAGAGGAGATCGCTGATCAGCTTGCTACCGACAGCCGTGATCTTGTACGATTTGAACCCGGCGTGACTGTGCGCCGGGCACCTGCTCGCTTTGGCGCGGCGGGGTCGTCACTTGGCCGTGCTCGTAATGAGGACTTCGTGATCCGCGGCATCGGTGGCAATCGGGTTCTGATCCAGGTGGATGGCATCCGCACGCCGCAAGGCTTTGCCTTCGGTGCACAGAGCGCCGGTCGCGGCGATTACACCGATGTGAGCCTTGTGAAGCAAGTTGAAATCCTGCGCGGTCCGGCGTCGGCCCTTTACGGTAGCGATGGCGTTGCAGGTATCGTTAGCTTCACCACCGCTGACCCTTCTGATCTGTTGGGCGGTGATGCGTTTGGGGGCTTTGTCCGTTCGCAATATTCAAGTGAAGATAATGAGTGGGCCAACACCGTGACTTTGGCCGCGCAGAGCACCAATCTCTCTGGCTACATTGCTTATACTCGCCGCGATTTCAGCGAGCTCGAGACTCAGGGTGATGTCGGCGGTGTCGGTCCGGATCGAACTGAAGCCAACCCGCAAGATGGCGAGTCCGATGCGCTGTTGGGCAAGCTGGTCTGGGAAGACGGCGCGCACCGAGTACGATTGACTGGCGAATACCTCGATCAGACCCTTGAGAGTACAGTGCTCTCCGGTATTCGTCCGGTATTCTTCGGGCCGCCGATTCCTGGGACGCAAGTGTGGAATGTAGATAGGCTTGAAGCGGCCGATTTCCTTGAGCGCAGCCGTGTTTCGCTCGACTGGACCTATAATGGCGGTGGAGATGGTGTAATCGACTACGCATTTTTGGCAGCCTACTACCAGGATGCAAAGAACTCGCAGACTTCGGAGGAGGATCGGACTGCGGTTGCTTTCTTCGCAGCGCCTGATCGCACTCGGATCAACGATCTCGATACAGAGGTCTATGGACTTGTCGCCGAAGCCCGTAGCGAGTTTGTCACAGGTGGCGTAGAGCACACTCTAGCGTTTGGCGGCGATGTTTCATGGACCGAACAAACCAGTCTACGTGACGGAACTGTGCCTCCGCGCGGAGAGACATTTCCTACCCGGGCATTCCCCGTGACCGACTTTACATTGGGTGGATTTTATCTCGCTGATGAGATTTCCTTCGCTGATGGTGTTGTGACTCTTTTCCCAGCACTTCGGTTTGACTTCTACGATCTCAATCCGACCGACGATCCGTTGTTGGGCGGCCTGCTCAACGCTGAGGGACAGAGCGATGAACGCCTCTCACCAAAATTTGGTGCTGTTGTTAAAGTGACGGATCAAATCCGATTGTTCGGCAACTACTCGCAAGGTTTCTTGGCGCCGACACCGGGGCAGGTGAACAACTTTTTCACCAATGTAACGGGCGGGTATGCCTCGATCCCCAATCCCAATTTGGAGCCTGAAACCAGCGAAAGTTTTGAAGGTGGGATTCGTTATGTCGATGAAGGTATCTCCGCCCAGCTTGTCGCCTTTACTGCCAGTTATGACAATTTCATCAATCAGCGATTGATTCAGGGTCAATTCGGCAATCCCGCCAATCCGGCAATCTTTCAGTTCGTGAACGAGGATGAAGTCGATATTGAAGGTATCGAAGGCAAAATCACTGTCAGAGCGGACAATGGACTTCGCGCCAATTTCGCCTTTGCTTATGCCGATGGTGATGTGATCGACCAGGCCACTGGCACCAGCCGTCCGCTTGACACAATTGATCCCTTCAATCTTGTCGCCGGCGTTGGCTATCGTGATCCCAATGGTGTTTTCGGTGGCGATTTGATTGTCACTTATAATGATCGTAAAGGGGCGAGCGAGGTGGATGATGCAACGCTTTGCGGTGGCACTTGTGTACGTCCAGAATCATCCACTGTGGTTGATCTTACCGCCTTCTGGAACATCACAGAACAGCTCAAACTGCGAGTCGGTGTCTTCAATTTGCTAGATGAGACTTATGCCTTCTGGTCGGATGTGCGCGGGTTGAGTACCACGGGTGAGCCGTTTGATGCCTTCACGCGGCCGGGACGAAATGTTAGTGGTTCGATTAGTTTTCAGTTCTGACCCCCGACATGAACGTAGAGAATCTAGCTATGATCAAACTCTCACAATCGCTTATCGCCTTACCTCTGGCCGCGCTCGTTATGAGCGCGGCTCCCGTTCCCGCTATGGCCGACGGGCATGGAGCGCAAGCAAGCGCTGCTGCTCAGGCGTCCGCTTTTGAGGCTGACCGGGCAGACATCCTGGCGATGGCAGGTAACTTTAAAGTGACCTTCGATATGAAGGAAACAACGCCATGGCATCCGGAATATACGCCGATCGATGCGAAAATCTCTGGCGGCTACGAAAGTGTCCGTGTCGTTGAGGACACGGGCACCAAGATCGCGCTTCAGCATCTTCTCGTCGTGGGGAACGCGGACAACCCCTTTGTGGTGAAACATTGGCGGCAGGACTGGGAATATGAGCCCGCACAAGTTCTGGTCTATGAAGCTCCCGGCAAATGGGTGCTTGAAGATGTGCCGGAGGAGATGCGTAAAGGACGTTGGTCGCAAACTGTATATCAGGTCGACGATAGCCCCCGTTATGCGGGCTGGGGCCAATGGGAAACCACCAACGGTGTTCGCCAGTGGACCTCCAATTGGACCATCCGCCCACTCGCTCGCCGCGATGCAACCCGTAATCCGGTGTATGACCATTATCGTGCGATCAATCGGCATCAGAACTATCCCGGCGGTTGGGTTCATTGGCAGGATAACACCAAGCTGAAATGGGTTGACGGTGAGGCCGTGCCTTACGTGCAGGAAAGCGTGCTCAACACTTATGAGCGGTTTGACGATTACCCCGTGAGTGCGGCTGATAACTATTGGACGGCAAGCGCGGACTATTGGGCCGCTGTGCGCGCCGAATGGGACGTGGTTTTCGCCAAACATGGCGGCGTGAGTATTGAGCAGGACCCGGGAATGGGCACGTCGATTGCCGGTGAAATCCTCAACATGGGCACGCAGTTGTTGATGGGCGGGATCAAAGAAGCCGATGCCATTGCCCGCGCCAAGGAACTGATCCGTGAAGGCGCAGCGGCGGGGGCGGCAAGCACACCAGCACTGGCGGCGGTAGAAGCCGAAGATGCCGGATACTGAGCGGGCTTAACCCAGAGACTTAGCAGCAGCTGGGCGATCCCGGCTGCCGTACGCTCCGTCAGTTGCAATCAAAGCCTGTCAATAAAGCGCTTCGCGCCAGCGGGATTGCGCTTTCGCGCCAGTGATCCAATCCGCGCTCAGCGCGTTTTTCAATTCAGTCCGCACAGCGTCGCCCATTGCGGTTGCGCCGCAGGTGATCACCGCGCCTTGTGGCCCGAGAAACTCAGCCAGTTCGCCTGCTCGCGCAGCGACGGCTTCCTGAACGTAGCGAGGGCCATCTCCCTCCGTTCGCGAAAGCGCCAAATCAAAGCGCTGAATAGCGCCGCTATCCGCCCATTCGCGCATTTCGGCAAAGAGTGGCAGATCGGGCTCCGGTCCGCGATCACCATAAAACAGCCAAACCGGCCGCTTACTGACAATAGCATCCAAGATATGCGCACGAATGCCTCCCCAGCCAGAACCGGCCGCTACCGCAATCAACGGGCCAGAGCCAGTCGTGCGGTGGAACACACCATATTTCTTCATCCGGCCAGCGATGCCTGCCCCGACGTCTTGGCTGGTTAAAGCCTCGGAGCCACGTCCCATGCCACCGCTGGCCAGTTCCACCCGGCGTACGAAGAGGTCGAGTTCCTCATCAGAGGGTATACTCGCGATTGAGAAGTCACGCCTGGTGCCATCCGGATCGCACCATTCAAACAGATCGCCCACTGCATAGGCGGGCATCTCACCGTCTGGCTTGACCTTGACGCGGTAGAGGCCTGCGGCCCAGCTTTCCTTGGCGCGGTCAGGGTTGCCCTCTGCAACCAGTGAACACTCGGTGATTTTCCAGTTCAGCGCCTGAGCTTTGCGTGTGCGTGAAATAGGAGGCAAAGCGTGGGATTCGAGCAGCTGATCCCACTCCTCCAGATCATCAATATCAAGATTGTCGATCAGCACCAATTCGGTGCTCGCTTGCGATTCTGTCGCCCAAGCGTGAACGCGTTGCCCGAAGGCGGCGAATTGCTCATACTGCTTGTCGCCCAAAGCCATGGTGAGCACTGCTCGCCCGCTCAAATCGAGCGGATCGGTCATCCACTCATCAACCGCTTCCTCAACCATGAAAGGCGGATCGCCATCCCCCGTGGTTGCGGCAAAGAAGATGATCCTTTGCGCAGTATTCAGGTCATCCACAGACGCTTCGCTCATACACATCATCTCAACAGGAAGGCTCTCTTCCTCCATCCTTTCCCGAAGTGTTTCGGCAAAGTCCTCTGCGCATCCGGTTTGCGTTGCGTGTAAGATGAGAGTGGTGCTCATTGCTGTTCCGATTGTTACTTAAGTGAATGTTCGTGAGGCCCTAGCGCACTATGCATAGCCCCACAGCGAGCGATGAATATTGCAATCGAGGCACCTTTGTTGGCCAATAATGCAATTGGTTTTCATTAGCTACATATTTGCGCTGATAAATCGCCTAGGAAAAATGACTATGTCGCGCTGCGTCTGCACAGGATGCCTTGCATCCAGAAAACACTCGCGCGGGTAACTGCGATATGGAACAGTCCAACAGTCGGTTAGCTGTTTGCTTAGCGCTTACATGAAAGGTCATTCTGCACCGTGGGATCACACATCATCAAAGCTGATATTGCTGTCGTTGGTGCAGGGCCAGCGGGACTTTGCTTTGCTCGCAATCTGGCTGAGACAGGCCTTAACATCCTGCTGATAGAGAAGCAGGCCGAAGCGCAATTGGAGAAACCTGCCTACGATGGGCGAGAGACCGCGCTGACCCATTCATCACGACGAATTCTGGACGAACTGGGTATCTGGGATGAGCTTGCAGAGCACGAATTCTTCCCGATCAAGGATGCGCGTGTTCTCAACGGGTCCTCATCCTATTCGCTGCATTTCGATCACAAGGAAGCAGGGGTCGACAATCTTGGGTTTCTGGTAGCGAACAGTGATATTCGGCGGCTGGCATATCAGTCGATTGCACCGTTTGAGAATGTGTCGATTCTGCCGGAACGCAGTGTGCATGATGTGGGATCGACGCGTGATCATAGCTGGGCCCTGCTGGATGACGGCACCCGGATTGAGGCTAAACTGCTCCTTGCAGCTGATAGTCGTTTCTCGCCAACCCGTGATATGCTTGGTCTGAAATTCGAAAAAATCGACTTTGATCGGGTCTGCATTGTTAGCAAGATGGCTTTGCGCGAGAGCCACGATGCAACTGCATATGAGTGTTTTCGTGATGATGAGACGCTCGCTATCCTGCCGCTGAACGGCAATCATGTATCTTCCGTCCTGACGGTCAAGACTGAGAATGCGAAAGCTAAGCTAGAGGCAGATCCGGCAGATTTTGCAGCTGAGATAACACAGCAGTTTGGTGCGCGTTTTGGCCCGATGGAACTGGTCAGTCCGCGCTTTTCGTATCCGCTGTTTGCGACTTTTGCCGAGAGCTTTCACAGGCTCAGATTCGCTGTGATTGGCGATGCTGCTGTGGGCATGAACCCAGGGACTGCCCATGGCTTTAACCTTGGTTTGCTGGGCACAGATATTCTCGCTCAAGAGATCCAACGGGCATTGGCAAGAGATTTGGACTTTGCCAGCCATCACGTCCTGTCACGATACACGGAAGAGCACCGCCGTAACTGCCTGCCGCTCTATCACGGGACCAATTTCCTGATTCAGCTATATACGAATGAGAGTACTCCGGCGAAGGCTGCGCGCCACGTCATGCTGCGCGCAGCCAATCGGATCGCACCAGTGCGCAAGTTGATTATGAGCACGCTGACCGATCAGCGAAACTGATCAGCACGATCGATCAGATCAGGGGCTTGGCCAGCATCCACAGCGCCATGGCGATCATCGCAAGGTTCTCGGTCAGCGAAACAAAACCCAGCGGCACATTGCTGTCCCCGCCGACACAAGCGCATTTAAGGCTACGTTTGTCGAGATAGACCGCCTTGAACACGCTCCAAGCGCCGATGCCGCCGATAAGCAAGGCGATCGGGATAGACACCCAATGGAGCACCTGCGCCGTCATCAGGACGCCAGCGAGCCCTTCTGCAAAGGGATAGACGTAACCATATGGCACCCAGCGCCGCGCTAGCAGATCGTAGCTCAGGAACATGGTCGAAAAGCTCTCAATATCGCGCAGCTTTAGATATGCGAGGCCGCACATGGAGAAGCTGATGAACCACTCAGCGCTAAGGATAGAGATGGGCGCGCCGGTGACGACAAAGGCCGCAGCTGCCGCCATCAGTGCCATCATAGCGAACAGGACGATTACCGGGCGGTAGCTGGTACCTTCGCTCGTGGTGGGCTTGCCGAAATAAGCAGCAAGATCGCTATATCCGCCAATCGGCTCGCCATTGATAAAGCCGAGCGGGGTGGTGGTCACCCCGTGCTTCGCTTTAAAGGCAGCCACTTCATCAGCGTTGGTCAGATAGTTGTCTTCAACCGTAAAGCCGTGGCGTTCAAGCAGCCACTTGGCTTTCATTCCGTGAACGCAGGTGTGCTCGGGCTTGACCATGCGATAAAGCACTGCGGTCTTACTATTGGCCATCAAGCGCCCCTCTATTGCGTCAGAGGCAACCCATTTAGCTGCCCCAATTAACCCCCAAAGTCATCCAGCATAATGTCTTCAGCATCAACCCCTAGGTCGAGCAGCATATTGGTCACCGATTGGTTCATGATCGGCGGGCCGCACATATAAAATTCGCAGTCCTCTGGCGCAGGGTGATCCTTGAGATACTCGTCGTAGAGCACGTTGTGAATGAAGCCGGTGTAGCCATCCCAATCATCCTCTGGCAGCGCATCGGAAAGCGCGACGTGCCATTCGAAATTGTCAAACTGCTCCGCCAGCTCGTCAAAGTCCTCAACGAAGAACATCTCGCGCTTGGAACGCGCCCCGTACCAGAAAGTGATCTTGCGATCGCGGTCCTTGAGGCGCTTGAGCTGATCAAAGATGTGGCTGCGCATTGGCGCCATGCCTGCACCGCCACCGACAAAGACCATTTCCTTCTCAGTCTCGCGCGCGAAGAACTCACCGAATGGGCCGGAAATCGTCACCTTATCGCCAGGCTTCAGATTGAAGATGTAGGACGACATTTTGCCCGGTGGCACATCGTCCTGACCCGGAGGCGGCGAGGCGATCCGAACGTTGAGCATGATCATGCCCTTTTCTTCCGGATAGTTTGCCATCGAATACGCGCGCTCCAGCGGCTCATCGACCTTGGAAGTGAATTTCCAGAGATTGAACTTGTCCCAATCCTCGCGGTATTCTTCCTCGACGTCGAAATCCTTATAGTCCACGACGTGCTCGGGCGCAGCGATCTGGATATAGCCGCCAGCACGAAAGTTGACATCTTCGCCTTCAGGCAGTTTCAGCACCAGCGCCTTGATAAAGGTTGCGACGTTCTCGTTGGAGACAACCTCACATTCCCATTTCTTGACCCCGAAGACCTCTTCGGGAACGAACACGCGCATATTCTGCTTTACTGCCACCTGACAGGAAAGCCGATCGCCATCAGCCGCTTCGCGCTTGGTAATATGGCTTTCTTCGGTCGGCAGTATTGAGCCGCCGCCCTCTTTGATTTTCACCTTACATTGCGCGCAGGTGCCCCCGCCACCGCAGGCCGAGGGGACGAACAGTTGCTGCTCAGCCAAAGTCTGGAGCAGCTTACCGCCAGCGGGCACCGAGATCGTTTTCTCATCATTGATGGTGATCTGCACATCGCCGGTTGAGACCAGCTTTGAGCGGGCCGCCATAATAATGCCAACCAGCGCCAGCACGATGATCGTGAACAGTAAAATGCCAAGCGAGAAAGTAGCCATGGTCTTTCAACGTCCCTTAGAGTTTGATGCCGCCAAATGACATAAAGGCGAGCGACATCAGCCCAGCCGTGATGAAGGTGATCCCAAGGCCTTGCAGCCCATCGGGAATGTCCGAATATTTCAGTTTCTCGCGCACCCCCGCCATCGCGGTAATCGCCAGCGCCCAGCCAAACCCGGATGCAAGGCCGTAAGTGACCGATTCAGCGAAATCATAGTCGCGTTCCACCATCAGGAGCGACCCGCCAAGGATCGCGCAATTCACCGTGATCAGCGGCAAAAACACGCCGAGCGCATTGTATAGCGGCGGGAAGTACTTATCGAGCACCATCTCAAGGATCTGCACCA
>JBCDKX010000024.1:0-24336 GCA_038746055.1 Pseudomonadota bacterium
GCATGACCCTCTCCCGTTTCTCCCCTTACGCCCTGTTGGCGGGTGCTTCAGCTTGTGCGCTGATATCTGGTCCAGCCTCGGCACAGGACCAAGACGTCTCGGCCGAGCGATCGTCCCAGCCGGTTGAGCTCGAAGAACGCGGCGGTATTGCTGCTGATGGCGGAATTATTGTTCAGGGTGAACGGCTTCGCGGCCAACTGGATGTTGAACAGGCGCCCATCCTTGAGCTTAATGAAGAGGATATTGCTGCCGAAGGTGTGGCCTCGATCGGCGACCTCGTCACGCAAATCAGCGCGCAGGCAGGTTCTTCTCGCGGACGGGGCGGAGGTGGACGACCGATTGTCCTTGTAAATGGCATCCGTGTTGGCTCATTTCGTGAGCTCTTCCAATATCCGCCTGAAGCCCTGGGTCGAGTTGAGGTTTTTCCAGAGGAAGTGGCCCAGCGCTTTGGCTTCCCACCCGATCGGATCGTCGTCAATCTCATTCTGAAAGATAACTATCGCAACACCGAGGTGGAGCTGGAATTTGAAGGCCCCTCCCGCGGAGGCAATTACACCCGCGAGCAGGAACTGGGTTTTCTGAAAATTGCGAATGGTGCACGGATTAATGCTAATTTGACCGCGCAGGATACCTCGCTTCTCACTGAAGATGAGCGGGATATCATTCAGACATCGGCCTCGATATCCGATGTTGTGGGGGATCCCGATCAGGCGCCTTTTAGAGGGCTTGTCTCGGACAGTCGGCGGATTGAGGCTAATCTCAGCTGGGCTAAAGCGTTCTTGGAAAGTGGTACGGCGGTTTCGGCCAATGCCTTTTACGAGCGCAACGATGCACGTACATTGCAGGGGCTGAACACGGTCCTTTTGACCGACGCAGCGGGCAATAGCGCATTTCGCACCTTTGGTGAGGAAACTCCAATTGAGCAAACCATTGCCTCTGATGTCTTCGCCGCATCAGGTTCAGTCAACACGCCGGTAAATGCATTTCGTCTTACTGCGACATTCGATGCCAATTTCAGTGAGACAGAAACACGGTTCGATCAGCTGTTCGATACCAGCGATCTGGAGGCTGATGCGCTGTCAGGTGCGCTGGCGATCGATGGAGCGCTTCCCGCAAGTGTCATGACAGGCTTTGATGTCGCCAATCGGCGCACCATCTCTGCTCAGTCGCTCACGACTTTGCGCGGGCCAGTGGCCAATCTTCCCGGCGGAGAGGTGATCGCCACCTTTGATATGGGGCTCGATTGGGATCGCCTTGAGAGCGATGACACGCGCAGTAATATTGCCGCTGAGCTCACCCGCAGGCGGCTTTCCACTGGCGCGAACCTTAACATTCCGATCACCAGCCGCCGCGAAGGATTTGCTGATGCTCTGGGAAGCTTTACGCTGAATTTGCAGGCTGGCCTTGAGGACCTTTCGGATTTTGGCCTGTTGGGCGACTACACCGTAGGCCTCAATTGGCAGCCCGTCGACAATCTCGATCTTTCAGCAACCTATATTTTCCGCGAAGTTGCTCCATCTTTGAGCGCTCTGGGCGATCCGCAAGTGGTCAACTTCAATCTTCCGGTGTTCGACTTCACGAATGGGGAAACTGTTCTCGCGGACGTGACGACGGGAGGGAACCCGTCTCTAATTGCAGAAACGCAGCGCGATTGGAAGTTTGCTGCCAATTGGGAACTGCCCTTCTGGGATGGCGCGCGGTTCCAGGTCGAATATATCCGCAACCGCTCTGATGATGTGGTGAGCCCGTTTCCACAGATCACGCCTGAGATCGAGGCAGCCTTTCCCGGGCGCATTGTCCGTGACGCTAATGGCACGCTCATTGCGGTTGACCGCAGACAGGTTACTTTTGCGGAAACCCGCGCCGATAGGCTCGATTTCAGCCTCAATGTCCGTGGACGCATAGGTGGTGGTGACAGGCGTCCTGGCGCTGGCCGTGGAGGAGGGAGCGGTGGTCCTCCTGCCGGTGTGCGCACTGGTGGTCGCTCGCAGCCTGTAACGGCAGGTCCTGCTCGGTCTCAGCCGCGAGGCAATGGTCCTCCTCGGGGCGGAAGGCGGGCAGCCTTTATGCAGTTTCGTGAACAGATTTGTGCTGATAATGGGCTTGAGGTTCTCACTCAGATCGCGACCGCAATTGCCAATGGGGAAGATGTCTCGAATATTGTACCCGGCTTTAATCCCCAGCGTCTGCGAGGCATGATCGAGCAGGCACGTGGTGAGAATGGCGAGATTGATCCAGTGCGCCTTGAGCAGTTCAGAACGCGCATTTGTAGTGTCGATCCTTCGAGCTTCAGAGGTGGGCGTCCCGGTGGACCAACCGAGGCGGCGCCGAGCCAGCCACCAGCGACTTCAACTGGTGGTCCCCCAGCAGGTGGACCGATGGCCGAAGGATTTGCAGCATTCCGCAATCTTCTGTGCGGTGAAGATGGTGAGGCGAAATTGCGCGCACTCGTCGCCAGGATTGATCGAGGTGAGGATGTTTCGGACACCATCCCTGGTTTTGAACCTGCTATGGCCGGATTCCTGATCAATCGCTTGCGCGGCGATGATGGGAATCTCTCTTCCGAGCGGATCGCTCGTCTGCGTGGACGCTTTTGTGAAGAGCAAACCGGTGCCGGTGGCCAGCAAGGTCGCAGCTTACAGGGTGGTCCGCCCGGCGGCGGGTTCAATCCGCTGGCGGCGGGTCGTCGGCCAGGCTGGGGCTATTTCGTGCGGCTGGGGCATACGATCGAGCTTGAGAATTCAGTTCTGATCGCGCCAGGTCTTGAGCCACTTGACCAATTGGATGGCCAATCGACCAATGCTTTTGGTTTGCCGCGTCATACCTCGCGGCTTGAAGTGGGGCTGTTTGGACAGGGTATCGGCTTCCGGCTTTCCGGGCGTTACACCGGTTCAACCAGGCTTGATGGCTCAGGCCTCCCCGGGAGCAGCCCGATCTTCTTCGACGATCTGGCGACCTTCGATTTGCGCGTTTTCGCTAATATCGATCAGCTCACCGGCAGCCAGAGCCCGCTGCTAAAGAACGTGCGTGTCTCTCTGCGCGCTGATAATATCCTCGATGCGCAGCTCAGTGTGGTGGATGAAAACGGCGACACGCCGCTCAATTATCAGCCGTTCCTGATTGACCCGGTCGGGCGTTTTATCGGGATCGATATCCGCAAGCTGTTCTAAGCGGTCAGAGGGGAGGTTCCCTCTAACGCATCAGTTCAACTTTTGGCTGGGATACATCCAAGATTTTGCGAAGCCGGGGGCAAATGGAACCCACTCGCCTTCATCTTGCGCGAGCCGATCGGCGATCGCGATCATCACGCTTGGATTGACCCCTAATCCCAGATGGCTGGCGTGCACCACGATGTTCTCGCTCGGATGTTCGCCTTCATCTTGCACACTGCCGCGCCAATGGACCACGCCATCGGTCTTAGTCAGGATCGAGGTGGTGGGGACTGGCGGTGCCTCACCGAGAGCCTGAAACCGGCCATCGCGCAGCACTTCAGGTTCGCCACCGTTGAGCATTTCGAACAGCCTGCGCGCATTCGACACATTACGGTCATTGGTTATCGGGCTGCCAAGGCTGACCACCAAACGCACTTTCTCAGGGTGAAGTTTTGCAAGCTCGCGGGCAATGACGCCACCAAGGCTCCATCCGACAAGCGAGACGCGGCGACCACTGCTCTCAAACAGATCTAACAGCTGTTCACGCAGCCGCTTAATCAAGGCATTATCGACCCTGATATTGCGGCCCGAGTCCCACCCATGAGCATCATAGCCAAGACTGCACAATAGTCGGCGTAATGGCCCAGTTGAGCTGTTGGAAGCCATAAAGCCGGGGAGCACCATGACTGCATGTCCATCACCTTTGGGCAGCGCTCCCAGCAAAGGGCGGGTGGCTAGGAATGCACCAAACTCAAAGAGTGCTCGCCCTTCGGTGAGTGTCCAGATTGGGCTTGGTCCTTCGGTTTCGGATTGAGCCGACGCATGCGACAAGCCCCCGATATCAGGTGCGATGCTGGCCATATTATTCTCTCCTGCTCGGACGGTCTGGTGTCTTTTGGTTGGCCGCCCGTGGTTATTATTATGATCCCGCGAATATACGTATTTGATCTAGCCCGCCGGCTTACTTTCGATCCTTTTGGTTGAAGCTTGTGGTTTGCGTTTGGCTGGCTTGGTAGCCGTCTTTTTTTGCGCTGCCTTCCGAGTGTTTGTTCGTTTGGCTGGTGCCTTTCTTGTTGCTGCTTTGCGCGCAGCAGGCTTCTTTGCAGGACCCTTGGTCTCCAGCGCCTTGGCCGCAGCCAACATCTCGTCAAAGCTATCCCTAATGCAATGCGAATAGAATTCCGGATCGGGCATAATGTCGCGGCAAGCGGTAAAGCTGATATACGCGTCATCGCAATAGGATTGCACCACATGGGCAAGGCCCAGACCGTCGGTGAGGCAAATGAGCGAAAGCGCCATGCTCTCCATCTTTGCGCCAGCCGAATAGATCGGAATGGGCGGGCCCGGCACGTTGGTGACAACAGTGTTGAACGGCATCGCTAAACGGTGCGCGATGCTGATACGGTTAAACAGCTGTGCGCCCAGCGCCATGTAGAGCAGCGGATTGACCTTCGACACCTCGGTCATGGTGCGCGCACCGATCGCATTGGTGATGGCTTTGGAATTACTGGTGCGGCCAAAGACGAAAGCGAGCCGCTTCGCCGGCTCAGCGATATGGGTGCCGAGCGGTGCAATCATGGCTGAGACTTGATTGCCCATATCGTTCTTCTCATCGGTGGAACGTACAGAAATCGGCGCCATAGCGGTCATAGTTGCCTTGGGAAGATCGTCCTTGGCAGTCAGATATTTGTGCAGCGCGCCGCCGATTATCGCGAGCGCGACATCGTTGACCTTGGTTTTCAGGTCAGGCGCGATGGCGCGAATTGCCTTCACATCTGCCAACGGTAAGCGCTGCCCTTCGACCACACGATGCGGCGAGATTGTGCGGTTGAAGCGTGTGCGTGGCGGCACATAATCGCTGGTGATCTTAAAATCGCGGGAAATGAGACCTTTGATCGCATTTGCAACGCCGGGAACGGTTTGTGCTGCCACCACTGCTTGTTTGAGCGGATTGACTAGAGCGTTGACGTAAGACTTCCCCAGCAGCTCAACTGGCCCCGGGATTTTTTCTGGCTTCCAATCGTCGGGCTTATTGGGAGGGGGAGCGTGCGGGGCGAGCGTGTGGATCGCCTCCATCAAATCGATCCCGCTCATCCCGTCGATCGCCGCGTGGTGAACCTTGGTCACAAAGGCAAAACATCCCGGCGGATAGCCCGGCACATTGTCTAACCCCTCTACAACCGTGAATTCCCACGGCGGACGATTGAGGTCCAGTGGCCGGGCATGGATGCGGGCGGTTTGAATGCACAATTGTCGCCAATCGCCGGGCTTGGGTAAGGCGACATGGCGTAGGTGAAATTCAAGATCGAAGTCCGGGTCCTCAATCCAATAGGGATAATCGAGATCGAACGGCACGCGCACCAGGCGCTGGCGCATGGTTTTGGATAGCTGCAAGCGACTGCGGAAAAACTCCAGAATATCTTTGAAACGGACAAAACCGCCAGGCGCCGTGGCGGGATTGTAAATCAGCAAATTGCCAATGTGCATCGGAGAATTGGGCGATTCCATCGCCACAAATGATGAATCCATGCCCTGCAATTGCTGCAAAGGGTCTCTCCTTCTCCAACGTCCCCAAGAGCTATATTTAGCCTCTTACTTCAATGCGTAGGCATTTTTCCGAAGTGTTACAAGCTGACGCACGCGTCAGCTTCTTCATATGTTGCAAAGCGGGTCAGAACTTAGCGACTGCCCAGTGCGTCCCCGCAGGCAATCCCGCTTGCCCATGCCCATTGGAAGTTATAGCCGCCGAGCCAGCCGGTGACGTCAACTGCCTCACCAATCGCGAATAAGCCTGGGACGCGCTTCGCCTCCGTAGTTTTGCTGGAAAGTTCAGCGGTTGAAATGCCGCCAATTGTCACTTCGGCCTTGGCGAAACCTTCCGTTCCGGTCGGGGAGAACCGCCAGTTGGCAAGGGTTTCGGCAGCGGCCCGAAGCGCCTTATCAGACATGTTCCCAAGCTCAGTATCTATCCCCAGTTTATGCGAAAGCACGTCGGCGAGACGGTCGGGCAAGTGGTCACGAAGCACGGTTTTAACATGTGCGCGAGGCTGATCACGCTTGAGCTCGAGCAACCAGTCCGCATCGGCCTGGGGAATGAAGGTGATGCTTACTTCTTCGCCAGGGCGCCAATAGGAGGAGATTTGCAGGATCGCGGGGCCGGAAAGGCCTCTGTGCGTGAAAAGCGCCGCCTCATCGAAGGTTGCCTTTGTCTTGCCCACGCCAGCGTGTGCGCGAACTGGGGCGGAGACGCCTGAAAGCTCGCGGAACAGCGCATCTTTACTGCCAAGGGTAAGCGGGACCAGGGCAGGGCGAGGCTCAATCACTTTAAGCCCGAACTGGCGCGCAAGGTCGTAAGCAAAGCTGGTCGCTCCCATTTTGGGGATCGAGGGGCCGCCGGTGGCGATCACGAGGGAGGGAGCCGAGTAGCTTACGCCTGATGCCGAGACCCCGAAAACGCCATTCTCGTGAACCACAGCGCTGACATCGGCATCGCAAACGACATCCACGCTGTCCCCGCATTCATCGAGCAGCATTTGGACGATCTGCTTGGAGGAGCCATCACAAAACAGCTGGCCAAGAGTTTTCTCATGCCAAGTAATACCGTGGCTATCGACCAGATCGATGAAATCCTGCGGTGTGTAGCGGGCGAGTGCCGATTTGGCGAAGTGCGGATTGTCGGAGAGGTAATTGGCAGGTCCGGCATCCACATTGGTGAAATTACAGCGCCCACCACCTGAGATCAGGATTTTCTTGCCCGGCTTCGATGCCTTTTCGAGCACCGCCACGCGAAGCCCCTTTTGCCTGGCACGCGCTGCGCACATCAGGCCTGCTGCGCCGCCACCAAGGATAATCGCGTCATAATGCTTCATTTTGCCGCCGATAGTAGGCTCCGCGCGCATTGCCAATCCCGGTCAGCGCACCCTATCTTAGTTCTATGTCCAACGCGCGGATCAAAGAGGGGACGGGAAGTCCCCACAATCCGGATGGTGCCGAGCGCTTCAATGAAGAGCGCGCGGCGTATACGGTCGCGCGTGCACAGCCCAATCTGGAAGCTGGCGTAACTGCGATCCGCGATGTTGTGCAGACCCTTAAGCCGATCCCCGGTGTCTATCGCATGCTCGATGCGAGGGGCGATGTGCTCTATGTGGGCAAAGCGCGCAGCTTGAAGGCGCGGGTAGTGAATTACACCGCCGTCAACCAGCTCACAAATCGCTTGCAACGCATGGTCTCGCAATGTCGGTCAATGGAGATTGTTACCACCAACTCGGAGGCCGAAGCGCTCTTGCTCGAAGCGCAGCTTATCAAGCGCTATCGTCCACCTTTCAATGTCTTACTGCGCGACGATAAGAGCTTTCCTTTTATCCTCCTTCGCGCTGATCATGAATTTCCGCGTATCCATAAACATCGCGGCGCGCGCCGGGCCAAAGGCAATTATTATGGTCCCTTTGCGAGCGCTGGCAGCGTCAACACTACGCTTAACGCACTGGAAAAACTATTCCTCCTAAGGTCTTGTACAGATACGTTTTTCAATAATCGTGATCGACCCTGCCTGCTTTATCAGATTAAGCGATGTTCGGCGCCGTGTGTGGGCCGGATCAACGGGGAAGACTATTCGGCTCTGGTGGGCCAAGCCAAGGACTTCCTCGCGGGCAAATCCTCCAAAGTGCAGGCCGATCTTGAGCAGCAAATGGCTAAGGCTGCTGAGGACCTCGACTTTGAAACGGCGGCGATCTTGCGCGACCGCTTGCGTGCAGCGACCTT
Organism: Pseudomonadota bacterium; assembly: GCA_038746055.1. Classification (GTDB taxonomy): domain Bacteria; phylum Pseudomonadota; class Alphaproteobacteria; order Sphingomonadales; family Sphingomonadaceae; genus Erythrobacter. The sequence goes on from JBCDKX010000024.1 coordinate 7,914, forward strand.
TATCCAGGGAAGCCAAGCGATCAATGCCAAGAGCGTGGGCGATGCTGATGTCTTTGCTTTGCGTTCTAAAGGCGGACAAATGTGCGTGCAGGCCTTCTTTATCCGAGGTGGGCAGAATTGGGGGCACCGCGCCTTTTTTCCGAGCCATGTCAAGGACGTTGACGAGGCGCAGGTCCTCGCCAATGTCATGCTGCAATTCTATGAGGAGGTGCCGCCACCGCCCAATGTGCTGGTGGACCGGTTACTACCCGAAGCCGAACTGATGGAAGCGGCTTTCGCCGAGCTTGCTGATAAGAAGGTCACCATCTCTATCCCCCAACGCGGCGACCGTCGCAAGTTGATGGCGCAAGCTGAGCGCAATGCGGTGGAGGCGCTTGATCGCAGGCTCGCGGAAAGCGGGACCAAGGCCAAAGTCCAGCGCGAACTGGCCGAATTTCTGGAATTGGGTGAACCGCCCAAGCGCATCGAAGTTTATGACAACAGCCATATTCAAGGAGCCAAAGCGGTGGGAGCCATGGTGGTTGCCAGCCCTGAGGGCTTCGAAAAGTCACAATATCGCAAGTTCAACATCAAGTCGGCGCAGACCAATGATGACTTTGCGATGATGCGCGAGGTAATGGAGCGGCGTTTTACCCGCGCGATGAAAGATGATCCGGACCGTGAGCGAGAGGGTATATGGCCTGACCTCGTGCTGGTTGATGGAGGCAAGGGGCAGCTTTCATCGGTCATGGAGGTGTTGGGCGAGCTGGGCATTGAAGACCTGCCGGTAATCGGCATTGCCAAAGGCCCACATCACGGGCGCGAGGGACGCGAAGTATTTCACTTCCCTGATGGGCATGAAAAGATGTTGCCGACCAATTCGCCAGTGCTTTTTTACGCCCAGAACTTGCGCGATGAGGTGCACCGTTATGTCATTGGCGCTCACCGGGCCAAACGCTCGAAAGCAATCACTGCAAGCCCACTGGATGAGATTCCAGGGATTGGCCCGGCGAGGAAACGGGCACTGCTGCTGCATTTTGGAACGGCAAGCAAGGTGCGTGCTGCTGCCTTAGAAGATTTGCAACGCGCACCCGGTGTCAGCGATGCCGTCGCTCGAACAATCTATGATTTCTACCACGCGGGTGGCTGAATTCTGCCAAAGTGTGCGCCGCAGCAATTTGCTGGGAACTAACAAGATCGCCAAGCACTTATTGATAGTGATTTGCAAAAACGCATGCATTGGGTGTTGCGAAGCAAGCTTTGCTCATTGCCATATGGGAGGGCACTTCTTTTTAAAGGATTGCCGAAAAATGACAGCATTACAAATGGCTCAGCGGGTATCGCTCAGCCTTCCGACCGTGAGATTGGCAGATTGGTTTATTCGCATACCGTTGGCGATCATCATTATCGAGCAGGGCTATAAAAAGATCGGTCCTGACTTCTACATCATTGCTGAAGGCTACGGATTGACGCCGTTCCTCTTTGGACTTTCGGCTTTCGCAGAGATTGCCGGTGGTCTTGCCGTGATCATGGGCGGTCTGTTGCGCGACAATTGGATGTTTGATCTGCTTACACGCTTGGGTGGCCTGGCAATCTCAATCGTGGTTACGGGCGTAATCGTGATGATCTATTTCGGCCCTTTTTCGGGCTGGCAATTCCAGGGTCTTATCCTTGCAGGAGGCCTTTTCTTCCTGTTGCGCGGCAATGGTGACATAAAAGACCGGAAGGTGATTTAGCCAGCTTCTTCGCAGGATTGGCACAGGTCGACTTCTCTGATCGATCCGTTGCTTTTTGAATTCACCGGCCAGTCGCATAACTCAGCCTTCGTGCTGACCCCCACATTATGGTTGCGGTTCTGGCACGAATTTGTGAACCGCGTTGTGCGGGTCGCCGCGTGAGTTTGATATAAGGTCAAAGAACAAATGCATCGACGAAGCGTGCTTGCGGGAATGGCGGCGATGAGCCTTGGTACGGGATTTTCATGGAGCAAGCCGGCCGCGGCCAATAGCGGTCTTACAGGTTACATTCGCACCAATTGGAGCCAGGACCCTTTCAGTTTTGGCTCCTACTCTTATTTTGCGAGAGAGGCGGCTTCGCAGGATTACCGGGAGCTGGGTCGACCCATCGCCGGGCGGATTTTCTTCGCCGGGGAAGCCACTCACACGCGCTACAACAGCACTGTCCATGCAGCGCTGGAAACCGGCCTTTCTGCAGCGGAAGATGCACTTCAAGCCAAGGCAAGCTCCATCGCCGTCATCGGCGCAGGCGTGAGCGGCCTTACTGCCGCCAAAGTGCTCGCCGATGCAGGCACATCCGTTACCGTGTTCGAGGCGCGCAATCGGATTGGAGGGCGGATCTGGACTTCGGATGAGTTAGGCATACCGCTGGACCTTGGAGCGAGCTGGATTCACGGTGTTACTGGCAATCCATTGACCGAGCTGGCTGATGAGCTTGCACTCAAGCGCCTCCGCACCACCGACAGTTATGTAGTGCGCGGTCAGAACGGTCGTAAGATGGGTTTCTTTACCACGCCCAATTCGCTCATTGAAGCAAGCGAAGTACAAACTGCCTTCGGCGTTGAACGTGAACTGATCGATCCTGCAATACTCGAGCGAGACGATGGCTATCGCGGCCATGACGTTATCTTTGAAGACGGTTATTCCGCAATTTTTACGGGTGCTGAGGGGGGTTTTGCACTCGAGCTATCATCCGCGTTGGAAAGTGTCGACAGAACCGACAGCGCAGTGCAACTCGGCTTTGCGGGCGATAAGGTACATACTTGCGATGCGGTAATAATCACCGTCCCTCTGGGCGTCTTGAAACGCGATATCATCCAGTTTTCGCCGCCACTTCCCAAGCCAAAGCAGCAAGCCATTAAGCGCATCGGTATGGGTGTGCTCGACAAGTTATACTTGCGTTTTGATGAAGTATTTTGGGATTCTAAGACCTGGATCGTGACACCGCGTGAAGACCTACCAAGAGGGCAATTCACCCAGTGGCTTAATCTGGAGCCTTACCTTGGGGAGCCGATCATCGCTGCTTTTAACGGAGGTTCGGCTGCTTTGGCGCTCGCCGATGAAAGTGATGAGCGAGTGGTTGAAATGGCACTGGAGACTTTGCGCGGTGCTTATTTCTAGAAGTTGGCGCCCAATCAGCCTTTGATCGGTTGAACTTAAGCCCGCCCACGTCTAGCCCACAGCGGTGAGCTTTTCCGTATCCGATTCATAGGAGCAATCATGACCAAACTGCATAAATTGCCGCTTGCGCTTGCGGCGCTGGGTGCGTCGACGCCTGCCCTTGCGCACGAAAATGGCCTGTTTCACATTCACAATGAAGGCGCAGTTCTGGCAAGTGCCGCGGCGATTGCCATCGCTGGCGTTGCGGCCTGGAAATTCCTCGCCAACCGCTCGCGCAAGTAAATCGGGATCAGGAGCAAATATCATGACCAACATCATTACCAAGGCGCTCGAAAAAACCGGCCTTTTCGTAACTGCCAAGGCGCATTGCGATGTTCCTTGTGGCATCTACGACACCGGCCCTGCGCTTTATCACGCCGTTTCTGTCGTCCGTCTGATGGATCAGTTCCTTGCCGCTGATGACAGCGCATTCCTCACTAAAGCGCGACTGGTTGCTCAAAAGGAAGAGCAGGCCGAAAAGGTGAAGCACGAAATTCGAGTGATCTGGGGCGATTATGTGAAGCCGCCGATCGTTGAGAAATACCCTAACATTCATGAGCTTGCTCATGCAATTATGATGCAGGGATCCAAGTGCAAGCAAGACTGCCACCGCGAAGATGGTGAGAAACTGGTTGAGCTGGTCAATGAGTTTGCCGAGATTTTCTGGGCAACCAAAGGCGTTACAACCGGCAAAGCGCCATGCCCTTATGAGCCCAAACTGCCTGTGGTTTATCCCAAGCTCGAAGGCTAACGCGTCAAAGTGATCGGTAGGAAATCCAAGCTGTGTTTGGGTTTAAGATCGCAAGAATTGACGGGCGCAGCATGGAGCCTATGCTCGTCGATGGCTCATTCGCCCTGTTTCGACGCCGTTATCGGCGCGAGCAGGGCGAAGTGATTCTGGTCAACCACAAAGAGTTTGGTTTGATTGTGAAGCAAGTGGCCGACATAGCGCCGAATGGTGAGATGGTACTGGCAGGGCTTTCACCTGAGTCCACTTCGACTGAGCGATTGGGGCGAGTTTCTCGTGAACAGGTGCAGGGTACCTTGGTTGCACCAATCCCGCTCTTGCGATGGCGTAGAACTCGTCACTAAAATATAGACTACAACTCAATGTGGCTTGGTTCAAAAACCGTTCTATTATGTGACAGCCTCCTTATTGACTTTAACAATCATGTAAATTCTCGACTTTGAGTCTTGGCGTGGACCCGATTGTTGGCTTACGAAGCTAACAATGGTCGGTTACAAGATCGCCTTGGTGAGAGACAAAAGCATGGAGCCGAGACTGCCAAAGGGCAGCTTGATCCTCTTTAAGTCAAAGATCCGCCCGAAACGGGGAGATACCGTTTTGGCATTGCACCCTGATATTGGGAAGGTGGTGCAGCGGGTGAGCGCTGTGGGGCGCCAGGGCGGTGTCCATTTGAGCGCTGAGACTAAAGATGGCGGAGATACACGGTCAGTTGGGCGCGTTCCGCCTGAAAATGTGCTTGGGGTCATGGTTCGCCGGTTGGCGTAGGTGCCCTGCTAAACCGCATTCAGCTCCGCGCGGAATTGCGCATCCTCCTGCAGCTGTGAATGCTCGACCCAGGTTGCGTGCACTCCGCTTGAGAGCTTGTGCGGCAGCGACGCGCGGGCAATCGGGCCTTTGGCGATGTCGCCGGCATTCAGGATGGCGAGCTCAGAACCACCGGTATTTTCATTGATCAGGAAGGTGATGAGATAACCATCGTCCTCGGCAGTTGTGCCTTTGCGCGGTACCATTGGGCTCTCGCTCGCATAGACGCCTTCAGGCAGCTCAAACACTTGGTCTTCGCCGGTCTCAGTGTCATGGCGCACATAGCCATTGAACAGGAACCAGCCGGGCCGCGTGGTAGTCGACCAGATATAGCGGCTCTTGCGCATGAGATAATCCGGGTTGATCATCCCAAATTCGACAATTCGATCGCCAAGGCGCTCTTCGTGGGTCTCACCGGTTTTGAGGTTGAAGCGCCAGCGGTGTAGGCGGCTCTGGAACGAGTGTTCGTCCACATAGGCCATCATATGGCTGTATTCACCCGCTTCTTGGAGCGGGTCAGGCATCGGCTTGTCCTGATAGTAGCCCTCCAGGATCACCTCATCGCCTTCTTCCCACGCATTGGTCCAATGCAGAACATAAGTGGGAGATGCCTCGAACCAGCGAATATCTTCGGTCTGACCATAGCGTGGGATCAGCGCAAAGCGTGTGGGCACACCTTCGTGTATGCGCGCAGCATGGATTTTGCGCTCCAGCAGTTTCTCATCCCAGAACAGCGGCATATCATTGAGGATCGACCACTTCTTGGTGATCGCCATATCGTGTGGGAGGCGCGGACCGGGGAGATTGATCGGTACGTAATGTACGAGCTTACCCGAACGGTCGACCACCCCATAATGCATGTAAGGCGCATATTTGGAGTAATTGAAGAACATCAGCTCTCCGGTCTCTTCATCGACCTTGGGGTGAGCGGATACGCCGTCAATCGGTCCCCATGAGGCCTTGCCGAGATTATCCAAGGTGACCGGATCCATCTGCCACGCCTCACCGCATTGGTAGAGCGTGGCGAGCGCCACCCCGGCGTGCACGATAATATCGGTCGAGCCGGTGTCCTTAAGCCCCTCATGCGCGCCAAATCCGGGCCGTTTCGAAGTGCCGACGGGGTCCATCAGCCCGCCCCAGAGCGCGCCGCCTGCAATCTGCTCTTCATTAAAGCAATGGGTGCGGATGAAGCGATTGCGATAGCTCGCCTTTCCGCCTGAAATGCTGACCTGGTGGACCATACCATCGCCATCGAAAGGATGATGACGGCCCAGCGGCTGGTGCACCGGATTTTCCGTATTGCGCAGATAGATACCATCGATGTCAGCGGGGATTTCGCCTTCGATCACTTCCAGCTCTTCCACATCCACTTCCTCGTGGAGCGGGGTCCATGGCCCGCTGAGATAGGGGTGGTTCGACGGTTGAAGGCTGGTCTTGACCGGCGGCTGGCGCGTGATCTGCATCTCTGTCTCTCCTCACCGCATGGTAGCCATCTCGGCGGGTTAGGGAAAGAGAGTGCTTATCCGAGGATGATATGCGGTAAGAATCTTGCCAAATCGCGTGTTATTGGGCTCGCATCCTCGCGAATGGACATGCCAGCTGGATCGTCACCGACGACCCAGCTACCGATTACAGCATGGTTGTCACCTGAGCGCGCAATGGGAGCATAGGCCTGCACAATATGGCCTTCTGCGCCATAGCCCTCTGAGGGGCCGTCATGGCGCGATTCACCATCGAAGAGCGCAATGTCAGCGCCTTCGCGGCTGAAAAACGGCTTGGTGACATGCGGATGCGCTTTCAGTGCTTCGGCACCCTGCGTACCTGCGAAAAAAGCAGGCACCAGATTGCGATGCCCCTGATGACGCTCCCATAGCAGCGGGAGGATCGCTTTGTTGGATAGGATCGCCTTCCATAGCGGCTCGATGAAATTGCAGGATGAACCTGCCAATTGTGCTGCACTTTCCTCCTGGATCATATCCTCCCACGGATAGAGCTTGAACAAAGCGCCAATACGATAACCTTCATGGTCCATAAACTCGCCGTCTTCATCAACCGCGATTTTCTCAATATCGACGAAGCGAGTTTCGAGTCCCGCTTGACCAGCGACATCTTCAAAATAGGCGACCGTTGCCCGGTCTTCGATATGGCTTTCAACGGCAGAAAAATGGCACAGACTGCCCGGTGTGAGAATTTGCGCAAAGCGCTCCACTAAGGCTTCATGGAGGCGGTTAAACTGGTCCGTGCTTTCCGGCAGCTCACCCAAGGCGATCATGTCCTCCAACCATTGCCACTGGAAGAAGGCGGTTTCATAGACGCTGGTTGGCGTATCGGCGTTGAATTCGAGCAGCTTGGCAGGTCCATCGCCCGCGAAAGCAAAATCAAACCGGCCGTATAGCGAGGCATCTCCCCGCATCCATGAATTGGCAATCGGATCCCACATATCGCGCGGAATTGCGAGCCGTTCCATCATCTGCTGATCGGCGCAAGCATCATCCACAAGCGCAAGGCACATGGCATAAAGCTCGGTGGTGGGATCTTCGATCTCGTCTTCGACCTCGCGCAAAGTGAATTGCCAACAGGCGCGTTCATCCCAGTAAAGATCGCCGTCCACATGGTGGAATACAAATCCATTTGCCTGCGCAATCTCTTGCCAATTGGGCCTTTCAGGCAGGGTCTTGCGCAGCATCAAAAGGGCCTTTCTTCACGATTGTTAGGCGATCTCCACCTTACGATAACCTTTTCGCGCTAATGCGACACTCTGGGGAAAGCACTCTTACGGGGATAATGGTGAAAATGGCTGTAAACCGTTCAAAGCGTTCATCGAAAGTACGCCTCACAACAATGGCAGCGCTCAGCTCGAGCGTCGTGCTAAGCGCCTGCGGGGGTGATCCTGCGCCAGCGGCCAAGGCGGCTGGAAGTGATGAAAAGCGCGATATTGAAGTCGAGGTCTATGAAAACGTCTTCGCCTGCGCCAAGGCCACCGGCCTTTCAAACGAAGAGTGCGAGGATATGCGCCAACAAGCCGCAGTTGTAGCGCAGAAAGACGCGCCGCGATTTGAGGCAAAGGAAGACTGCGAAGAAGTCTATGGCAAGGGTCAATGTGTCCAGGAAACCCCGCCTGCCGAAGAGCAGACTTCCGCACGCCGGACGCATTTCTCACCATTTATCGTTGCTTGGTTCTCCAGTTCCAAAACTGGAGCGAGCGGTCCGCTTTTCAAGAGCACGGCTGGGGGCTATCAGACCGCCAATGGTTCGCGTCTTGGCTATGGCGGACAGCCGGGTAAATATCTTGCGTCAAGCCGCGCGGTAGAACGCGCGAAAACCGTGCCGAAGGTAAAGCCAGCGTCCCAAATGGCACGTGCTGCTGGCTTTGGTAAGCCAGGCTATGGCAAAAGAGATGCTGACTTTGGCAGATCACGCATGTCTAGTAGCGGAGGCGGTTTGTTCGGCAGGACCAGTTCACCCGCCCGCAGCAAAGGCGGATAATCCAATCGAGCGCCCGGTAATTTGATCGAGATCAATGCAGCGGCCTTACACAGTTGCATAACTCTCCCAAGACTACGGGAGAGAAGCGATGAAGAACATTCTGCTGCACGTTGATGGAGATCAGTGTTTCGAGGCGCGGATGCAAGTCGCGCTTGACCTCGCCCGCGCTAATCATGGTCATATCACCTGTCTGCAGGCAGTCAGCTACGAAGTCTTTGCACCTGGCGATTTTTACGGAAATGCAATGGCTGCAGCCATGCCGCGCATCAAGGAGGCGGCCGAAGCGTTGCGTGCCAAATTTGAAGCCGATCTCTCCAATGAAGATGTTTCATGGGAGTGGCGCTTTTTATACGGGATGGCTGAAACACGATTGCTGGAGCAGTCTGCCCTGCATGATGTAATCCTTGTAGGTCCGCATGACATTGGTGACGAAGCTAGGCGCGGGCCTTCGGCGATGGCAGGTGAGCTCGCGATCAAAGCACCGGCACCCGTGTTAATAGTCCCCGGGGACACCAAGAGCCTGGATGTAGAGGCCCCCATGTTGGTCGCATGGAATGGGTCAGCCGAAGCAAGTGTAGCGTTGCGCCGCAGCCTGCCGTTATTGGCGCAATCAAGCAGAGTGTATCTCGCGAGCGTGGCGGAGACTGAGGAACGCAATCGGCTCGATTTCCCGGTGAGTGAGGCGGCGAAGTATCTGGACCGCCATGGCGTTTCTGCAGAAGTTGTCGAAATCCCGCCAGGGGATGCAAGTGTTGCTGACGCGCTTTTCCTCGCAGCGCAAGTCCGCAATTGCGCAGCGATGGTTATGGGCGCCTACGGTCACTCGCGGCTCGCTCAATTGCTGATGGGCGGAGTAACCCGCAGCGTTTTGAGCAATCCGAAAATGCCGGTGTTGCTGGCACGCTGAACAGGAGACCCTGGAGCCTAAGACCTTTCCTACTTTTGCCCGCTCGATTAGCCTTGTCCTTTATTGCGAAACGACTGGGTATTCACAAGCGCGATGGCAGGTAAAACGAAAGTTGACGCATGAACGGGCTAATTCCTAAAAAAATACAATAAAAAAGATATTTGAGGGAATTTTGATATTTTTTTGAAAGCTCCGTTCGGTGTGTCAGGCTAACCGCCTTTTCTCTTGCGCACCATGCCCTCTTGCGCGGCGCTGGCAATGAGTTGGCCCGCGCGGTTGAAAATACTACCGCGATTGAATCCGCGTCCTCCGCCGGACCAGGGAGAATCGGTAGCATAAAGCAGCCAGTCATCGGCACGGACGTCTTGGTGAAACCATAATGTGTGGTCCAGGCTGGCTCCAACCAACTCGCCACGCATCCATGAAAGGCCATGGGGCAGGGCGCTGGTACCGAGCAGAGTGTAGTCGCTGGCATAAGCAATAACCGCGCGGTGGAGCGCTGGGTCATTGGGGAGTGTGCTGGCGGTTTTGAACCAGCTATGGGCGCGGGGCTCCTTAGGCTCTGCGTTCATCCAGTGGAGCTTATCGGTGGTGCGCATTTCAATCGGGCGTGGGCGCAGGGCCAACGCTCGCTGAGTATCGGAGACCTTGTCGCCCATCATATCGATCATGGCGCGCCGGGTCTCCATATCAGGCTTGAGGTCTTCCGGAGCGTCCACTTTGGGCATGAGAGAATCGAGATGTTCAAGCCCCTCCTCCGGGGTTTGGAAGCTGGCGGTAAGGTTGAGGATTGGTGTGGCGGTGCCGTCCCCGCTTTCTTGCGAGGCGATGACCCGGCGGTTGGAGAAGCTGCGCCCGTCAAAGTCGCGCTGAATGCGATATTCGATCGGCAGGCCTTCGCGACCGCCACGCAAGAAATAGGCGTGGAGTGAGTGAGCGGCTTTTGTATCTGGGACGCTAGCTTGTGCGGCTTGCAACGCTTGGGCAATAACCTGTCCGCCAAAGACACGGCCAATGCCGTCCTTTTGAGCCGGGCCGAGGTAGATGTCGGTAGTAATGCGCTCGACGGTTAGGAGCTTGACCAGGCCGTCAACGAGCCTTGCGTAATCAGATGTATCACTCATGGGCTGCCCCATGCGCGCAAGTGCCGGGCTAGGTCAAGTTGGGGCGAGACCAGCCCTGCGCAAAGCCCTATAGCCAAGCGATTTTGTGCGGTTCGCATGGGGCCAGCGACCCGGTGCCCTCGGCTCAATGCCAAACTTGCGAAGAATGACATTGAAGGCGCGGGCTTCACTTTCGGAATAGCTCCATGTCGAACGCCAAGTGATGGATAAGGATACCGAGCTTTCCGGCCCGTTGCGGACAAAATGAGGGGCCATGACGGGAACATAAACAGCTTCGCCAGGGCTGAGCGGATAATCGGTTGCACCGGTCATCAGAGCATCCTCCCACTTAAGTTCGCGAGGACCACCAGTGTGGTAGCTTTCGTGGACTTCGTCAGCAGCAAAACGCGTATCTCCAGCGGGAAACTGACTCATTACCTTGGTGCCGCGTACCTGCAGCAATATGTTGTGTTCCGGATCGAAATGATAGGGCGTTACCGCGTTTGGACTGGAGATGAAGATGTAGCCTTGCGGAGTCAGCATTGCGCCCGTCTTGGTTTCGATCTCGGTGCGAATCTCACTAAGAAGGTCTATCAGAAGAGCTTGGTAGGCGGGGGTTTGCTCGATGTTCTTAAGGACCGCCCAGCTGTTGTTTATGGCAACCTCGCGAATGGTCTCGCCGATGTTGAGGCCATTGGAGCCAGGCTTGCCATCCACACCGATCGGAAGATCGCCACGATTGTATTCGACGCTGGTGTCGGGAAGCTGTCCTGCCAGCTCTGCAAGCGCATCAAGCTCAAGCAGAGGGTGCACCCCGAGGTTGTGGCGGAGGGTATGTGGGCCTTCAGGATAGTGCTTTGCAAAGTTCTTACGTGCTGCATCGCTAAAGGTCGCAAGTCTGGATGATCGGACATCAGCTAGGGGAGATTGTGCGTTCATTGCTCAGCTCCGCTCTCTAGTTTCATAGGCCATCAACGCGCGCGCTGTCAGGCGACGCAGTGAGCCACCGATAGCGATGTTACGGCTTACAAAAGTGCGCTTTTCACGCCAGACGCGTTCGATCATGTTGTGGCCTTCTGCTGCGCAGCTATCGGTCCAAGCGATGCCCTTCCGACCCAGAAGATCGAGGTTTTCGAGCTGCAAAAGCAAGCCAGGTGAGAAACGCGCATACTTCTCATCAAAAGCGGTTTTGAAGCTGTACGCCCCGGGTGAGGTAAGGAAGTTGGCGAGCATCGCGATTGGCTTTTCGTCAAGGCGAAGTGCCAGACGTTCGAGCTTTCCTACGCGCGATGCACCGCACATGGTGTCAGCAAAAAAGGCGTAAGAGGATTCATCCCCTTTGAGAGCGGAGCCAGCGTTGCCTTTCCATCCCGCAGCTTCAAGCGTGAGGAACTGCTCGATCCAAGGTTCGAGGCGCTGGGTTCCTTCAAGCCGTTCGACCGTAAGTTCGCCCATTTCCGAAAGGCGCTTGCGCTGACGACGCAGTTCCTTTCGTTTTTTGGCGCTCATGGCGCTGGAGAGATAGTCTGCGGCTGAAAGACTCGAGGCAAGCATAGCGCGTTCGGTGCGCTCCACTATCGCAGTAGGACGACCCAATTCTCCCAGCACGTTCTCGAGAGCCTGATTAAGAGCGCCTCGCTGAGGAAGAGCGGGCAGATGCAAGAACAATGCCGGGCCCGGGGCGTTGTCGAGTTGAGCTAGCAGTGCCCTCCAAAAGCTTTTCTCAGATCCTTCGGCCACCAGCGGGGCGCCGCAAAAGGCGTTGTCATGTAGCCACGTGCTGATGTGGGGCACAGTGTGCCCGTAGTAGTTGCTAGACCTTACAAGCGGAAGAACGCCTGCGAGGCGTCCACCAGTCCAATATGCGGCAAGTGTGCAGTCTTCAGGGTTCGCAAACTGCTCAAGCGATGGCATCGCGAACCACTCTTCGAAGAAAGGGTTGGGCTCAGCAGTACGAGAGCTAAGGTCCTTCCAATCGGCGATGAAAGTCGCAGTCATAGCGGACCGCAATTTCAGCAGGCGCAGCTCTCTTTTCGAACTGGTTTGTCCGACGAGTGGCCTTGGAAAGCCTGTGAGAGGTTGTGTGTTCGCGTGCATGTCTGTGACCGGGATAGGCCGCAAACGTCCGTTAACGCTAGATTTCTCTGTAAACTCGATTTGGGTGGCTCACAGTGGGACACCCGCTTGGCCAAATACAAAGGACCCCGCTTGGTTTTCCCAAGCGGGGTCCTTGAATGCCTGATCTGGCTGTTGGTTAGTGAGCCAACGCCGCGAGCAGCAGCAGCGCTACGATGTTGGTTATCTTGATCATCGGGTTCACGGCCGGACCCGCGGTGTCCTTATAAGGATCACCGACGGTGTCACCGGTCACCGCAGCCTTATGAGCTTCAGAGCCTTTGCCGCCGTGATTGCCGTCTTCGATATACTTTTTGGCATTATCCCAAGCACCGCCTCCGGCAGTCATCGAAAGAGCGACAAACAGGCCGCCAACAATCACACCGAGCAGCAGCGCGCCCAACGCCGCAAAGGCGTTGTCCTGGCCAGCCAGGAACAGGATGACGAAGTAAGTGACGATCGGCGCGAGCACTGGCAGCAGTGACGGAACGATCATTTCCTTGATCGCTGCCTTGGTCACAAGGTCCACTGTACGAGCATAGTCGGGCTTCTCGGAGTAATCCATGATACCCGGTTTTTCCTTGAATTGCTCACGCACGTCGATCACCACATCGCCGGCCGCACGGCCTACAGCGGTCATGCCCATCGCACCGAACAGGTACGGTAGCAGCGCGCCCAGCAGCAGACCCACGATCACATAAGGGTTCTCCAGGCCGAAATCGACATTCGCATCCGGGAAGTAACGACGAAGGTCAGCGGTATAAGCGGCGAACAGCACGAGTGCCGCAAGACCAGCCGAACCGATGGCGTAACCCTTCGTCACAGCCTTTGTGGTGTTACCAACCGCGTCGAGCAGGTCCGTCTTTTCACGGACACTTTCATCAAGACCCGCCATTTCGGCAATACCGCCCGCGTTGTCGGTTACCGGACCGTAAGCGTCGAGCGCCACCACCATGCCAGCCAGAGCAAGCATTGCGGTCGCACCGAAGGCGAGGCCGATCAGACCAGCGATCTGGTATGCACCGATTATTGCAGCGATGATCACGATGGTCGGCAGTGCAGTGGACTCAAGACTGATCGCGAGCCCCTGGATCACATTGGTGCCGTGACCCGTTTCCGAAGCTTTAGCGATCGACTTCACCGGACGGAAGTTCGTGCCGGTGTAATACTCGGTGATCCAGATGATGATGCCAGTCAGCGCAAGGCCGATGAGCGAGCAGTAGAACAGGTCCATGCCGTTGAACTCGACCGTATCGCCCGGATTGAGAACAGTGCTCATATCACCCAGCGCATATTGCGTGACAACATAGATCAGTGGGATCGCCAGAACGGCGGTCGCAATGAAGCCTTTGTACATCGCGCCCATCACATTGGTGCCATTGCCCAGACGGACAAAGTACGTGCCGATGATCGACGTGACGATGCATGCGCCGCCGATCAGCAGAGGGAGCGCCATGAGCGGCAAAAGGAGGTCGCCCAGAGCATTGCCGAACAGTAGTGCGATAAGAACCATGGTCGCGCCAACGGTCACGACATAGGTTTCGAACAAGTCGGCAGCCATACCAGCGCAGTCGCCAACATTGTCGCCCACATTATCGGCAATGGTGGCTGGGTTGCGTGGATCATCCTCTGGGATTGAGGCCTCAACCTTGCCTACGAGATCAGCGCCGACGTCAGCGGCCTTGGTGAAGATACCGCCACCCAGACGCGCAAAGATCGAAATCAGCGAAGCGCCAAAGGCGAGACCAACAAGACCGAAGATAACCTTATCATCATTGGCTTCAAGGCCCATCGGACCCACGAGAACATAGAACAGACCAGCGATAGAAAGCAGTGCGAGCCCGGCTACCAGCATTCCGGTAATGGCACCGGCGCGAAACGCGATGGTGAGGCCTTCTTGCAGCCCTTTTTCAGCGGCTGCAGCGGTGCGGACGTTCGAGCGAACAGAGATGTTCATCCCGATATAGCCTGCAACGCCTGATAGCACCGCGCCAATTACAAAGCTGACAGCCGGAACAACGCCAAGTGCAGCACCGACGATGACAGCGGCGACCACGCCGACGATGCCGATCGTCGTGTACTGACGGTTGAGATAGGCCTGTGCACCTTCTTGGACGGCACCCGCGATCTCTTGCATTTTTGCATTTCCGGCGTCAGCGCCGAGAACCTGGCGGCTGGTAATGATGCCGTACACAACAGCAAGAAGACCCAGCCCAATTGATATGAGTATTAGTTCCACGGAAGATCCCCTCTTGTAGCGTGGAGCGATGCCCGGGTGTTTCCCGTTTGCACCGTTGACATGAAGGCCTCCTCCATAGGGATTGAAGTCAAGCGCGCAAGCGCGAATGTGAGAGAATTGGCCCCGATTGGCGCCTTTTGAACAAGCGAGATTGTTTCTGACGCATTTAGCCGTGTTGATAACCGAGACTTGTCGGGTCGGTGAGGGCCTCTCCATCAAGCCACAACGCTGCTAAACCCGCTGCAGTTACAGTTCCGATTCTCGTGGCCTCCACGGGCAGGCTGGTCTCCGGCGGTGCTGTGAAGAGCAGCTCGTAATCATCGCCCCAACGCAAACATTCGTCTGTGCGCGGCGGGTCGGCGACCGGGATTGCCGAGCTCTCCAGTTCGAAAGCCGCATCTACGCTCGCGCAAGCCATTCGGTGTGCATCAAGCAATAGCCCGTCTGAGACGTCCATCATTGCGGTGATATGCGGAGCAAGTGCGCGCCCTTCTCTGAGGCGAGGAATAGGGCGGTTGAAAGCATGCAGATGACGGGGATCACCCTCATAGCCGAGCATAGCGCGACCTAAAGTGCCTGTAACATAAATCGCATTACCAAGCTGCGCACCGCCTCGTGCTGGTACCGGCGTGTGGGTCGCCCGTCCGATGGCGGTCAAGCCAAAGACCCGCTGGGCCTCCGTAGCAATCGTGTCTCCGCCGAGCAGCTTGACATCAAACGCCTCAAGCGCCTCGCGGAGCCCTTTCACAAAGCCAGTATTATCGGGATTGAGGCAGTGGCCAACGAGAACACCAATTGGCTCTGCGCCCTTGGCGGCGAGGTCAGACAGATTGCTCGCCACCAGTTTCCACGCTACATCGGTCATGTCGGCATCGGGCCGGAAATGGGAGCCTTCCGCCATCGCGTCATGGTTGAGAATCAGCGTCTCGTTGCCAAACTCCAGCACTGCGCAATCATCTTCCAGCCCGCGTGCCCCAGCATGGAGCGGCAGGCCTCGCAGGGCAGCGATAAAGTCGGCTTCGTTTATGAGCGCACCTCTTTCGCTACTGCGTCCAGAATACCATTCACAAACTTCGCTTCGCGATCATCGAAGAAGGCTTTCGCCACGTCGACATATTCATTGATAGCGGCGGCTGCTGGTACATCGGCGCGCGCCATCAATTCATAAGCTCCCGCGCGCAAGATCTGCACCATGGTCTTGTCAAGTCGGGTCAGAGTCCAACCATCGGACAGATGTGCTGTCACGACGCTGTCAATCTCATCCCGCCGTGCATCTGCACCGCGCACTAGGTCGTTGAAGAAATCGACCTCAACTTCAGCGAGTTGTTCGCCTTCGTGGTCTTCGTCATCGATTTTTCCGCCCAGTCGATGTCGATGGAATTCGACCAGCAATTCGTCGACCTTTGTCCCCTCCATCTGGCGCTGGTAAAGTGCTTGGACGGCGGCGAGGCGAGCGGTGGAGCGAGTCTGAGAACGAGCTGGGTTGTTCATTTGAGGCGCAACTCAACCGATTTTGCATGAGCGGGTAAGCCTTCAGCATGAGCAAGGCTAGCGGCGGCAGGACCGATGGCGCCGAAAGCGGCTTCGTCCAACTGGATAAAGCTGGTGCGTTTCATAAAGTCGAGGACCGAAAGCCCGCTCGAAAATCTTGCGCGCCGCCCGGTGGGCAGCACGTGATTGGGGCCCGCCACATAATCACCTACTGCCTCTGGCGTTATCCGGCCCAGGAAAATACTGCCCGCATGACGCACCTTCTGCATCATTGCTTCCGGATCGTCGATTGCGAGTTCCAAGTGCTCCGCAGCAAGTGCATTCACGAGCTCAGGTGCTTCGGCCTCAAGGTCGTTCACCAGAATGATGACACCA
>JBCDKX010000025.1:0-23982 GCA_038746055.1 Pseudomonadota bacterium
ACCCTGCCGCTGGCTTTGTCCAGGAGGCCCGCGCCCACGGTGCTGAGGCGCTTGAGCTCAATCTCGAACCCAGCGAAGGTTCGCATCACTTCACCCAAGCGCGCTACGGCAAGGCAGGCGATTTAGTACCCCAGTGGGTCGATGAGATTCTTACTTCTTCTTGAGCGGTGGTTGAGGCCTAGTGAACACCAGCTCGGTCTCGCTCGAAGCCTTGTCATCCAGCCTGTAGCCTTCGACGTTAAACCCACGCAGATCGTCTGCCTTTGCGATGCGGTTTTCCATGATCCAGCGCGCCATCAGGCCGCGCCCGAACTTCACGTGGTACATTAGCCGTCGTGCCTCGCCATCTTTGACATTCAGGAAGGTCGCCTCAATCACTTTGCCGGGCAAAGCCGATGTGTCGACTGCCTTGAAATACTCATTGCTGGCCAAATTCACGACTGTCTGATCACCATGGCCTGCCAAATCTTCCGCAAGCTGCTCACCAATCAGGCTGCCCCAGAAATCATATAGCGATTTGCCGCGCTTGTTTTTCATCTTAGTGCCCATCTCAAGACGATAGGGCTGGATCGCATCCATTGGGCGCAGAACACCGTAAAGGCCTGACAAAATACGCAAATGGTCCTGAGCGTAAGCCAGTGTCTCATCACCCAGCGACTTGGCCTCCAGCCCCCAATAAACGTCGCCATCAAAGGTAAGGCCAGCGGGCTTGGCTGAATTGCTGCGGCCTGCAAGATCGAAAGCCCTGAAGCGTTCAGCATTCAGCTCAGCCAGATTATCCGAGATATGCATCAGCTTGGCGAGCGACTTTGCTGATTGTTTCTTGGCTACACCCGCAATCTCGCGCGTATCTTCTTCGAGCCTCGGGCGGGTCACTTCAAGCGCGGTTGCAGCCGCGTCGAAATTGAGTTTCTTTGCAGGCGAAAGAAGGGTGATCATTTTGCGTTGGTCCTGAGCTTTTTCTGTTTGTATGCGGGGTTAGTGGCATTGCCCCACTTTTGTAAACGGCCGGTCTCGCCCGGAGGTCCCGGGTACTGTGATTCGCGCGCTAATTATGGTGTTCCGCAGTTGATCCAGGGTGACACATTTGTAACCCTGATTTTGCCCAAAATGCCGAAAAGCCATTAAAATATAGAGCTCTGTGAAATCGGCTGTAGGTGACACTTCTCCTACTTTTGCCTTTTGCGTGCGAATTTTCCGATCACCACTTCCAAGAAAATCCTGTGCCAGAATTCGGTGATGTAGGAAAAGGAATACCGGCTAGAGCCAAAGCCAGATTGCCAATGCCGCATTGGCAATCATAAGCGTAAAGTCGATCACGAAAATCCTTAGCATCACACCGTGAAACACCAACCAGATGCCTTCACCGCGACGATTGGCAATGGCCATCGGAACATTACCTGCAAATTGAGAGCCATGGGCGAGCGAGTTGAACGCCAGTAACATCGCCCATTGATGATCGCTGGTAAAGCCGCCGAATCCGAGAAGCAGCGCAATATTCAGCGCCGATAAAGCAAAGTTAAAACCGCCCATAAATCGTCCGCTTTCAACCACCGCTTCGTAGGCGGTGTTGTTGCGGTCTTCCTTGACCGGGACAACCACTTTCCCGAACACTTCGCGGCGCACATAAAACGCGTGAAAGCCCATGGCAAACCACAGCGCATTAAGAGCTACAGCAATCTGAATCGCCGTCATATTTGCGAACACCCCTTACATGCCGGATCTTTCGCAATTGAAAGCGTGCGCATGCTTGCCTGCAACCCATCGAGGAGGTGCAGCTTGCCCCACATGGGCTGACCAAAGCGGCTAATACCGGCGAGCAGCACGCGCACCGACTGCATCGCAGCAAAACTTCCAGTCCAACCGGCCATAGCGCCCAGCATGCCGTCTTCTGCACAAGTGTCACAGTCCTCTGCATCAAAGGCGTCGCCGACAAAACAGCGGTAGCATGGCACCCCGACAAGATGTCCGGCGAAAGCTCCGACCTGCCCTTGAAAACGGCCCACAGCTGCTGAGAGCAGGGGTACACGTTCTGCGACGCAGGCATCGGACACAGCAAGGCGTGTAGCGAAATTATCGGTTCCGTCGAGCACGAGGTCAGCGCCTGTTATCAAGTCACCGACATTGTCTGTTGTGATCCGGCTGTCTGAGATGTTCACGTTCAGCGCATCGTCAAAATTGGCAAGCCATCGCCGCGCGCTGATGGCCTTGCCATGTCCTACATCGCGGCTGGTGAAGATCGTCTGGCGTTGCAGATTGGTTGCATCAACCACATCATCGTCCACGAGGGTAAAGCGGCCGATCCCGGCGCCTGCGAGATATTGCAACGCGGGCGACCCAATGCCGCCTAGGCCAATCACCGCGATATGCTTGTCTGCGAGGGCAACCTGGCCAGCACCACCGATCTCTGGCAACACGATGTGGCGCGCGAAGCGGTTGAGGCGGGCCGGTGACAAGCTCATGGACAAGCTGTTTACAGAATGTGCGTAACCTGTCGACAGGGCTGTGTGTAGCCCTGTCGATTACCTGTTAGCCTGTTGGGTAAAGAGGCTGTGGAACAGCCTGTCCAAACCCTGTGTAGATTGCGTGCGAATTAACCTTTTGCTTAGCTTTCAAGCTGGCGTAGCAGGCTACGGACGTCGCCATCCATATCGGCATCGCGCTGCCGAAGGTCTTCGATCAGACGTACGGCATGGATAACCGTAGAGTGGTCACGACCACCAAATTTACGGCCAATTTCAGGATAGGAACGCGGGGTTAATACCTTCGAGAGATACATCGCCACCTGCCGGGGGCGAACCACCGCCCGCGCGCGACGTTTGGATGACATTTCTGCCCGGTCAATCCGATAGAATTGGCACACAGTGCGTTGGATCTCATCAATCGTGATCCGGCGACGGTTGGCGCTCAGGATATCGGTGAGTTGCTCTTCTGCCAGCTGCAGCGATACTTCCTGGCCTGTGAGCTGTGCGTAGGCGATGAGCTTATTGAGCCCGCCAATCAGCTCGCGAACATTACGAGTTATGGTGCGCGCGAGAAAATCGATTACATCCTCTGGAACACTCAATGGCGCAAACCGCGAGAGTTTGGACTCGAGTACTTTCTTGCGTAGCTCGATGTCAGCTGCCTGAATATCGGCCACCAGACCCATCGACAGACGTGAGAGCAGACGTGGCTCCACCCCATCCAGCGCTTGCGGTGCGCGGTCAGCAGCGAAAACCAGACGTTTGCCTTCGGCCAGCAATGCATCAATCGTGTAAAGTAACTCTTCCTGTGCGTTGGCCTTGCCAATGATAAACTGAATGTCATCCACCAGAAGCAGATCGAAACTGCGCAGACGCGCTTTGAACTCGATCATCTGATTGGCTTTGAGCGCTTGCACAAATTCCACCATGAAACGCTCTGCCGAGCAGTAGAAAATCCGTGCGCGTGGATGTGAGGCCAAGAAGCCGTGCCCAATGGCGTGCAGTAAGTGGGTCTTACCTTGACCGGTTGCTGCCTTGAGATAAAGCGGCGAAAATTGTGGTTGCTCAGTTGCTGCCATGCGCTGCGCTGCATTGCAGCCAAGTACATTGGCCTCGCCTGTAATAAAGGATGCAAAGGTCAGTGATGGATCTAGCCCGACGCTGGAAGTGAAGCCCGCATCGCTGATGCTTCCCGCAGCAACTGCAATCGCGCTCGCACCGTCATTGGCAGGACGCCGTCCGTCATCGATCCTGAGATCGGGTAGTTGGCGACGGCCTGGGTGGACCTGAATGTTCACCTCACGCACATCACCGCGCATAATCTTCCACGCGAGCTGCAAGCGTTCGTGAAATCGATCCTTCACCCAATTTGCCGAAAATTCCGTCGGCAGGAACAGATCGAGTGTACCTGTTTCCTTGTTAATGCCCCCTACTTGTATCGGCTTGATCCACTGGCTGTGCAATTGGTGGCCCAAGTCCTTTTTTAGACCCTGGCTAATATCAGCCCAATCCGCCGCCAGATTTACTGCTTCTGCATCTTCCATCAAATCGTCATCAGCCTTGCGACGCGTGGACCGCGCCTTGTCAGAATTATACCCCATTGCTTCCCCACTATTGAATGCCCTCGGAAGCGTGACTCCAAGGGTGGAACTGCGACTGTGCGACTGGGTAAAGAATCCCTCTCCCACGAGGCACCCCTCGCAGGCTAACCTGTCGACCGAAGTATGTGGACCCGGACTGTCCCGCGCCGGGTGATGCTGTTTAAACGCGTCTTCGGAGGTGAGTGCAAGCGATCAATTGCAATAAATCTTAAATATTTGTGTTGACTCGGCTCGAGCCCGCAGACTTCCGTTTAAAATACTGTTTTCATTGTATTTTGATCGCCAGTTATCGCGAATCGCAGGGTTTCTGCGCATTCTCAGCTGTGCAACCCATGATATGGGCGACAAAACAAAAGGGCCGCGCCATACGACACGACCCAATGTTACATTTCATGGGGGCCTTTATACGAATTTACACTAGGTAATTCCGCGCAGTCGGCCTTTTGGGCTGCGAATCAGAGTGCAGCGACTCGCTTTGTTAGTCGCGACATTTTACGCGCCACCGTGTTTTTGTGCATCACTCCGCGAGCAACACCGCGAGCAAGTTCTGGCTGAGCAGATTTAAGCGCTGCTGCCGCGCCATCTTTATCACCCGCTTCACACGCTGCTTCGACTTTCTTGACGAAGCTGCGGATGCGACTCATGCGCGCAGTGTTCACTTCGGTTCGGCGGTTGTTGCGACGGATGCGCTTACGGGCTTGCGGCGTGTTGGCCATAGGTCTGTGTGTCTCGCGTTTTGTGTGGGCCGCTGGAAAAAAGCGGCCGGAATAATCTTGAAGCTATGTACGAAAGGCGGCGATTCACCGCCGGAAAGCGGCGCATCTAGTGTGAAACGCGGTGAAAGGCAAGTGATTTGCGGTCTGCAGCCAAGGCTGCACATGCAGCATTTCTCACTTCTGGCACTTTGGGCAATACCATGTGCTGCGCCCGCCTTGAGCAATGCGCTTGATCACACCTCCATCACCCCGGTGGCAGGTCTCGCCGCCGCGATCATAAACGCTGAAGTTGGTAGAGAAGTAGCCGAGCTCTCCAGTGGGAGTGGCATAGTCGCGCAGGGACGATCCGCCGTCCCGGATCGAAGCCTCGAGTACATCTTTGATGGCGGGTACCAGTCGCTCGAGCTGCGGCTTGGTGACCTTGCCTCCCTGCTTAGTTGGCCGGATTCCGGAGCGCCATAGCGCCTCGCACACATATATATTGCCCAGACCCGCGACCATCCGTTGGTCCAGCAGACACAGTTTGATGCTCTGCACCTTGCCCTTCAACGCAAGCTTTAGGTGTGCAGATGTCAGTCGAGGCCCTAAAGGTTCCGGTCCAAGCGCTGCGAAGGGTCGCCATCCCTCCAATGCGGAAGTGGCCACCATATCAACTGATCCAAACCGCCTTGGGTCACACAGCGCGAATCGATGGTCCTTTGTCTCCACCACCATATGGTCATGCTTGTCGGGCTCGTCCGGATCGATCCGCCAGCGGCCGCTCATGCCGAGGTGGAAGATCACGCTCTGATCGCGGTCGAGATGGAATAGGCCATATTTCGCGCGGCGGGAGAGGCTGGTGACGGTAGCGCCCGTCATCACCTGCACCAGGTCCTCAGGGAAAGGTCGCCGCAAATCTGGCCGGTTGAGGGTGACGTGCTCAATGCGCTGGCCAGTAAGGAACTTTGCCAGTCCGCGAACCGTTGTCTCAACTTCAGGTAACTCAGGCATGTTTCTATGTGTTCGCTTTCACTCGCTACCAGTGGCTACGACGAAGGCTTGCACCGATGTGCAGGCCACACGCAATAAACGCTCCCTTATCACCCTTTCCGCATGGAACAATTCCCTCTAGGGGTCCCCAAATGAGCGACACCACCCAAGACACCGTCTCCTTTGGCTATGAAGATGTAAGCCCGGAGGAAAAGACCCGCCGCGTGGGTCACGTCTTCACCAGCGTTGCCAAGAAATACGACATCATGAACGATGCGATGAGCTTTGGCATGCATCGCGGGTGGAAGGATCGCTTCGTCAAGCGTGTCAAACCTCAACCGGGCGAGAACATTCTCGATATGGCTGGTGGAACAGGTGACATTGCGTTTCGGATGGCTGATCGCGGAGCGGATGTGACGGTCGCCGATATCAATCAGGATATGCTTGATGTCGGTGCTGAGCGCGCAATGGAACGCGACGAGGCAGCAGGCTCAGGCAGTCTCGTTTTTTCGAATCAGAACGCAGAATCAGTCAGCTTCGCGTCCAACACCTTCGATGCCTATACAATCGTCTTTGGCATTCGCAACGTAACCTACAAAGAGCAGGCTTTGGCTGAGGCCCACCGTGTGCTGCGCCCTGGCGGACGGTTCTTCTGTATGGAGTTTTCGGTCACGGACTGGAACGGCTTCCGCGAGATTTATGATCTTTACTCAATGCATATCATGCCGCGCATGGGGCAAGTGATTGCTGGTGATACGGAAAGCTACCGCTACCTTGCGGAGTCGATCCGTAAGTTCCCACGTGCACCCGCGTTCGAAGCGATGATCCGTGAGGCAGGCTTTGTGAACACCAAAGCTGAGATCATTCTGGGCGGCGCGGTCGCGATCCATTCGGGGTGGAAAGTCTAGCCCCGTGAGGACCCCCACAAAGTGACAACGCCTGCCACGCATCTGTTCCGTCTTGCCAGATGGGGTATTACCCTTGCCCGCCGCCGTGCGTTGGTCGGGATCGAAGAAGACCCCAACGCACCTGCACCGGTAAAGCGCCTGGCACGGCTGGCACGCCTAGCGACCTTCACTGGCAAAAACGGCGAGCGCGACTACGCCGGAGCCTTTCGCGCAATTGGCCCAGCGGCTATCAAATTGGGACAGTCGCTCGCAACGCGTCCTGATCTCGTGGGTGAAGAGGCAGCACACAATCTGCTCAGCCTGCAAGACAATCTACCGCCGGTTGAATTTACCAAAATCAAAGCCTCAATCGAATCCAGCTTCGGCCAACCTTTGGAAGTGCTCTTTTCCGAAGTTGACCCTAATCCTGTGGGTGCTGCTTCGATAGCTCAGGTGCACCGGGGCGTTACCAGCGATGGGCGGCAGGTGGCGATCAAGGTGCTGCGTCCCGGTATTCGTGAAAAGTTCGCCGAGGACATCGCGACCTATGAATGGGCGGCGGCTCATGTAGAGGCTATGGGCGGTGAAGCCGAGCGATTGCGCCCGCGCGCGACCATTGGCAATTTCAAGCGCTGGACCAACTCCGAACTGGACCTGCGTCGCGAAGCTGCCTCCGCGAGCGAGCTTGCTGCGGATATGTCAGGCGTTGCAGGCTATCGCATCCCAACTATCGACTGGGATCGCACCAATGGCCGAGTGATGACCATCGAGTGGGTCGATGGCATCAAAATCTCCAAGCGGGATGAGCTGGTGGCCGCGGGCCATGATCTTAAAGCTCTGTCAGAGAAGTTGGTGATCAGTTTTTTGACACAAGCCATCAGCGCCGGATTTTTCCATGCGGATATGCACCAGGGGAACCTGTTTGTGCAGAGCGATGGTACGATTGTCGCGATCGACTTTGGCATTATGGGCCGGATCGATCGGCGCGCCCGGCAGTGGTTGGCGGAGATTCTCTACGGTCTCACAACCGGCAATTACAAACGCGTCGCAGAAATCCACTTCGAAGCGCAATATGTCCCGAGCTATCACTCGGTCGGTGAGTTTGCGACAGCCCTTCGTGCAGTGGGTGAACCGATGCGCGGGAAGCCAGTGAAGGAGCTAAGCGTTGGGCAGATGCTCGACGGGCTGTTTGCGATTACTCGCGACTTTGACATGCAAACCCAGCCACATCTGCTGCTCTTGCAAAAAACTATGGTGATGGTCGAAGGCATCGCCACCCAGCTCAATCCCGACATCAATATGTGGGATACCGCCGCGCCTTATGTGCGGGAGTGGATCCGCGATGAACTCGGGCCGGAGGCGGCCGTGGCAGAGCGGCTCAAGGAAGATACGCAGACACTTATGCGCCTGCCTGATCTGATCCGCCGGATCGAGGACCGCTTCCCACCCAAAGGCGGCGCGCCCGAACAGGCACCGTTGCCAGAGGTCAAGCTGATCACCGATTTTGGCCAAGGCGATAGCTCCAAATCCGGAGGCTGGCTCGGATATCTGGTTGCTGGTCTTGTGGGTGCAGGTGCCGTCCTTGGCGCGAGTATTTTTGGCTTGATTTAGCGTTCCTTTGGCAAGAACCGGGCACCAGCGAGCGCTATAAGGGCGGTCAGGAGTTCAACCGCCATCGGTGTCATCCAGCCTTCATAGGTTCCATCGGCGATCACGCTGAAGCCGCGGACCAAGAACACCACTCCAATCAATGCTGCCCCAACATTCAGAAGGGTTGTACTAGCCCTCCACGCACCAACAATCAGGCAAGCTGCCGAAACCCAAAAGAACGATGTAAAGTCGGCCCGAAGCGATGACAATCCTTGCGCGCTGAGCTGCGCCCCGCTCGTCTCCAATGGAGCGATGCCAAAATCTGCGCCTGAACTCACCGGATCGGTCAAAAAGCCAAACCCAATAACGATGTAAAGCACCCCCAGCAAAACGAGTGATACGCGCAAGATGACTGCCAAGATTGGTCCCCTTATTTCCTCGTGCCCTCGAGGCTCGCCCTTAAGTGCAATCTTAACCATCCTTGCGCAAGGCTTGTCTTAGGCTTGGCGTGAGGGACCAAGGCGGTTAGACGGGTGCCAGGAAATCGATGGTGCACAAGCTTTCTTAGGGAGTTGGACAGGCTGTGAGCGGTGAGGGACCGAAAATCTTACTGGTCGTGGGCGGTGGTATTGCCGCTTACAAATCGCTCGAACTCGTGCGGCTCGTCCGCAAGGCAGGAGGCGATGTAACTTGTGTTGTCACCAAAGGTGGTCAGCAATTTGTGACTCCGATGTCGCTCGCGGCTCTTTCGGAAAATCAGGTCTACACCTCACTGTTCGATCTCAAGAATGAAGTTGAGATGGGGCATATTGAATTGTCGCGCGAGGCCGATCTTGTGGTCATTTGCCCAGCGACAGCAGACCTGATGGCCAAGATGGCTGCAGGTGTGGCTGATGACCTCGCGACAACTTTGCTACTCGCAACGAACAAGCCGGTGATGGCAGTTCCGGCAATGAATGTGAAAATGTGGGAGCATGCCTCC
Source organism: Pseudomonadota bacterium (assembly GCA_038746055.1). Taxonomy (GTDB): domain Bacteria; phylum Pseudomonadota; class Alphaproteobacteria; order Sphingomonadales; family Sphingomonadaceae; genus Erythrobacter. The sequence goes on from JBCDKX010000025.1 coordinate 9,211, forward strand.
ACGGTTCGCAATGTCGAGAAGTTGCGTGAAAACGGCGTGACTGTTTTGCATCCTGATGAAGGCGCTATGGCTTGCGGTGAGTTTGGCTATGGTCGCCTGCCGGAGCCGCCAGCGATATGGCGCGCAATTGCGGGCCACTTTGGCATTGAGGTTGAAGAAGAGTCTCCCACGCTGGTTGAGCCTACGCTTCCACCAGCCGAAGTCGAAGCGATTGAGCCTGAGGATGATGGTGAGGCGTCCTCCACCGGCGGCCTTGGCGGTTTGCTGTCCCGCATCATTCCGCGGTCCACTGAAAAGCGTAGCGCTGAGGAGATTGAGGCTGAGCTTGATGCGCTTGGCGAAGAAGAAATTCCGGAAGAGTTCCTGGAAGAATTGCCGGAAGAAGAGGATATAGAATTCAATCCTGACCTTGATGGTTCGCCACTCGCGAAAAAAGGTGCTGGTAAGGCAGCGCCACCGGTAGACCAGGACGCGATTAATCATGAAGTCGACGAGCGCCGCCTGGCGCCGGACGAGGCAGAGGAAGGTTTGTCTGAAAAAGCCTCCGATCTGGAGGACGAGCAAGAACAGGCACCGCCTGCAAAAATTGCTGCGAAGAAGGCAGCTCCTGCTGAGATGGAGTCGCTCGAAGCCGATGAAGAGGAAATCTCTGAGTTTAAGACAGACGCGTCCCATCAGCCGCTTACCGGGCGGCATGTGCTGGTGACTGCCGGGCCAACCTGGGAGTCAATTGATCCAGTGCGCTACATTGCCAACCGTTCGAGCGGCAAGCAGGGGTTTGCCATCGCCGCTGCTGCGGCTGCCCTGGGTGCGGATGTGACACTGATCGCTGGCCCGGTCTTCTTGAAAACGCCCGCCGGAGTAAAGCGCGTTGATGTAGAAAGCGCGGAAGAGATGGCCAGCGCGGTCAAACGCGCGCTACCCTGCGACGCTGCCGTAATGGTGGCTGCGGTCGCCGATTGGCGGCCCAAGGAGTATCGCGATGAGAAGATGAAAAAGCGCGGCTCTGCCCCGCCAGCTCTGATGCTCACTGAAAACCCCGATATTCTCACCAATCTAGCCGCTGGCAGCAACCGCCCGGAGTTGGTCGTTGGCTTTGCTGCTGAGACCGAGTCGGTTCTTGATCACGCCAAGCAAAAGCGGAAACGCAAGTTGGCCGACTGGATCATTGCCAATGATGTGTCAGGCGATGTGATGGGTGGCGATTCCAATAAGGTGCATATCGTGACGGCCGACGATGTCGAAAGCCTCGAGGAAATGCCAAAGGGCGAAGTCGCCATGGCCTTGATGCAGCGGGTGGCTGACACATTTCAGGTGAAAGCGGCTGAATGACCGATCAAGTGCATGTCGAAGTAAAACGCTTGCCTCATGGTGACGGGCTCCCGTTGCCAGCTTACGCGACCGAAGGTGCTGCTGGTATGGATGTGGTGTCGGCAGAGGATGTGACGATCGCATGCGGAGCGCGCCACGCGGTCGCCACCGGACTTTCGGTTGCGATCCCGCAGGGTTATGAGATTCAGGTCCGCCCGCGTTCAGGCCTTGCCTTCAAGCACGGTATCACAGTGCCGAATACGCCAGGAACCATCGATAGCGATTATCGCGGTGAGCTTAAGGTCCTGCTGATCAATCATGGTCCAGAGGAATTTGTTATCTCGCGAGGTGACCGCGTGGCGCAGCTTGTGGTGGCCCCTGTCACTCAAGGGGTGTGGCAAGAGGTCGATGAACTTGACGCGACTGACAGGGGCACAGGCGGCTTCGGCTCAACCGGCGGGCACGCTAAGCTCTAAGGCAAAAAGCCCTCCAGATCCTTACTGTTCGGCAAACCGCATGCTTGCCGAATAACGTCCGTCAACCACTTGACCACTGCTGCCGCGTGCAGGTTCAAAGCGGGCGCGGTCCATCAGCAGACGGCAAGCTTGGCGGTCAAACCGGCGAGAGCCTGTGCTGCGATTGACCTCGCACTCTCCCGCACGGCCATCCCGATCGACTAACAAAGTGTAGCGCAGTACACCCTGACCGCTGCGAAACCCGCGCGCAGGCCATGGTAGAGAATCGTCGTTCTTGATCCAACTGGTCGGATTGATCGGGCGCGGCGCAAGAGGCGTGGTCAGCATGGGCTGCGTTAAAGGCGGGGCGATCCGACTTTCCCGTAGTGGCGGTGTAGAGTGGGCAGGAGCAGCGGCAACCGTTCTTGCAGCTGGCGTACCCAGATCGCGGAGGCGTGTGCTTGCGAGGCGGCGATACCACGGGATGTAGCGCCATTGCTCGGCGCATTGCTTAAGCAAGCGAAACCCGGCTGAGCTCGTTTTCAAGTCTATCCGCGCTACTTGCTGACCGCCGTGATTGACACGCAGAACCTTGGCAGAGCGAAAGCCTGCTTCCACATCCCTTGCGCCCGCAGGCAGGGAATATCCGCTGTCAGACTGATAACCGGGAAAACGAGTCTGATCAAAGGCCCATTCGACATCGCCAACCATACCGCTGAAGAATCGCCCTGTACGCCGTTGCAATGCCAACATGCCTGCCCGTCCATCCGACATGCGATAGCGTAAGACCATTTGAGGATCATTGGTGAGGCGCAATTCACAGGAGCGTGCGGCCTCTTCTTGGACAATCACCCAGCGCCCCAGGTTAACAAATGTCTCCTCACCATTCTGCTGCCGGTCCCGCTGAACTGCGCCTGCTGGCAGACCAGCAAGTGCAGTCATGGCAACGCTCATTACAAAAGGTAAGCGGAAGGTTCTCATCGCGACTTTTTCCTAGCAAGAAATGGCGCGCAGCTCATACAAAAGCTATCCACAATACAAAAAGGCGGCGCTGATCCCTTCCGCCGCCTTTCCGTCCCATCCACGGGTAGTGTTGGGTTGTGTGTCAGTTGACCGGCTTTACGCTCTTGCCATCCTCACGAATAGTAATACGCAGAACTTCACCAGAGTTTCCGGGAAAATCAGTAAAGATTGCATCGACGAGATTGGGAACCAGCGATTGCAAGCGGTTAGAGCGCGAAACAGCCTCTGCTTGCCCTTCGAACAAACGCTGACCGGTGGTGGTGTTGTCTATCTTCAAGTCGATCTCGCTGGTGTAGACCGTGAAGCTGCGCACATCGGGCCCGGCAAGCCAGGGATCATAAAAACCGAAAGCGTAGCTGCGACGGAAACCAAATCGGCCAAATCCGCCGAACCTGCCAAAGCGACTGAAATGGCCGAAGCCAGCATTGGTTGTGCGCACGCGCTCGCGCCCATTGTCTACGCCGTAATCGAAGCGCACAAGCAGATTGGCAGCCTCCGGTGTGCCAGCCACATAGCCAAGTTCGGCCATCTCAGCGGCGACAAGATCGGCATAGAGCGCAAACTCAAGTCCACCGGCAAGCGCCGGATCATCCGCCACTACCGCAAAGGTTTGTCCTTGCGGCGCAGGCAGTTGCGCCTGAAAACGCGAAACATCCGCCTTGAATGAGGGCGCGCATGCGGCAAGGCCAAGTGCGATCGCTCCCATAAGGCCAAGACGTATCAAGCGCTGTGCGATTGGTGAACGCGAGGTCATATCAGGTGTGTTCATGGCATATCCTTCATAAAATCGCCAGCGCAGCCTCTTTCAAGGGCATCACGCTGGTGTCTTTTACAAGCAGCTGGCCCACATTGCCCTCGCGCATCCGCCGGGTCTTGCTCCCATTGGTGACACCTATATGCGACCAGTCACTCGCATCTGCTATGGTAGTCGAAAGGGCTGAACCGAGTTTGAACGTGGAGGCAGGGGCGTGATAGTTTAGCCCCGAACCAACCCCAAGGCCTTGTAGGCGGCGTCTAGTGTAGGGGTACCGCGTTCGCGAGCCTGTGAAGCTCCCCTAGCCAGGACTGCGTCGAGCGCTTCTTGATCGTCTTTCAGTTCCATAAACCGGGTGTTGATCGGGCGCAGGGTCTCAACCAGCACTTCGCCAAGAGCAGGCTTGAATGCGCCGAACCCTTGCCCGCCGTGGTCCGCCAGTACTTCGGCTGTACTCTTGCCGGTCAAAGCGCCATAAATGCCTACGAGGTTTTTGGCCTCTGCGCGATCCTCAAGCCCTGCTTTTTCTGATGGCAATGGCTCAGAATCAGTCTTGGCCTTCTTGACCTTTTTCATAACCGTCTCGGCATCATCAATGAGGCTGATCCGGCTCATATCGGATGGGTCAGATTTGCTCATCTTGGCTGACCCATCGCGAAGGGACATGATCCGGGCGGCTGCTGGCGGGATATAGGGCTCGGGTAAAGTGAAGAGTGGCGCATCTTCCGGACAGAAGTCATTGTTGAACTTTTGCGCAATGTCGCGGGCAAGCTCTAAGTGCTGTTTCTGGTCCTCGCCCACCGGCACATGTGTCGCCTGATAAAGCAGCACGTCGGCAGCTTGCAGCACAGGGTAGGTGAACAGCGCGATAGATTGGCCTTCGCGGTTCTTGCCCGCCTTGTCCTTCCACTGCGTCATCCGGTTGAGCCAGCCCATGCGCGCCGTACCATTCAGCAGCCATTGCAGTTCGGCATGTGCGGGCACTTGGGCTTGATTGAAGAGGACGGTTTTCGATGGGTCCACTCCGCATGCGACCAGCGTCGCGACCATTTCACGGGTGTTTTGCGTCAATTCAGCAGGGTCATGCGGTTGTGACAGCGCGTGAAGGTCAGCGAGGAATATAAAACACTCACCACCCGCAGCATGGGCCTCGTCCTGAAGCTTCACATAGTTGACGATCGCGCCAAGGTAATTGCCAAGGTGCGGCTTTCCGGTGGGCTGGATGCCCGAAACAACTCTCATTGTGGGTACTCTTTCTTCTAAATGGTATGGTTGGGTCGTGCTCTAAAAGCACCCCAGCCATCGCCAGGCCGCCCGCCCGCGCATTGTGAAACGCAATGGGGCTGAACCGCTCAAGAAGAATGTGTTGGTCATCGGATTCGCTACTAGCAGATGCCCTCCGCCGTGCAAGGAAAGCCTATTGTTTGCGGGTAAGGACGACAATGCGCTGTTTGTCGATTGCGCCAAAGAGGAATGCGAGCCCGAAATAGACGGTCACTGCTGCCCCTATCAGTACACCCAAGGCTCCAAGCCGCGCGAGCAATCCGGCGGAATACCAGTCGGTGAGGAGGTCATTGGCGTAATACAGCGCCGCTCCCATCGCTGCCGCCGCCAAGGCTTGCTTGGCAAGCCGGAACAGCAGCATGGCTGGCATGCGATAGTGGCCCCGCGAAGCTAGAACGACCAACAAAAAGGCGACATTGATCCATGCGCCTACCACGCTGGCAAAAGCCACGCCGATCACGCCATAAGTATCGAGGAAGAAGATTGTTGCGGCGATAAATACGCCCAGTGCGATAAAGGCCGCCGCCACAGGTGTCTTGGTGTCGGCGCGGGCGTAGAAGTTCGGCACTAGCACCTTGACCAGCACATAGGCAGGAAGGCCCAGCACCAAAGTCGCGAGCACTTCCCCAGTCACTGCCGCATCGGTCAGCTCAAACCGTCCCCCCTGGAAAATCATGGTTATAAAGGCCTCAGCACAGATCGCCAGAGCGACGGCTGCGGGGATCGTCAGCAGCATCGCCAGCTCAATCGCATCGGATTGCAGGCGGCTCGCGCGTTCCTTATCCTCTCCGCCGATGAACTTGGAGAGATTGGGCAAGATCGCCGTCGCCAAAGCAATGCCGATGATCCCGAGCGGCAACTGGTTCAAGCGGTCAGCGTAGTTCATGTAGCTCACTGCCCCATCCTCCAACTGGTTGAGGAAATAGAGCTGTACCAAAGTATTGATCTGATAGGCACCGCCGCCAATTGCTGCGGGAAGGGCGATGATCGAGAGGCGCTTCACTTCTGGCGTGATGCGGGGCCAAAGAAGCTTTGGACGAAATCCCTCAACGCGGACCCAGTAATAAAGCCACGCAAGCTGCATAACCCCTGCGCCAGTCACAGCCCATGCAATCCCATAGGCGATTTGGGTGACACTCGCGCCGCTCGTCTGCGCAAACCACTCGCCCGTGAGCAGGGCTGCAATCAAAACGACGTTCAAAATGATCGGGAAACTGGCTCCAGGTGCAAAGCGCGAAACCGAATTGAGCATACCGGTGAAAAGTGTCACCAAGCTTACCAGGATAATGTAAGGGAACATGATCCGGGCAAAATCGACCGCAAGCGGATAAGTCTCGGCGTCAATCGGCTTGTCTGCAAGCAACCAGATAACGCCGGGCATGGCGATCTCAAACACCGCCGCTAGCGCGATCAAAACGGGCAGAAATACGCTCAGTACATCGGCGCTGAAGCTCTTGGCCTCCTCTAAACCTGCCTCGGGGTCATCCTTCCCTTGGAGGCGCTTGGAAAACATCGGCACAAAGGCTGCTGAAAACGCCCCTTCCGCAAACAGCCGCCGAAAGACATTGGGGATGATGAAGGCCTGAAACCAAGCGTCCGTGACGCCATTCGCACCCAGCACGCGCGCGAAGATCATTTCGCGCACCATCCCAGCGATACGACTTACAAGGGTGAGGGACCCGATCGTCCCCACATTCTTGAGCAGGCTCATAGCAGAAAGGTTATGCGCCGTACCGCCATGAAAGCAAGATGTTAGGGTCTAAGCGTTGCCAGTTGTGTCAGGCGCGTCTGGCGAAGTGGTCACGCCGCCTTCTTGTGCGCGTTTGGCCTGAAGCTGCTGGACATAGAGACCGTTGAAATCAATTGGATCGATCATCAGTGGCGGGAAGCCAGCATCACGCACTGCATCAGCGACAACTCGGCGAGCAAATGGGAACATGATGCGCGGTGCTTCAGCATAAAGGAATGCATGCGCCTGTTCTTCAGGAATGTTGCGAATTCCAACCAGGCAGCAATACGAGAGCTCGATAATATAGGCTGCACCCTGTTCGCCATTGGCTGAGATGTTGATCTTCAACTCAACCTCGTGAACCTCGTCGCCTTTGGGATCAGCACCGATGTTGAATTGCACATCAACCTTGGGCTGGTCCGTCCATTGATAGACATCGGGTGAGTTGGGGTTCTCTACCGAGAGATCTTTTACATATTGCGTGATGATGCCAGCAGCGGGCAGATTGTCGGCGCCATTGGCCCCCGCGTTGTTGAGATTGGTGAGGACGTCGCCTTCATCGGCCATAACTTCAGTGTCTTTCGTTCGAAATGCTATGGTGTCGCTTACGGCTCTTGCGAGGTGATTCCTCGCCACTGACCTGCGAGACCGGGATCCGGTGAGCGCGCCTAGCAGGGGCCGGGCTCTCAGGCAATATCTCGCTGCATTAGGCCTAAATTGTGGTTCAAATTGCGCTCAGCGAACATTCAAACGGGATCATCTGCTCAAAAATTGCTGCTAAGCTGCTCCAAATGTACGTTGGCGAATTGAATTTCGTACCTATTTATGTGAGAGACATTGACGGCTTTTGCGCATCTTGCGCCAATCCGGGCCGTAACTGTGTTGGCATACACTTCTAATTCAGCCATTAAGGCTAAGCTTACGACGTGAACGCGCGGGCATTTGAGGCCAAATCAAGGAAGTACAGTGATTCTAGAAATCGTCATTCTCGCTATGATCGCAGCTTTTTTGGGGCTGCGCCTTTATTCGGTACTGGGTCGCCGCGCAGAGCATGAGGAAGAATCAATCCCACAACGTTTTGACGCTGGCGAGAATCAGCCGTCGCAGGCACCTGCGCCCGCTCAGTCGCCGCAACCGGCTCAAGCTCGCCCGGCAGAGCTGGAAGGCGTAATGCCCGCCGTTGAGCGCGGAATTCGCGAAATCTCTGGTGCCGATCGTACTTTTGAGTTCGGCTCGTTCGTAGAAGGCGCGCGCGGTGCCTATGAGATGGTGCTTGAGGCGTTCTGGAATGGGGATAAGGATACACTGCGCGACCTATGTGACGACGATGTTTTCGCTGGCTTTGAAGCGGCAATTGATGCGCGTGAAGCAGAGGGGCACACGCTACAAAACAAGCTTATCCGGATTGAGGAGACTCGCGTTCACTCAGCCACGCTCGACACCAACAAGTTCAGCAAGGTTGCCCGCATAGCGGTGCTGTTTGTCGCCGATATTGCTGCGGTCACACGCGATAAGGATGGCAATGTCGTTGCTGGCAGCCTTGATGATGCAATCGAGAGCCGCGATGTTTGGACATTCAGCCGCGATACGTCATCGCGCGATCCGAACTGGATCCTAGACGAAACCGATCAGGGCTGAGGCGGGCCCGATGTTCGGGCTGCGCAAATCTGGAACGCCCGCAAAGAGGGCGGCTAACAACACCAAAGCCATTCGTCTTGACGGGCCTGACACCCCATTGCGAGCACCCAATTCCGTCGCGGCTGGTGCCGGCGCGCTGGCATCACTCATATTACTGTCTGGCTGTTTGCGCCTTGTCCCTGAAGCCAATGCACCGCGCCCTGATCTTGTAACGCCTCCGCCTGTGACAAGCGCTGCCAGCGCTGCGCTTACGGGGGTTGTGCGGGGTCCAAGTGTTGGCGCACTTGGTATTGGGCAGGGCGATGCGGGAACAGCACTCGCAGGATTTATTGAGAGTTGTCCGCAACTCCTGCGGCGTGATGATAACAGCGGGCTTTCATATAATGCTGATTGGCGTCCTGCTTGTGAGGCAGCCGTCAGCTGGCCAATACGCGATGCACCGCAATTCTTTCAGACTCATTTTGAAACTGCGCGTATTGGCGATGGCAGCGCCTTTGCGACTGGCTATTTCGAACCGGAAATCGCTGGCTCACGCCGCCGTCGCAGCGGTTATGAAATTCCAGTGTACGCCAAGCCTGATGATCTGGTGCGTGGTTGGCCCGCCGATGTGCCGCGGTCTGAGCGAACAGGTCGTGCACCGCTCGGCCGCTATAACTCCGAGGGTTCATTCGAGCGTTATCCGGACCGGGCCGCAATCGAAGATGGCGCGCTTGAGGGTCGCGTACCGGTCATCGCCTATGCGGCTGATCCAGTTGAGTTCTTCTTCCTGCAAATCCAAGGCTCAGGTCGGTTGCGCACTCCCGAAGGTGAGATCATCCGCATTGGCTATGCTGCGCAAAATGGGCGTGGCTATACCGGAATTGGCGGCGTGATGCGCGAGCGTGGCCTGCTGGGTGACGGTCCGGGTCAATATGCAGGCTCAATGCAGGGCATTATGGCCTATATTCGCGAAAACCCCCGTGAAGGCCGCGAGTTGATGCGCCTCAACAAAAGCTGGGTTTTCTTCCGTGAACTGACCGGCGATGGTCCTTTGGGTGCTCTCGGCGTGCCGGTCAGACGCGAGGCATCGGTTGCCGCTGATCCTGCATTCGTACCGCTTGGCGCGCCAGTTTGGCTCGATCTTGACCGCAACGAGGCGGACGGGCTTTGGATCGCGCAAGACACGGGCGGCGCAATCAAAGGTGCCAACCGATTCGATACATTTTGGGGCGCAGGTGAAGAGGCTCGCCGAATTGCTGGCGGAATGAGTGGGCGTGGATCGGCGCTGTTGCTGCTGCCTAAAGGCACTGTCGCCCGACTCAACTCACGAAGATGAGTGTGCCTCGCGGCCTTAGTGAGACCGAGCAACGCGCTTGGGCTCGTCTCGCATCCAGCGTAACGCCAATGCCAGGCAAAGAGGCGCCGCTTGTGAAGGAAGTGGTTAAGGCTCAACCCAAGCCCAGCCCCAATCTGCCTTCCAGACCAAAATCCGAACCTTTGGCCAAGCGCCCTTTGATGCGCGCCAACAGCCCGGTGCAAATCAGGCGACCAATGGGATCGGCGGGCCTTGATGGCAGCTGGAATCGCAAGCTTAAGTCAGGACAGATAACGCCCGACTACACGCTTGACCTGCATGATCACAACCTGGACCGAGCATACAACCGGATCATGAGCGGGCTTGATCAGGCACGAGCCATGGGTGCGCGTGTGGTACTGGTAATTGCAGGTAGAGAACGTCCGGTTGATCCTGCCGACCGAAGCAGCAAGCGCGGTGCGATTAGGGCAAAGTTACTCGATTGGCTGGCGGTCAGTCGGCATGCAGATTCGATTGCTGCAGTAAGACGCGCCCATATTCGGCATGGCGGAGAGGGTGCGCTTTATTTGGTGCTGAAGCGCTCTGGTTGAGCGTTACCCAAACAGCATCACGTTCATAAGACGACCTGGAAGCAGGATTGCCGCAATCCCTGGGAGCATCAGTGCGCCAAGGAACAGGCTGACGATTTCAGCTTTGTGTCGCTTGATGTCACCCTTGCGAGCTGAGCTCACAATAATCCACGAAGCGCGATAGGTAATGGGCACAAAAATGTGGATCCAGGACAGCGCCATCCCATCGTGGATGAATAATGTCGACGTAGCCGTAACTACCATCAGCGCAATCCAGAACTTGCCGAGCGCCTTATGCATCGATGTGCCTTTGGGCGCGATGAGCAGGTAAAGGCCAAGCGGTACGCATGGGATTACCGTTGCCACATGGAACAATATGGCTGCATTCTTGAGATGCGGCAGATCAGGTGCGAAGCCAAGCACTGCGCGGACAATCGCCAGCAGACAGACCGCTGTCATTGCCGTACCTGCAAAGATCACAATCGCACGGGTGAACAGGCCCAATTGCATCATACCCTTGCGCTGGTTGAGGCGTTTGAATGTTTCGAGCGGCCTGGGCAGTATTGTCCCAGTTGCGTTGGTGGTCATGGAGGGCCTTTCGGTTAATCGCTGTCTTGGAACCCACATTGCCCCGTGCCCATTCGCTGGCTACCACCTCTGCGTATCCCGGCATTATGCTTCGCGAAATGGCGCGAAACCTCTCACTTTCCGGGGCTTTGCCACTTTACGAAGCGCGAATGGGCAGGCATTTGCTTGAGTTATGAATGGTCAGCCCGGCGAATTGGGGACTTCTCCCAAGATGGGAAAACGCGCAGCGTTTCTGCGCGGGCTGTTTGCGGATCTTGCGATCATGACAGGTATCGGGCTGTTCATGGCGATTATCGGGCCCTTCGGCACAATCGAACAACCATTGGCCGTTCGCCTGATCAGCTGGCTGGCTTTCGCCTACATCGGCTATGCTTGTTACCGTCCGATGGAACCCTTGGTGGCCTGGGGTGAAGCCGCGCTCCACTTGCCCCGGTTGGGCCTATGGGCTGCGGCGGCGTTAATCGCCTCAGTGCCGATGACCTTTGCGGTCTTGAGCATCGGAAATCTGCGTGATCCCTTCCATTGGCCAGGGCTTGATATTGCCCTCACCAGCTACTTTTATGTGTTTACTGTCGGCGGAGCGGTGACGCTGCTATTTAACATTTTAGGTCTGCGCTCAAAAGGTGAGAACGAACGGCCGGTTGCTGCGGCAATAGCTGCTTATGATGCCGGTAGCGCACTGGAAAATGCCGGACCCACGCCAGAAGCTGCAAAATCGAACCCTTTGCTGGACCAGCTTTCCCCGAGCCTGGGCAGCGAAGTCATCGCTTTGCAGATGGAGGACCATTATGTTCGAGTGCACACAGCGCTTGGCTCTGAACTGATTTTGATGCGGCTGCGCGATGCAATGGCACATATGAGCGAGGTCGATGGCCGCCAAGTCCACCGCAGTTGGTGGGTGGCACAGCTCGCGGTTGAGGATGTGCGCCGCGAAGGCCGCAATGTGCGGCTGGTGTTGCCGGGCGGCGTGGAGGCGCCGGTAGCGCGAGCCCAAGTGGCTGAGCTGAAGGACGCCGGCTGGCTCTGATCCTCAATCAGATCACTAGGTTTTTCACCCAGACCAATCCGATAATTATCGTCGGCAAAGCGACACAGAATGCGATCCCAGTAATAAAGCCATTAAAGTGAAAGCGGTAGTCTTTGTAAGCGGAATAGGCATGTCCGCTCTCAGTGCCCGGAATGATCGCCCATGACGGGGTGATCATGCACAGCAACAGCCAGTCGATGAGTAGCAAGTCGACGATGTTGAAGACCATCGCTATCGCGAAAACATGAAGCCAGATCACGCTAAAGCTCGTCTCTTCGACCATAAGGGCATAAGCAAACGGTGTGACCAAGAGCGCCGCAATCGTTCCTAAGCTGTAGATCGCTGTCAGGCGTTTCTCATGCACCGTCTTGGGTCGAACCGCATTCTGAATGGCTTGCGGAAAACTGTGCAACGCCATGCGGGGATTGTGGAGCAAGCCAATGATAATCAGCAGCGACATAAATCCGCTTACGCCTAAGGCCACTATCGCGGTTATTGCCCAGTCCAAGCCACCAGCCTCCTGTTGAACTGGCTTGAGAAGTACCGGGCCTGTGCTCCTGCAGCAAGAAAAGACCCCCGGCGATCCTCTCGCCGGGGGTCTTCAGCGACCCAAGTCAGGGAGCCCGGGGGGGATGGGCTCCGATCTTGGTTCGGCATTTCGCCTTAGAAGCGGCCTGCGTCCATCACCTTGGTGAAAGCAGCAACGAAGTCATGCACGAACTTCTCTTCAGCGCCACTTTCCGCATAGACCTCGGCCTGAGCGCGCAGCTGCGCGTTTGAACCAAAGATCAGATCGGCGCGGGTTGCGCGGAACTTCTCAGCGCCGGTCTTACGATCAGTACCGACATATTCCTCGTCACCTGAACCATCGACCGGCGTCCACTTGGTGTTCATGTCGAGCAAATTGGTGAAGAAGTCAGGGGTGAGCTGGCCCACCCGGTTGGTGAAGACACCGTGGCCGGTGTCGCCGCTGACGGCGCCAAGAACGCGAAGACCACCGACCAGAACGGTAAGCTCTGGCAAGGACAGACCTAGCAGGTGTGCCTTGTCGATCAGCATGTCTTCGGTTTTCACCGACAGCTTGGTCTTCAAATAGTTGCGGAAACCATCTGCCAGCGGCTCCAATGGCTCAAAGCTCTCTGCGTCAGTCATTTCTGCAGTTGCATCGCCGCGTCCGCCGGTGAATGGGATGGTAACGGTGAACCCTGCATCGGCGGCCGCTTTCTCAACGGCTGCGTTGCCTGCAAGTACGATAGCATCAGCCATTGAGATCGAACCACGTCGACTGTCGATGGCAGCAAGCACACGCTCCAGCTCATCGGGATCGTTAGCTGCCCATTCGTTCTGCGGTGCCAGACGCACGCGCGCGCCGTCCGTACCACCACGGTGGTCAGAATTGCGATAGGTCGAACCGCTCGCCCAAGCTGCCTTCACAATCTCGCTGATCGTAAGATCAGATGCGAGAATGGCCGCCTTGAACGCATCTGCATCCGCGTTGGAAGGTGCGGCGCCAGCGGGCACTGGATCCTGCCAGATCAGATCTTCCTCAGGAACCTCTGGCCCCTGATAGCGAGACTTTGGACCCATATCACGGTGGCACAGTTTGAACCATGCACGAGCGAAAGCATCGTCGAGCTGTTCCGGGTGCTCAAGGAAGCGCCGTGAAATCTTGGCGAATTCCGGATCGCGTTTCAATGCCATATCAGCCGTGGTCATCATCGTTGGGACCTTCTTGCTCGGATCCCGTGCATCAGGTGCCATATCTTCTTCCGACTGGTTGACCGGCTGCCACTGATTGGCGCCAGCGGGGCTCTGCACCAGCTCATAGTCGTATTTGAACAACAAGCGGAGGTAGTCATGGCTCCATTCGGTCGGCTTATTCGACCACGCACCTTCGATACCCGAAGTCGTGATATGTCCTTTATCGATTTCTTCCTGATCGGTGAGCCAGCCAAAGCCTTGCATATGCAGCGCTTCACTCTCCGGGCTTTCCGAGAATGTTTCCGCGGGTTGTGCGCCATGAGCCTTGCCAAAGGCGTGACCCCCGGCAGTCAAAGCAACGATTTCCTCGTCGTTCATTGCCATGTTCTTGAAGGTGCTGCGCATATCGCGAGCCATGCCTTCGCCATCATGCGGATTGGCACCAGGGCCCTCAGGATTCACATAGATAAGGCCCATTTGGATCGCGGCGAGTGGATTTTCGAGGTCCATTTCATTGTCAGGCTGAATGCGGGTTTCAGCGCCCGTATTTACCCAAAGGTTTTCCGTACCCCAGTATACCATCTCGGGCTCGTAGACGTCGGGACGACCGCCGCCAAAGCCAAACACCGGACCGCCCATGCTTTCAATCGCAACGTTACCTGCAAGGATGAAAAGGTCGGCCCAGCTAATGCCTTTGCCGTATTTCTGCTTGATCGGCCACAGCAGACGGCGCGCTTTGTCGAGGTTGCCATTGTCGGGCCAACTGTTGAGTGGGGCGAAGCGTTGCTGACCTGAACCAGCGCCACCGCGTCCATCGCCTGTACGATACGTGCCGGCTGCGTGCCACGCCATGCGAATGAAGAACGGGCCGTAATGACCATAGTCAGCCGGCCACCAGTCCTGATTATCCGTCATCAGCGCAGTGAGATCTTCCTTCAATGCGTTGTAGTCAATCGCATTGAAAGCCGCCGCATAATCGAAATCTTCGCCATAGGGGTTGGCGCTTTTTCCCTGCTCAGTGAGTAGACCAAGATCGGTTGCCTCAGGCCACCAATCTTTGTTCTGGCGGCCCAGCAGCGTACGGGTCATCCCGTCGCCATGGAAAGGGCAGCCACTGATATCTCCGGTCTTTGCATCCATTATCTCTTCTCCTTTGGGATCTTTCCCCGCCGAGTTTTCTCCGGTCGGGGGTAAGTGGCTATAAAATGGTGCAGTGCTCTTCGTTCGTCCAATCGATTAATCTGGCGAGAATGATTGCAAAAAACGATGGCAAATGCGCATCATTTGCAACAAGTGCTTGTGACGACGAGATACTCAGCCCGAGAAAGACTGAAAAGAAAGACGCCCAAGGTTTGTCTCTAGCGCCCAGTGGCATGAATCCCTCTCTCACAGGTATCAG
>JBCDKX010000026.1:0-23396 GCA_038746055.1 Pseudomonadota bacterium
GACCATGGATGCAGCCGGTTTTGGCATGGGCAAACGCGGGCAGCGTTTTTCAATGGTGATCGAAGATGGCACTGTGACTCAGCTTAACGTCGAGGAACCGGGCGATTTTAAGGTTTCCAGCGCTGAGCATATGCTCGGCCAAATGTAAAAGGCAGCCACGCCCCAGAAAAGCATAACCTGCCAGCGAAGCAATTGTTAACTCAGGTGGTTTACGCCGTCTTTAATGAGCATTGCACGACAACACGGACTAACCCCTGGCCTTTTCAGGCTCGCTCTTGCAGCGCTGGTCGTGTTTGATCACTTTTCAGGTGTTATGCTTGGCAGAGGTGCGGTCTTTATCTTCTTCATTCTTAGCGGATTCTGGATTTCGCGAATGTGGCGTGAGCGCTATGCCGAGCTGCAGAACCCATATTTCACCTTCGTGATTTCAAGACTCTGGCGCCTAATGCCAACTATGTTGGTTGCGACGGTCTTTTCCGCGACAATAATTTTGATTGCTGGCGGTCAAAGCGCATTAAACTTTGACAAGGTCAATTGGGGCCATTTCACATTCTCAAGTGTGTTTCTGATTGGCTACGCCGAACTTGGCTCTCCGAGATTGGTCGAGCCAGCATGGTCTCTCGACATCGAGATGCGATTCTACTTGGTCGCACCTGCCCTTGCTGTTGCCTTACGGTTGTTCGGTGCGGGCTGGTTCCTTTCCTTGGCGCTCGCGATCTTCGGGCTAAGTGCTCTTGGCCTGACTGCGGGTAATCCCGTCGCATTGCTTGGGATGAAATACCTAATATGGTTCGCCATTGGAATGGCGGCAGAGCATGTTCGTTGGTCTCCTCCTCGATGGGTTTCGACTGCGAGCCTTGCCGGCTTTGTTGGTGTGATCGCAGTCGTACAGCTGCTCTTTCCTGCAGCTCTCATCGATCCTACACTGAATGCAGAGAACCTGCATCTCAACATGCTCCTTGCGCTTGTTGCTGCTCCTTACGCTCTCGCCACCTGTGTTATTGCCAGTAGTAAGCGCGACCGTGAGTTTGGTGATCTATCCTACATAATCTACCTTGTTCATTGGCCGGTATTCGCAGTGCTTTTTGTGAGCGATGCTATCTCGCCTCTTACGATTGCCGTGTCTCTCGCGATGATTGCCGCGATATCCTGGTCAGTGCTGCAATACATCGATCAGCCCTTGCAAAGGCTGAGAGTACGCTGGGTTACCAGCAGGGAAACTTCTGCTCAGCTTGCCTCCCAAACAATCACATAGCAGACGTGCCCGCCTCGCTCTACTCGCCGGGCAGCGCGTATGTCACAGTAGACTGCGCGGCCACCCTGGCTGGATCACCCTGCCAAAGCCGCACGTCCACGATCGCTAACCTGCGACCAAGCTTGATCAAATGGGCATCGGCGTAGAAGTCGCGCGCTTCAACCGCGCGTAAGAAGCTGATGTTGAGATTACTGGTGACTGCCATCGGGACAATCCCGATATGCGCTAGGATCACTGCGTAGGCCGCGCGGTCAACCACCGCCATTTGCGTTGGACCCGAGACGATTCCGCCAGGCCGTAGCATGGCCTGCTCGGCAGATTGCCGAAGGCGCACGAAACCAGGACCAATCTCTTCAAAAGCATGAGCGGAACGATCCTGACCCGGAAAGGCCTCGCAGAAGAAGTCGGCCAATTGCTCTGCTATCAGGACCGGTTTGAGCTGGGAAGCTGTCATTCCGATCCTCTAACGCAAATTGCGTCAAGCTTAAAAGCCCATCAGGCCCAGAACTTCTTTGCGACTGGCCGGATCATCGAGGAAACAGCCCATCATGCGACTGGTCAGCATTTCAACCTCATGCACTTTCACCCCGCGCCCGGTCATACAGCCGTGCTCAGCCTCGATCACCACCGCCACGCCGCGTGGTTCAAGATTGTTCCAAATACACTCCGCCACTTCCGCAGTCAGGCGCTCTTGCACTTGCAAACGATTGGCATAGCCGTGGAGCACGCGCGCGAGCTTCGAAATTCCCACAACCTTTTTATCGGGCAAGTAAGCGATATGTGCTTTACCCGTGATCGGGGCCATATGGTGCTCGCAGTGTGACTGGAAAGGGATGTCCTTTAGAAGCACGATCTCTTCATAGCCGCCCACCTCTTCGAAAATACGAGCCAAATGGATAGAAGGATCTTCCTGATTGCCCCGGCAATATTCGAGCCACGCCCGGCCAACACGCTTTGGCGTATCGATCAAGCCTTCTCGAGTTGGATCATCGCCAGCCCAACGAAGGAGGGTGCGGATGGCATCTTGCACATCCTCAGGCACTTCAGGCTTGTTTAGCGGGTTATCCGGGTCGAATTCTGTCGCATCTCGCGGGTTCATGTAGTTCATAGCGTTACCTCTCTGTTGCCGCCGAGCGGCATATTCCTGGCAAGCAAAAGGACCCGGTGCCGGCCCGTTATACTTCCTTCCGTGATCCCAAGGGAAAAATCTCTGCGTGCTCAGATAGTTCCGTGCAAAATTTGCACCTATTGCAGCAATCGCTTGATCGCAGCCCCAATAGGCTGCCCCTGCGCTGTATACATAGGCGTATTTTGCGAAATTGCACGTGCTTAAAAGGGCAATATGAGCGAAACTTTGCGCAATTCACAAAGTCAAACCAAAAAGACCCACCCCTTAACGGGATGGGTCTTTTTGGCGCGCCAGGAAGGATTCGAACCTCCGGCCGCCTGATTCGTAGTCAGGTACTCTATCCAGCTGAGCTACTGGCGCGCGAGAGAAGGGGCACATAAGCGGGAGCGGGCGGCTTGGCAATCCCCCGCAGGGTCAAATTCTCTCACAACTTTTGTTTTTCGAGCAATTGCGCCGCGAGCTGCTCATCCAATGGCGGTTTAGGGATTCGCGCAATCTCATCAGGCGTGAACCATCCGATCTGCTCACCTTCCAATGCCTGAGGCAAACCGATCCAATCGACAATTCTGTAAAGCAATATGACAATCGGCCGCTCGTCTAAAATACGTCGTTCCTCAGCAAATCCGAAAGGCATGCAAGCAGTGGCTTGGATCACGATACCCAGCTCTTCATGCAGTTCGCGAATCAGAGCTTCTACAGGGATTTCAGAGGCTTCTACCTTCCCACCCGGAAATTCCCAGAGTCCACCATGGGGCTTTTCAAGAGATCTTTGGTGCATAAGCCAGGTGCCCTTCGGCCCCGCTAACGCCCCCGCGACAACCCAGATCGGCCCATCGCTCATGTCGGTTTTTTTTCCATCTTCAACGCCCCTCTTAGTCTTTTTTTAACGGGTTGGGCCGATTTTCTAGCTCATCAGGAAGTATTTACGGGTGACATCATGAAATTGACGACCTTCCTTAAGCACATTGGAAACGACAATTCTGGCGCCACAGCCGTGGAGTACGGGCTGATCGTGAGCCTGATCGTTGTTGCCATGATCGGAGCGTTACAGAGCGTTGCTTCTGTAACCGACGAAACATGGACCCTCGTTCGGGATCGCTCAGTGGAGGCAATGAGCAGCGGGTAAGAATTTCGAAAGGTTCCAAGTTAGGAATTTCTCAATTGCTCGGTGTGTAATCCACGAATCGTCCAATTGGCTCACTGTCAGGCGGACACGGGTACCGAAGACCAAAACCAGGAGACTACAAATGACTTTCATCAACAAGCTTGCACGTGACGAAGCTGGCGCAACTGCAATCGAGTATGGCCTTATCGCTGCTCTTATCGCTGTTGCTGCAATCACTGCAATGGGTGCTCTGGGCGACACGCTCACCAACACCTTCACCGAAGTTCAGACTGAGATGCAAGCTCCGCTTAACGGCTAATTCAGCTCAGTTTGCTTTGCAAACTCAAGGAAGCGGCGGGGATTTCCCCGCCGCTTTTCTTTTGCGCTGCGCAAATCTGGAATAGCCTGTGATGTCATCGCGCACGCACCACCAGTTTCACCCGATCTCCGGCGCGTAAGACATCGTCCTGATCCAGCCCATTGAGCACACGGAACCGTTCTTCGCGCGCGTTTTCATAGGCCATTTGGCGGGCGAGGCCCGAGATTGTGTCGCCGCGCTGCACCGTCACAACGCGCAAGCGACGGGGAATCACTTGCCCTGCTTCTGAGGCGCTGATTTGTCGTAGCGACTGAAACATACTGGTGAAGGGATTTGACTGCCCGGCGGGAGTTATCGTCAAAAAGTGATAGGCGCGGTCTCGGGCAAATTCGTAAGCCATCACCGTCACATCGACCTGGCCATTGCCATTATTTACGCGGGCCTGACCAAAGGCCGCGTTGAGACCATTGATTCGCGTTCGTTCGATTCGGCTAGGCGCGAGCTGGCTATTTTGGCCGCCAAGACTCGTAAATGCCTGTCGAACATATTGTGAAAGGTCACCGCCATGGCGTGCAGTAGTGAACTGAGCCTGCCCGCCTTGACCGTTCACACTGACCGCCCGCGTGCCATTGATCATGTAGTAACCCTGTGGCGCTGAGAAGCTCAGACGCAGATCCGGGTGAATGAACCGGTTCCCTTCCACGACGCCCTGCTTAGGGTCATCGCCATAGAGCATCCCATCGATGCGACTAAGAAAAGCGTCGCGATTCGTTACACTACCGGGCTTGCCACCCGCATAGGCACGCGCCAAACGCACACGGGCAACGGGCTCCGGGTGCGTGCTTGCCCAAACGGGTGGGCGTGAGCTTTGCCGGCCCTGGAGGCGCGCCTCAAGATCCGTTTGGCGCGCAAGACGTTCGAGCAGATTGCCCATGGCTTGAGGGTCGTAACCTGCACGACTGAGATAATCGATGCCAAGCCGGTCAGCCTCTTCTTCCTGTTCCCGCGAATAGGCAAGATTGAGCAATTGCGGCGCCGAGGTCGCACCACGGGTAAGGAGCCCGCCAAGCTGGCTGTCTCCCAAGAGAACACCTGACAAAATAGCGCCCAGCCCGCCCAAGATCTGATTGCGCTGCGCCTTACGCGCCCGCCGCTCAGAGTGGCGCGCAGCAACGTGACCAACCTCATGGCCAAGAACAGCGGCAAGCTCCGCCTCGCTCTCCATCAGAGTTACAAGCTGGCGCGTGGTGTAAATGTAGCCGCCCGGAACCGCGAACGCGTTGTTTACTGAGCTGTTGAGCAGCGAGACATTGAAACTGTCGCGCGCACCGCTCAATTGCGAGTGAACTGCGATATTCTTGCCGATCTGTTCAACATAACTGGCCTGCGCGCCAGTCACCTCACCGCCGAATTCAGCCACTAACTGCGGGTGGTACTGTGCGCCCTGTTGCGCCTCGGTCTGGGTGATCGCAGTGGTCTGATCAGGGATGGGTCCGCCGACACAGCCAGCAAGCGCCAGCGTCATTGTAGCAGCGCCCGTCAGTTTAACTGTCCGCGTAATTATGGTCATCCATCCTCTCCCGGTCTCGAACGCCCCTTGAAAGGTTGGATAACGGGAAAGCGCTGGTAGGAGCAAGCCCCCGTCCGGTCAGCCACCCAATTCCAGGAACCGTTTCTCACGCAGTTTGAGAATCGCATCGCTGTTCATTTTACTCAGCTTATCAAGCTCTTCGCCGACGGCTTTGCCAAGGATACTGGCTGTGCTTTGCGGATCGCGATGCGCGCCGCCGATAGGTTCTTTTACAATTCTGTCGATCACGCCCAGGCGCTTCAAATGCTGCGCAGTGATCTTCATCGCTTGCGCTGCATCTGCCGCCTTTTCTGAGGTGCGCCATAGGATCGATGCACAACCTTCCGGCGAGATTACCGAGTAAACCGCATGTTCAAGCATAAGAACACGCTCCGCGCTCGCGAGCGCCACCGCGCCGCCTGAACCACCCTCACCGACGATCACTGAGACCATTGGTGTGGGAAGCGCGAGGCATGCCTCGGTAGAACGCGCAATCGCTTCCGCCTGTCCACGCTCTTCAGCCTCAATCCCGGGAAAGGCTCCAGAAGTGTCGACCAGTGTCACGACCGGCAGGTCAAATCGCCCAGCAAGCTCCATCAAACGGATCGCTTTGCGATATCCCTCTGGCTTGCCCATTCCGAAATTGTGCTTGATCCGACTTTGCGTGTCATGGCCCTTTTCATGACCGATCACCATCACGCGGCGCCCCCCATCCTTGTCACCCAGTTTCGCAAAGCCGCCCATGATCGCCTCATCATCAGCATAGGTCCGATCGCCACCGAGGGGCATAAAGTCGGTAAAAGCGTGCTCGATATAATCACGGAAATGTGGGCGCTGAGGGTGGCGCGCGACTTGTGTCTTCTGCCAGGGGGTAAGCGAGGCATAGGTTGACGCAAGCAGCTCGCCACTTTTTGCCTCTAACCGCTCGATTTCCGATGCAACATCGACACCGTCATCGCTTTCCAGCGCGCGCATCTCCTTGATGCGAAGTTCCAGGCTGGCAATTGGCTTTTCAAATTCAAGGTAAGAAATCATGGGCCTCCCCGCTAGTCGGAACGGGGCCGCTGAGCAAGAGGGTGACGCGTATTCACGAGCTCGACTAACCGCGCCGCATCGACATGCGTGTAAATCTGAGTAGTAGCGATATCGGCATGGCCAAGCAGCGTTTGCAGGACCCTCAGATCGGCTCCACCTTCAAGCAAATGCGTCGCAAATGCGTGGCGCAGAACATGCGGAGATATACTCTTAGGGTCGAGATCAGCCCTCGCGGCCAACTCCTTCAGCAACTGAAACAGGCGCACACGTGACAGGTGTTTCCCCGTTCGCGATGGGAAGAGAAAACGCGAGGCAGGCTCTTTCGGACGCAGCTTCATCCAGTCAATAAGTGCCTCTTTCGCCCGGTCGCTCACCGGCACCATACGCGCGTGACCGCCCTTACCCATCACAGTGAGAAGCGGCGCGTCGCGCGGCACAGCGCTCAATGGCAGGCTCACCAATTCAGTGGCACGAAGACCTGATCCATAGAGCAGTTCGAGCAGCGCCAATTGCCGCACCGCAACCGGCCTGCCGCTACCCGCTTCCAATTCTGCGCGAGCGAACAGAGCGTCGACCGCACTATGATTTAACACCTTGGGAAGTGGCCGGCGTGTTCGCGGCGTGGGAAGCGCGCCGGAAGGATCATCTTCGCGCCAACCCTCTTCCACCGCAAAGCCAAAGAACTGTCGCAACGCAGAAGTCTTGCGGGCGATTGTGGCAGGGGCAAGGTGCCCCCACACTCCTGCGAGTTTGGCGACAGAAGCACGCGGTGCTTTGGCGAGGTCGCCAACCAGCTCTTCCGCCCCATCGAGATCACGCGTGTAGGCCGCGAGTGTGTTTGGCGAAGCACCACGCTCGGCCGCCAGCATATCGAGAAAGTCTCTTGTCGCCGCGGACATGAGCGAGTTAGCCGCGCGCGACCGCCTCTGCGGCGATCATCCGAGCCTCTGCTTCAAGCCCCACATCCTTCAGCGCGGCAATCATGTGGTAGAGGTGCACAGGGGTCATTTGGCTCCAGCTTTCGCCCTGCATACCAAGCCCGGCAAGCAGCGTTACCATTGCAGTGTTCTCAACCTCGGCAGCTCTGCCCATCATTCGGGTCCAGCGTGTCTCGCGCGCGAAATCCACACCCAGTTGCGCGCCGAAGCCATTTAGATCATCTCCCGGCAGCCGATCAAGTCCGGCCAGCCCCGCAATCAAAAACTTTGACTTGCGCGCCTCCACACTCTCATCTTCGCTAAAAAAGCCGTCCAATCCAGCAACACTCGCAGTACCCGAGCCAGGACCTGCCAGAGCCAAGATCGCCCAGCTCAAAGATCCCTCTTCGACAAATGGACTCCAAGCCATTGCATCGCGGTCAAGCCCGGCAGTGAGCATCGACCCAATCAGCTGCGGTGCATCGGATAATCCGGCGGTTGAAGGAGGAATACGAGCAGCCGCATAAGCGGTGAGAATCTGCCCGGCGAAACCAGTGTCACCGTCGCCCCATAGCCCACGCATAGCCGTAATCCGGGTTTCGGGGTCAAGCGCAACATAGGCCTCTCTCAACCGCGATGCGCGTTGAGCGGCATCTCCACCAAGTCCCTCGTTGTTATAGAGCTCACTATAGAGCTCGACCAGCGCTTGGGATGAGAACACACCGCGCGTGGCAGCATATTCCGCATAGGGCAGTCGAACATCCAACGGAACTGAAGATGAGGCAGCCCCGGCAAGCCGGTAATAGGAACCGGAACGGCCATCCAATGAGCTGGTCAGGATTGGCGTTGGAATTGTCTCGCCCACCGCATTGGCAATCGAAAAGCGCCAGGGGGTGATGCCTTCTACCCCATCCCACTCAACCGTGGTTCCGCCGCGACCCCGCCCGGCAGCACCGGCATATCGCTGCGCCAACAAAAGGTCGATCTCTGGGGCGATTTCTTCATTTTGTGCCGTGTTAAGTTGGCGGGAGGCCAAAGCGCCCTCACCTGCGTAAGCGTTGCAGATGGCCGACAGCATAACCCATTGCGGATCATCGGGTCGCGATTCCTGCAGTCTGGTTGCAGGACAGGCTCCGACAAGATCGCTTGCCCCGATATAGGCAGTTAGCGCCTCATTCGTAATCTCACGGTCCCAATTGCCCGTATCGATATCCTGGACCATTGCGCGGGCCAGAGCAAATTCGCCCAGCGAATTGAGTACACCGGCCCTAAGCGCTGCAAACTCAACCGGATTCATACCCTCTGGTGCTGCAAATCGACTGACAAGCGCGCGGCGCACCATGATGTGGCCCCAGCGCGACACCAGCGGCCCCTTTGTGCCAGCAAGGATGGCGCGTACGAGGCTTTGAGGCTGACGGGCAAGCGATCCGGTTGGCAAACCACCTTCAGACGGTGCCAAAATTCCTACTTGCGAGAGCGAGCGTCGGGCTGCGGGCGGAATATCATATTGCGGCTTTAGTCCGAGCAGATCGTCAAGCTCATCCGTCGAGAGCTCTTCCAGCTCCTCCAAACTGGGCAAACCATCGCGTTCTTCAGCTGATAATTGCGGCACATCAGGGAGGTTTTGCGGACTTGCGCCGGGCAAAACGGGCGCAGCAGGCACGCTCGGCGCAGTCCCTGGTGCTTGCGGCGGAGCAACAGGCGGTGCAGCCGTCGGCTGAGGCACCGGTGTTGGCGCAGGCGCGGGATCATCAAAACCCGGAGGCAGCAGGGATTCGGGCGCGTCCTGTGCTATTGCAAATCCGCTGGACAATCCGCCAGCAAGAGCACCCGCAAGCGCAAGCCCCACTACGCCAGATTGCCAAGACTTCACCGGCCAACCTCGGCCTGATCAGACAGTGAAATTGGATGCGAAATCGGATGTAATGGCTCCTCACCACCATCAATATAGGCAATGGTAAACAGCACTATCAGTCCGCCAAGCGCAATAAGCGCATAACGCAACTCCCGGAAGCCAGCCCTTGCGCTCTTGCGCGATCTCGAGATTTGATCGGAATGCACCTTAGCCCTTGATTGCATGGTCAGACATATTGCGCGGGGCTTACCCCAAGTCTAGGCCCCAAAGAAACAATGAAGTTGAAACCGCGAAATTGTATCGATCATGAGTGACCACACTCTCTTGGGCAAAGGCGAGATCGCCCAGATTGCCGAACGCTTTACCAAACCGATCGTGCTGGTCGGCCTTATGGGCGTAGGAAAATCGACCGTGGGCCGGCGACTTGCAGAGATGCTCGGGCGCGATTTTGTCGATGCCGATGAAGCCATCGAGGAAGCAGCACAACGCTCAATATCTGAGATTTTCGAAGAGTTTGGCGAGGCTTACTTTCGCGATGGAGAACGGCGCGTGATTGGCCGGTTAATGGATGAGGAGCGCGGGGTAATTGCTACCGGGGGCGGTGCATTTGTCGATCAGGACACAAGGGCGCTGATTCTTGATCAGGCGATCGCGGTTTGGATTCATTCCGATATCGACACTTTGGTTGAGCGCACCTCGCGCCGCGACACCCGCCCTCTTTTGAAGAATGGTGATCCACGAGAAATCCTGACTCGCTTGTTTAACGAACGCGAGCCATTCTACTCTCAGGCGCAAATTAAAGTAGAAAGCAAAAACGCACCCCATGCAGAGACCGCTGGGGTGATCCTTAAGGCGATCGATAAATGGCTGTGACTAATGCTGAAACTATCCGGGTCGAACTGGGTGGCCGATCCTACAATGTGCTGGTCGGCGCAGGGCTGCTCGACACGATCAGTGAGCATGCAGCAACGTTTCTAAAGCCCTACGGCGAGCGACCGGTTCCGATTGTGGCTGATTCCAACGCCAGAACACATCACGGGGAACGAATCGAAGCCTCACTAGCCGCCGCTGGATTTCACGCCGTCTGGTATGATGTTGCGTCAGGAGAAAGCTCCAAAAGCTGGGCGAGCCTCGAACGGCTGACGGATTGGCTCCTGAGCTTAGGGATCACGCGCTCGGACCATATCTTTGCTCTGGGTGGAGGGGTCGTGGGCGATCTTGTCGGATTTGCCTGCGCGATCTTGAAACGTGGTTGCGGCTTTGTGCAATTGCCAACCACCTTACTAGCCCAAGTGGACAGCTCTGTCGGCGGCAAAACCGCAATTAACACTGCTGCTGGCAAGAATATGATCGGAGCCTTTCATCAACCTTCGCTGGTGCTGGCCGATACCACCTCGCTTGACACACTGCCTGACCGTGAGATGCGCGCAGGCTATGCTGAAGTCATCAAGTACGGCCTGCTGGGTGACATCCAGTTTTTTGAATGGCTCGAAGCCAATGGGGCAAGAGTACTGGCGCGAGAGCCCAAGCCGCTTGGATACGCCATTGCTACCAGCATTCGCGCGAAGGCACGCATTGTTGCTGAAGACGAGCGAGAAACGTCAGGCGTGCGCGCACTGCTAAATCTAGGACACACCTTTGGCCATGCGCTCGAGGCGGAAACCGGATTTTCCGAACGCCTGCTTCATGGCGAGGCAGTCGCGCTTGGTATGGTTCTGGCGGCGCGCTTTTCTGCGCATCGCGGAGAGATTTCAGGGAATGACGCTGGCCGCGCGGCGAGCGCGATCGGGGCATCTGGCCTACCCGATGAAATCCGCGATCTTGGCCTCACTTGCGATGGCAGCAGACTTGTTGATCACATGCGTCATGACAAAAAGATGGAAGGCTCCGGCACCCTTCCCTTCCTGCTGCTGAAAGACATTGGCACCGCTTATCTGGCGCGCGATGTCGCACTGAGGGATGTCGCGGAATTTCTAGATAAGGAACTGGCATGACCCGCTTTATCGACCTCTCAATTCCCATCACCAATGATGTGATCTCTGATCCAGAAGTCATGCGGCCCAAGGTCACTTACATGACTCATGAGGAAACGTGGGGCCAAATTGCCATGTTCTTCCCAGGCCTGCAAAAGGACGACTTGCCCGATGGCGAAGGCTGGGCGGTCGAACGCGTGGAGCTCGCGACGCACAACGGCACCCATATGGATGCACCGTGGCATTACCACTCCACCACAAACAATGGTGCGACGCCCGCTCCGAGCATTGATGAGGCCCCGCTTGACCGGTTCTTCCGTCCCGGAGTGAAGCTCAATTTCTCTAACCGACCCCACGGTCATGTGGTTAGCGCAGCTGAGCTGGAAGAAGCCTTTGCCAAAATTGACTATCAGGTTAAGCCGCTTGATATCGTGCTGGTTCAATCTGGTGCAGTTTATGGGACAGAGAATTTCATCGACCAAGGTGCGGGGCTCGGAGCTGAGGCAACGCTATGGCTAATCGAGCGCGGGGTCGAAGTGGTGGGCACCGACGCATGGAGTTGGGACGCGCCTTTCAGTCACACGGCCAAACGCTGGGCAGAAACGCGTGATCCCACGATCATCTGGGAGGGCCATAAGGCAGGCCGCATCCGCCCCTATTACCAGATCGAAAAACTCACCAACCTTGAGAGCCTGCCAGCCCACGGCTTCACCTTTAGCTGTTTCCCGGTGAAGATCGAACGCGCCAGCGCGGGTTGGATCAGGGCTGTGGCGCTGATAGAGGGTTAGAGCCGAGCAGATGACTGGGCGCGTTATTATTCTCAATGGAGTTAGCAGCGCGGGCAAATCGACCATTGCTCGCGAATTACAAGACCGAGCCGACTTCACCCTTCTGCACGTCGAGATGGGCAAGTTTCTGTCTTTTCTCCCTAACGGCGATGAGTTCAAACCAGACTGGTTTGAGTTGGTTAAGGTTCAAAACTCGGCTGGCAAGTTACCTCGGATCGTCAACGGCCCTCGCGGCGAGAAATTGCTAAAAGTCATGCGGCAATTCGTCATCCATGCAGCCCACGAGGGGCTCGATATGGTTGTTGACGAAGTGTGTCATGCCGCTGAGATCGCCGATTACAGGGAAGGCTTGGCCGGATGCAGAGCGCTTTTCGTCAAAATTCTTGCACCTTTGGATGAATTGGAGCGACGCGAAAGAGCACGCGGCAATAGGCTGATCGGCCTTGCGCGCGAGCAATCAGGGCACCTTCACCAAGCAGTTACCTACGATCTCGAGATCAATACGCTGGCCGGAAAAACTACAGATCAAGCTGCGCAAATCCTCAGAGCAGTTAATGACTAGGCTGCAACAATGCTAAACAAGATCCAACCTGCCAACCCCAGCATAATCAGCCAAGTCAGAACCACTCCAATCTGACGTGGGACTGGAGCTTTGCCGGGCTCAGAAGGCTGGTGCAGACCGATCGCATGTGCAACGCGGGCGATCACAAATGCGCCGGCGATGCCCACAAGCACGCTCATATTGGCCTGTCCATATTCCAGCAGGCCGAGCATGATAAGCACGATCGGCGCATGTTCCGCCAGATTGCCATGACTACGGCTTGCTGCGATCAGGCTCGGATCGTCCGCATCGCCAAAAGCTGCTTTTAGTCGCAAGCGCTCTCGAACAGTCAGAATTGCGAGAAAGAGCAAAAGCAGCGCAACGAGTGCGGCTGTAGCAGCGGTAATAGGAAGAGGCATTGATATCTCCGACGAAAATCAATGCCTAGCATTTAAGAAGCGCAAAACAAAAGTCGCGCAGTGCCTTTGCCAACGCGTCTGCTCTGGAAGCTCAGCTCGCCGAACGCGGCAGCTTCGTCACTTTGGCAGGTAGATCATCGCCTAAGGCGGATTCGTCCTCAATCATTGAGTCATGATCCGCAAACAGGCGTTCAATCTCTTCACGTTTATCTATGAGCATTTGCGCAATGCCCGGCGCCAAGCTCTCGCCATCGCCAATTTGTCCAAGCAAACCAGCAATATCACTCGCTGTCGCTTCACGGGCCGTCTTGAAAAAATGGCCTCTGCGGTCGAAATATCCCGTTCCTTTTCTTGCCACGACCAAATCCCTCCAAGGTCTAACTTACTGATCCCATCCGATTCGGATTTTTAATACTCTATCAATCACCATGCAGGCGCCAGAATATCTGTGTAAAATCTCACGATTTAGTCGAAGCAATAAGGACACATGACGGAAAATTTCCATCGAGGATTAGCTTGTGTCTTCAATTGGGTCAGGAGTGAGCGGAAATGATAAGAAAGACTGACACGCCTATTCGAGCTCAAGGATCACGGCATCAACCGCGAGGCTTTCGCCTTCTTCCGCGTTGACCTTTGCGATGACAGCTTCCTTCTCAGCCCGAAGGATGTTCTCCATCTTCATCGCCTCAACCGTTGCTAGAGGCTGGCCGGGCTGCACCGTCTCACCTTCGCTCACATGCAGCTTCACCAGCATCCCAGGCATCGGACAAATCAGCATTTTGGACAGGTCAGGCGGCTCTTTTTCGAGCATATGGCCTTCGTGAGCCGTAAGCCTTGCGGGAAGGACAAGAGCTTTGTGAGAAGCGCCGCGCGTGGTGACTCGCCAGTGCACGCCTTCGCGCTGAACGATCAAGCCCTTGGTATCACCAGACGCGTCAGTTGCGCTCGCCTCAACCATACCCGGTAGCCAATCGCAATGACCCTCGATGCGTACACCATCGACCGTCGCATGACCCTCGCCCAGGGTGACGTGATGACGGTTGTCCCCGATCTTGACCATCCATTCATTCGTGACCCGGTTAACGCCAGACTGCCCCTCATCACCATCAAGTCGTCCGGACACGCGCTGCGCTCGATTCTGCCACGAAAATTCATTCCCGGCGCAGATTGCGGCGAGCATTCGCTGCATGTCCTGATCGATCGGAGCTCCAGCAAACCCATCGGGATATTCCTCGGCAATAAAGCCGGTGGTGAGTTCGCCCGAACGGAAGCGTTCATGCTGCATGATGGCGGAGAGGAAATCGACATTATGGCCGAGGCCCTTGATCCGGAAACTGTCCAATGCCTCGATCTGAAGGTCAGCCGCTTCTTCGCGGGTCGGTGCCCAGGTGATCAGCTTGGCAATCATCGGATCGTAAAACATCGAAACCTCGCCGCCCTCAAACACGCCGTCATCTACGCGGATGGAACCTGCACCGCGAGCGACACCGCGCCGAGGTTTGCCTGCGACCTCGCCATCATCGCTCCAGCCTTTGACGCTGGGTGAATATTCGATCAGACGACCCGTGGAGGGCAGGAAGCCGCGATAGGGGTCTTCGGCATAAACCCGGTTTTCGATCGACCAGCCATCAATGCCAATATCGTCCTGGGTCAACTCCAGCTTTTCGCCGTAAGCCACGCGGATCATCTGCTCGACCAGATCCACACCTGTGATTGCTTCGGTCACAGGGTGCTCAACCTGAAGGCGCGTATTCATTTCGAGGAAATAAAAGCTCTCGCCCGTTTTATCAGCGCCTGAAACGATGAGCTCAACCGTACCTGCAGAGTGGTAATCCACCGCCTTAGACAAAGCGACGCATTGTTCGCCCATGGCTTTGCGCATCTTCTCAGTGACAAACGGCGATGGAGCCTCTTCAACCACCTTTTGATGGCGGCGTTGAATCGAACACTCGCGCTCGTTCAAATAGAGCGTATTGCCATGCTTATCGCCAAGGATCTGAATCTCGATATGACGCGGGTTCTCGATGAATTTCTCAATGAAAACACGATCATCGCCAAAGGAGTTTAGACCTTCGCGCTTGGTCGCATCAAACCCTTCGCGCACATCCAGTTCAGACCAGGCTAGGCGCATACCCTTACCTCCGCCGCCAGCAGAGGCCTTCATCATGACGGGATAGCCAATGTCGTCCGAAATCTCGACCGCGTGGTCGGTGTCGCGGATTTCTCCAACGAAGCCCGGAACCACATTAACGCCCGCCTCTTTGGCCAGTTTTTTTGATTCAATCTTATCGCCCATGGCGGCGATTGCGCCAGCAGGCGGGCCGATAAAGGCGATGTTCTCCGCTTCGAGAGCTTCGACAAAGCTCGCGCGCTCGGACAGAAACCCATAGCCCGGATGCACCGCCTCGGCGCCGGTTTCCTTACAGGCAGCGATAATCTTCTCTGGGATCAGATAGCTTTCTGCCGCAGGCGAGGCACCAATATGCACCGCCTCATCTGCCATCCGCACAAATGGCGCATTGCGATCCGCATCAGAGTAAACCGCAACCGTCGCGATCCCCATCTTACGTGCCGTCTGGAACACACGGCATGCAATTTCACCGCGATTGGCCACCAAAATCTTCGAAAACATCTGTGCTCCCTAAGGGAAATCCTATGTGCGTGAACGCCTATGCCGGGTTGCCCGCACCCTTGCAACCTATCGGAATTAAGGGCGACTTTATCAGTTAATAGGTTAGCGCCAGTTCGCGCAGCTGTGCTGTTCGCTCTTTGGTCAAAGCCGTTTTGCATGTGAGGTTGAGCAAGGGCTCCAGACTGCCTCCCCGTGCAATATAGGCTTCACCCAGACAATGCGCATCGCGGTACTTTAGCCAAGCCCGCTGCGCCTTAAGCAAGGTTGCAAAATATCCGGGGCGATCATCCCAGTCAGGCGCCAAATCCGGATCCCAATTCGCATCGCGCACTTTCATCGCCTCACGGGTCTTGTGCCATTGCAGGTTAAGCTCGTCATCGGCCTTGGCAAAGTCATTTGCGGCGCAAATGTTCATCTCTTGCTGGATCCCTTCGTCCGCCGCCTCTTGATCGCATGGAGGCAAGGGTGGAGCCCCGGCGAGGAAAAACAGCATGATATCAATCATTGGACGCTCCCTGTTTCAGCGTAGTGTTTTAGCGCTTCAGCATAGGCTGGCGCACCGCGACGATCACCCTCCCCTGATACAAGAGACTGCACTGCATTTGCCAACAGTTGAATATTGGCGGCGCTGAGAGATCCGAGAGGTTCGACATAGATTCCTATCGTAAAGAGGATCGCCCCGGTTTCGGGTAGGCGGCGCAACGTTTGGCGTTCAGAGCGAACAAACAGTGTCCCGCCCGCATTGTCATCGGTCACATGAGCAAATGCCTCCTGCGCCGGTCGAGGCTCTAGCCAGCGCTTTTTACCGGTCGCTGTAATAAACCAGTTACAGCGACCATAAATTGCACCTTTCTTCAACGTTTCCATAAACCGCTCCACCCCTTGCGCGAGCTGTTCCTCATATCCAGCGATAGGCGCATGGAGCGCGCGCAAAGGCAGTCCGATTTTATCCTTTGGGTACCAATCAGACGGCCATGCAACCGCTGTACCGACCAGGCGATATTGGTCCTCTTGCGATTCCTTAACGAGCAGGCACATGTCCTCATGCGCAGCCAACGCCGCCTCTGGTAATCCGCCCTCTACGCCCAGCATAGTGGCCAATTCGCGACCTGGCGCGTCGGCCTCAGGCATGGTCTGCACACCTTCAGGCCAATCCGTAAATGCGCGCGTACGCGCCGCCAAGTCAGGATCCGGCTGCAGCCATTCCTCATCGGCCAGCTTGTTGAGCCCCATTTTCAGCCGCCCTCCGCCTCTTGCTTTGGCAAGTAGCGCGTCGACAGAAAAGCCCAGGGTCATGCTACTGCGCTGGCTCTACAGCTTTGTAGGCGCGTTTTGGTTCTTCTTGTTGGAGCGCGCTTAGGCCAAGTTTTGCAAACAAAGCGCCATCACTGTCGTCGCCCGCATTGGGAGCCGTCAGCAGCTTATCGCCGGTGAAGATCGAATTCGCACCCGCAAGAAAACACAAGGCCTGCGTCGCTTCTGACATGCTTTCGCGACCTGCCGAGAGCCGCACCATCGACATCGGCATCGTCATCCGCGCCACGGCCACCGTACGCACAAACTCGATATCGTCGATCTTGGCCATTGGCGTATCAGCCAGCATATCGCCCAGCACCGTGCCCTTAACCGGCACAAGGGCATTCACCGGAACACTTTCAGGATGCTCCTCCAGAGTCGCCAAGGTGTGAACGAAGCCAACCCGGTCCTCGCGCGTTTCTCCCATGCCGACAATCCCACCAGAACACACATTGATGCCTGCATTGCGCACGTGATCAAGCGTGTCCAAGCGGCATTGAAAGTCGCGCGTTGAGATCACTCGCTCGTAATACTCGGGGCTGCTGTCAATGTTGTGATTGTAATAATCTAGGCCAGCTTCGGCGAGCATTTCGGCCTGATGCGGTTCCAGCATGCCCAGCGTCATGCAGGTCTCTAGCCCCATGTCACGCACGCCTTTCACGATTTGCACGATCTTCGGCATGTCGCGGTCTTTAGGGTTGCGCCAGGCGGCTCCCATACAGAATCTCTGCGAGCCCTGATCCTTCGCTTGTGCTGCGCGTTGTAGCACAGCTTGCACATCCATCAGTTTGGTCGCCTCAACCCCGCTGTTGGCCTTAACCGACTGCGAACAATAGCCACAGTCTTCAGGACAACCACCGGTTTTGATTGAAAGCAGAGTGCACAATTGGACCTGCTCTGGAGGATGATAGCTACGATGGATGCTGGCAGCCTGGAAAAGCAGCTCGGTGAAAGGCAAGTCGAAGAACTCCGCGATTTCTTCGCGGGTCCAATCGTTGCGAATTAGGGTCATGTTTTGGCTCTTGTGATTTTAGGAGAACTTGGGAGCGCGTTTCTCAAAGAACGCGGTGATGCCCTCGCGACCATCAGTGGCGCCATTCTTCGCAATCTCACGGCCTTCCAATTCCAGATGCGTCTCAAAGGAATTGTCGAACGATGTGCGCAGCAGGCGCTTCGCATCGGCATTGGCACTTTTAGAACCGCTTGCAATTTTCTGACAGATCTTACGAGCGGTCTCGAGCCCCTTACCGGTTTCAACAACCTGAGTGATCAGACCCCAATCATGGGCCTCCTGCGCGGTGAGCACTCGATTGGTAAGGGTCAGCTCTTGCGCGCGGCGCATGCCAATGAGGCGGGGCAGATAATAGGTCGAACCGCCATCTGGGCTAAGGCCCGAAGCGGTGTAAGCCATTGTGAACTTTGCGTGTTCTTCCGCCACAACAACATCGCCCATAATCGCCATGGAAAAACCGGCACCCGCGGCAGTACCTTGAACGGCAGTCACAATTGGCGCATCGCAACGCGCAAAATGGGTAAGCGCGCGGTGCAACTCATCAGCAAGAAGCTTCACTGCAGTCTGAATGTTATCCCCCTGCTCGCTCATATATTGCAGGTCTCCGCCCACCGAGAACATTTTTCCCTTGGCTGAAAAGAGGATGACCCGCACTTGCCGATTGTTATCGCATTCGCGCGCCGCTGCTGAAAGCGCATCGCCGAGTGCGGAGTTGATCGCATTGCCTGCATCAGGGCGGTTCAGCTCCACATGTGCAATACCATCGCTGATAGTGAGGTTGACGGGTGTATCGCTCATTTTGTGTCCTTATGCTCCCAGGGCCTGTTCGAGGTCGGCTTTGATATCGTCAATATGCTCAATACCGACGGAAATTCGTACAACATCAGGCCCGGCGCCGGCGGCAATCAAATCCTCTTCGGAGAGCTGGCTATGCGTCGTGGAGGCAGGGTGGATAATGAGCGAGCGCGTATCGCCAATATTAGCCAGGTGACTGAAGAGCTTGACGTTTGAGACCAGCGCTTTGCCCGCTTCGTAGCCACCCTTCAAACCAAATGTGAACACCGCGCCGCCGCGTCCACCGAGATATTTATGCGCGTGCTCGTGATAAGGACTGGAGCGAAGGCCTGCATAGCTGACCCATTCTACCGCCTCATGGTCTTCAAGCCATTTGGCTAGCTCAATGGCGTTGGCGCAATGACGCTCCATGCGCAAATGCAAGGTCTCCATTCCGGTCAACGCCAGAAAGGCGTTCATTGGGGCCATGGCCGGACCAAGATCGCGCAGTCCGAGCACGCGGCAACCGATGATAAAAGCAATCGGACCAATCGGCTCTAGTGCGTCGGCAAGGACTGCACCATGATAGGAACCATTGGGCTTGGTCAATGAAGGGTACTTATCGCCTTGGGCTTTCCAGTCGAACTTACCACTATCGACAATAACACCGCCGATTGAATTTCCATGACCGTTGAGGAACTTCGTGGTCGAGTGGACCACAATATCCGCGCCGTGCTCAAACGGACGGCACAAGGCAGGCGTTGCCATGGTGTTATCGACGATCAGCGGCACCCCGCCCGCGTGCGCAGCAGCCGCAATGGCTTCGATATCGGTGACAACGCCGCCTGGATTGGCAAGGCTCTCGATAAACACAGCGCGCGTGTTCTCATCCATCGCGGCGCGGACATTTTCGACATCGTCCACGTCGACAAAGCGGGTTTCCCAACCGAACTTGAGAAACGCTTCCCCCATTTGGTTGAGCGACCCCCCGTAGAGCTTCTTCGCCGCGACGATATTGCAGCCCGGCTCCATCAGCGTGTGGAACGCGATCAATTGTGCTGCATGGCCCGAGGCAACACCCAACGCACCCACACCGCCCTCAAGCGCGGCAACTTTCTTTTCCAGCGCATCATTGGTGGGGTTCATGATGCGAGTGTAGATGTTCCCGAACTCGGCTAGGCTGAAGAGGTTTGCCGCATGCTCTGGACTGTCAAAGACGTAGCTAGACGTCTGATAGATCGGCGTAATCCGCGCATTGGTCGCGGGGTCGGGCTGCGTGCCAGCGTGGACAGACAGCGTTTCGGGGCGGGTTTCAGGGGGAAGTTCGGTCATTTCAATTCTCGCAATAATTTGCGCGGGGGTCGGAAAGTCTTGGCCAAAGCAGGATCATAACTCCCAACGCAAGCGGTAAAAAACTCTCGGAGTAAATCAGTCGGAATTGCTCACATTGTGCCACACCTATGTCCTAGGGATTCCAGCGCCAGTTGAGCATAAAGTGCTTCGTCGGTGAAAAGAGTATCCCAATTGGAAAGAGAACTCCGCCAAAAAGTTTCACTCCGCCGCCTCATCCAATCCATCACGCGGTGGCATATTGTGGCCCAGCATGGTGAGGATATCGGCGGCGCACTCCACTACATTGGAGCCGGGGCCGTAAATGCCAGACACGCCTGCTTCGCGAAGGAAATCATAGTCTTGCGGGGGGATCACTCCGCCTGCGGTGACTTTGATATCGGGGCGGCCCGCTTCGCGCAGCATGCGGATGATCTCGGGGATCAACGTTTTGTGTCCAGCAGCAAGGCTTGAGCAACCTACCACATCGACATCATTCTTGAGAGCCATCGCGCAGGCTTCTTGCGGGGTCTGAAAAAGCGGCCCGGAGACCACCTCAAAGCCCATATCGGCAAAGGCGCTGGCAATTACATTGGCGCCGCGATCATGGCCGTCCTGGCCCATCTTCGCGACCATCATCCGCGGCTTGCGCCCCAGGCGACGGCCCACGGCCACCACGCCATCAGTGACCTGCACCCAGCGTGGGTCCGTAGCATAAGCCTTGGCATAAACACCGCTGACCGGTTTGGGAGTGGCATCGTGACGGCCAAACACCTCTTCCATAGCAGAGGAAATCTCGCCCAACGTCGCATCGTGACGCGCGGCCTCAACCGCTTTTGCGAGCAGATTGACATCAGCCTGTTCCTCAAGCTTCGCAACCTCAGAAGGGGGCAACGGCACGCCGCTATCATCGCGCCCGGTCGCCAGCGCCTCCTGATGCATTTCAGGATTTGCGGCGGCAGCAGCTGAAAGCGCTTTGAGCGCCGCCTGACACGCAGCCTCGTCGCGATTTGCACGCACCTCCGCGAGGCGTTTGATCTGCCCCTTACGCACAGCGGCATTATCGACTTCGAGTGTATCGATTAGCTCTTCATCCTCGGGCTGGTACTTGTTGACGCCAACAATCACGGTCTTGCCTTGATCGATCATGGTCTGTTTCTCAGCCGCCGCGCGCTCAATCTCCGCCTTGGGCGCGCCGGTGCCAACATATTTGGTCATACCGCCTGCTGCATCAACATCCGCCATCAGCGCACGGGCATCTTCAACAAGCTTGGAGGTCAAGGCTTCAACGTAATGCGAGCCGCCCAATGGATCGACAACGTTAGTAATGCCGCTTTCCTCTTGCAGCACCAACTGCGTGTTGCGTGCGATGCGGGCGGAGAAGTCGGTGGGCAGCGCAATCGCTTCATCCAGTGCATTGGTGTGCAAGCTTTGCGTGCCGCCTAAAGTCGCGGCCAGCGCCTCAATCGTGGTGCGCATGACGTTGTTATACGGGTCTTGCTCCTGCAAGCTCACACCAGAGGTCTGGCAATGGGTGCGCAGCATCTTGGAGCGCTCGGACTTGGCCCCCAGCTCATCCATCACCTCATACCACAGCGTGCGCGCGGCGCGCAGCTTGGCGATCTCCATAAAGAAGTTCATGCCGATGCCGAAAAAGAACGACAGCCGCCCGGCAAAGGCATCAATATCGAGGCCAGTAGCCATGGCGCGGGTGGCATATTCCTTGCCGTCAGCGATGGTGAAGGCAAGCTCCTGCACCGCTGTCGCCCCGGCCTCATGCATGTGGTAGCCGCTGATCGAGATACTGTTGAACTTCGGCATATTGGCCGAGGTGTAGCCGATGATGTCCGAGATGATCCGCATCGATGGTTCAGGCGGGTAGATGTAGGTGTTGCGGACCATGAACTCCTTCAGAATGTCGTTCTGAATGGTGCCGGCGAGCTTATCCTGGCTCACCCCTGAGCGCTCAGCCGCAACGATATAGAAGGCGAGCACCGGGATCACCGCACCGTTCATGGTCATTGAGACCGACATGGTGTCCAAGGGAATCTCATCGAACAGGATCTGCATATCGGCGACGGTATCGATCGCCACGCCCGCCTTACCGACATCGCCAACCACACGCGGATGATCACTGTCATAGCCACGGTGAGTGGCCAGATCGAAAGCCACAGACAGACCCTTTTGACCTGCCGCCAGATTGCGCCGGTAGAAGGCGTTCGACTCCTCAGCGGTCGAAAAGCCCGCATATTGCCGGATTGTCCATGGGCGGCCAGCATACATCGAGGCCTTCACCCCACGCGTGAACGGCGCAAATCCCGGTATCCCCGGATCCCAACCTTCATGATCTTCCGCCGTGTAGAGCGGCTTGATCGCAAAACCCTCTGGCGTTTGCCATGTAAGGTCGCGGCCCTTCACTTCCTTGTTAGCAAGGGCGTTCCAATCAGCAGGTGTCGGTTTGTCGGTCATGGGCACGCTCTAGAATCAAAAAGGGGCAGCGCAAAGGCACCGCCCCCTATTCTTTTTTGCAGTTTCTACTGACCTTTAAACTCAGCCTTGCGTTTTTGCAGGAAGGCCATGCCGCCTTCCCTTGCATCCGCACTAGCACCAGCAAGGCGCTGACCCTCGGCTTCGGCGAGGAACACCTGCTCCAAGGTGCCGTCTGCTGCAAGCGCGATATTGCGCTTCATCGTCTTGATTGCAATCGTCGGCCCGTTGGCAAGTTTCTCGGCGAGAGCACGCGCCTCAGCCATAAGATCAGCATCATCGACGCATTTGTAGGCAAGGCCCCATTCCTCGGCCTGTTCACCATGGATTTTCTCACCCAGCATCATCATGCGAGTGGCGCGGGCGCGACCAATTGCGCGGGTGAGCAGCCATGTGGAGCCACCATCGGGCACAAGGCCGATGTTGACGAAAGCCTGCAGGAAGTAAGCGCTCTTGGCGGCAATCGTAAAGTCCGCCGCCAGAGCGAGCGAACACCCGACACCGGCTGCCGGGCCATTGACGGCGCAGATCACCGGCACCTCAGCGCGAACCAATTGGCTGATCGCGGGGTTGTAATGCTGCATCAATGCTTCGTGCGAGCCGCCTTTTGAGCCCAAAGCGGAGCCGTCGCCACGCGCCGATAAGTCAGCGCCCGAGCAAAAGCCCTTACCCTCGCCTGTGATCAGTACCGCACGCGCATCACAAAGATCGTAGAACGCCTGTCCGATCTCATCCGCCATTTGCGGGGGCATGGCATTTAACCGCTCGGGGCGGTTGAGAGTGATGGTGAGAAGCGGCCCGTCCCGCTCCACTCTGATGGTTTCATAGCTCATGCGTCGCGCTCTCCCAGAATCTCGATTGGTGTTTCTTCCATGCGTTTTGTTTCGCAACGCTTTGCCTTGACGTGCGCGTCAACACAAGTCCGCTAGGACGCGCTGCGTCACTTCATTTTGATAGGGC
>JBCDKX010000027.1:0-22918 GCA_038746055.1 Pseudomonadota bacterium
CCGAGAACGCTGGCCACGACGGTGCGGTTGTCTCAGGCAACCTGCTGCGCGAAGGCGACGAAACCCAAGTTTTCAACGCTGCGACTGACGTTTATGAGAACCTCGTTGAAGCCGGCGTGATCGACCCAACCAAGGTTGTTCGTACCGCGCTGCAAGACGCAGCCTCAGTCGCTGGCCTCTTGATCACGACCGAAGCGGCGATCACCGATGCTCCAGAAGACAAAGCTGCTGGCGCACCTGCAATGCCTGATATGGGCGGCATGGGCGGCATGGGCGGCGGCATGGGCTTCTAAGCCAACGCTAAAACCCAAGCTTTACAGCTTACAAAATGGCCCCGGTGCATGCGTTGCGCCGGGGCTTTTTGTTTGATGGTTTCGAAGGAAAGAGGACCCATTGGCTTAGCACCCTTAGTGGTCTAGACGATCTTGCATCTAACGCTGGTGAAGCCCTGCAACTTTGCCTTCCGAATGGCGGAATACAGACGGTCACTCATAAAAAAGACGCTCGGGCATTTCGGTTCGACCCAGATATCAGGTCCCTCAAGCGCTGATGCATTGAACGCTAGATTGTCAGGTTTTTGAAAAGACTTGATGGTCCAGAATTCGGTACCCTCGATCTTTCGAATACGTTCTGATTGTTCGGGCACAAACGCGTTTTTCGCATTCCCAAAATTCAAAAAGAACCACTTTCCAGGAATTGGGGTCGTTTTGTCCTTTTTGAAATGCGGAACCTCAAGCAGCGAACCAGAACCAAAATCAAAGGCGTCCATAACCTCCGTAAATCGGTCTGATACGACGAGTTGGGCGTTGACGACAAACACATCCGGAAAGTCGTAGTCCCTTTCTGTAGCCGAAGCCTGGCCGTAGATTGAGGGAGGAAAGTCGTGACGTGCTAGAACTTTGCCTGCTTCATTAGCGCGGCGAGAGGCTGTGAGCTTGTCCCACTGTGCCTCGTCCGCAAACCAATCGCTCTCGACCTTCTTCTGCGATTCTAATTTCTTCTGCGTATCGCACATCCAGATTTTCTGAGCCATCGTCGCCGTTCCTCTCGTTAGATCAGGGGTTTAGCTGCTAGCACTACCCTTAGATCACTAGAATTCGGTAAAGGCCCCCGGTGGAGCGATCCGCCGGGGCTTTTTCGATTTAAACCAATTCGAAACAGCCCATTTAGTATCTAGGCCTCATGTTCGATTTTGGCTGGATTATCGTATTCACTTTCGTGGCAGTGATTGTGCTGATGCCCATTTTGCTTGGGCCAAACGCATTTAATCGGCGAGTTCGCAAATCCGCTCTGCCAATCGTCCCGCGCGAGGAATGGACGGATGCTGAGTATCAGGAATATTCGCGTAGGCTTAATGAAGAGAGCAAGCAGATCAACGGCGGTTTGACGTGGCAGGCGCATTGCGAATTGCAGCGTATGACCGACAGAGCCGCGCAGATTGCGAACAGTCTTCTGCAATGGCGCGATCAGATTAGGCTGCTCGATGAAGATGCGGCGAAGCTGGAGCAGCAGGCCAAGACTGCCCTCGCAACCGGCGATGAGAGCAAAGCCAGGCAATTCCTCAAGGATCGGCGCGCGCTCATTCCCTGGCGCGCGGCGCTTGAAAAAGACATTGAAGTCAGCGAGACCACCTTGGCCGGTTATCGCCGCGAAATCACCGAGCTAGAAAGCCGCCTTAGTGATGATATGCGCCGCGAGGCTATTGCCTCAGCGCGCCTCAACGGTGCCCGCGACACGATCCGCGCGCGCCAGCTTATGTATGGCACGCTGGCAGAGGCCAAGATGGCAAAGCTCGAGAGAAAAGAGCAAGCCGCAGACCTTGCCGAAGCGAAAGTTGATGCGTTGAATTTTGGGAAAAAGGTGACGCTCTACGATGAGCTTGAAGAGCTTGAGTTAGAGCGGGATATGGAAGCGCTAAGGCTGAAGTAAGCTCCTGCTGTTCGGCTGGCTAGCAATACCAGCCGCTCAGGATTACCTGCGATTTGCGCTCATTGGTAAGCTATTCGGCGGCGGGTCTGGGACTGGCTTATATCTATCGCGAAGTGGCGGCCCCTTTGTTGGACGCCGGGCAATTGATCGAAGTGTTGGCCGAACATGTGCCTTCAATGCCGCGCTATTCGCTTAATTACCGCAGCAAACGGCATATGCCTCGGAGGCTGCGTGCATTCATCGACTTGGCGAAGCGAAACTCCAAAGAGTGAAATGCAGCATACGACAGAACCGCGACCTTCCCGTACCGCGGTAGCCGCGCCCATTTACAGAAGGCAAGTTTGCTCAACAGATCTGTCATGGTTGCGCGAGTAGATCGCCACTTCAGATATGTTTTGGCAGGACCTTTGCCTTCTTTGCAACTCACAATGCTATTTTACATTCGAATTCGCGCAAGGGTCTGCTCTAGCACCTCAGAAAACCCCGGAACGACCGAACAAACTTGACGCATTTCTGTGTATGGTAGAAAATGTACCAATTCATGTTGCCGAAGAGTCGTTGGCTCTTTGCCTGCTTGAGAACCGGGATCAGCGGATGGGATTGTATACGAAGCATTGATGGGTAACTAGGGCTGCTCAAGCGGCTCCGTTGATGCTTGCGCTTGCTTGACTTTCTCGTTTGCAAAGGGAGGGTAGAATTATGCATGCGCATGAGGAGGGCAGCGGTGGAGCCAGCCTGATCGGTTGCTTGACCTACCAGAGCCGCGCTTCTGCGCCCCCTTCCGATAACGAATTAAATGAATTGGTCGCCCGTGCGCGCCTACGCAACCAAAGTGTGGGCGTGACCGGTATGTTGCTCTATGAAGATGGTCGGTTTTTACAGACGCTTGAGGGCCCTCCTGATGGCCTTGGCGCGGTTTGGGGTTCGATCCAACGCGATGAACGCCACAAAGACATCGAACTTCTCAGCGAACATTATGTCGAAGCACGGCTGTTCTCAGATTGGGACTTGTTGCTCTACCGCAAGCGTGAAGAAGCCCCGCCAAAGCTGTGGGACAGGTTGCGCCGCAAACATCCGCTTCATCAGCATGTCCAGCGCGTTGTAAGCGACGCGTTTGAGGCAAATGAAACCGGCCTCAGCGACCTTTTTGCCAGGCTCACGGAATCAGGCTGGCACGGAGATGAAATCGCCAGGCAGCTGATCGAGCCGGCGGCCCGCGCAATGGGCAATGCCTGGTTGGCCGATGATTGCAGCGAATTTGATCTCACTCTGGGCCTTAGTATCCTGCAAATTGCAGGGCATGCGGTGCGTTACGCCGAGGATGCGGAAAACCTGCGCTCAACATCATATTCGATTATGTTGGCAACTGCGCCTGGCGAGCCACACATGCTCGGCTCCAGCTTGCTTGCTGACCAGTTTACTGATGCTGGTTGGTCCGTCGAAATCGCGTTCCCCGGCAGCGATCAGGCGTTGGCCAACCAACTTGAGCACCAGCGCCCCGATGCACTCGATATTGGTATGTCAGAAGCCTTGTCGCGTCAGGGCCGCATCGCAGGATTGCGCGAGACGGTAAAGCAATGTCGTCAGATTTTACCGGATCAGAATTTGGTGATTTCAGTTGGCGGGCGCCTCTTCGCGGAGGCCTCTGCCACGGCTGAGCATGTCGGTGCTGACCACTCGCGCCAATCAGTCGCGGGCACTACACTACGTATTACGGAGCTGGTTGAACATGCCCGCTCAGTGTCATCGGGCGATTAGAAACCGTCGGTTGAGAATATTGAGCCTCTTCCCTTCCGACGCGCTGTGCGCCTAGAGCGCTTCGAACGATAACTAAGGGAAACCCCATGAAAACGAAATTCGCAGCTTTGCTGCTTGCTTCCGTTGCGCTCGCTGGATGCGATGTTCTCACCCCGGTCGAAATGATTGAGTGCACTGAGGCCACACAAACAGACTGTCTCAACGCATGGTTTGACGAAAAGTTCGAAGAGCAGCTGGCCTTCTCGCCTATCACGCAAACTGGGCTTGGCCGAAAGACCGACTACGACAAGATCGACGATTTCAGTGAGGAAGCGCAACTTCGGCAACTTGAATGGATGCGCAATGCAACAGCGCAAATGGAAGCAAGCTTTGACTACGACCAGCTGACCCCAGCCGCACAGCTGTCATACGACATGTGGAAATTCCGGTTGGAACAGGCGGAGCGCGCATATGAATTCCGAGAACAAGCCTACATTCTGCACCAAATGGGTTCGGCGCAAAGTGGGCTTCCTACATTTCTTCTGACCCAGCATGCAGTCGAAGATGAAGCCGACATGCAGGCGTTTATTGCGCGTATTGGCGGAATTGGGACGGCAATGGACCAACTGCTTGCAAAAGCCCAATCCAATGCGGCGGCAGGCACGCGGGCCCCGCGTTTTGCCTATGATGCCGTGATCTTGGAATCGAACAACCTGACCTCCGGCACGCCCTTCGATGATGGCGAACCTTCCGCCATATGGGAGGGAGTTGAGCGGCACCTTACCAAACTGCTCGAAGACGAAACCATCACACCAGAGCGCGCGGATGAGCTGCGCGAAGCGGCGCGCGTGGCGCTGACGGAACAGTTCGCACCAGCATATGGCCGGGTCGTTGCGTGGTATGAGGAAGATCGTGCGAATACGAGCGCGGAGACGATAGGCGTCACGGCGCTGCCCAATGGCGATGCGTTTTACGCAGCATCGCTGAAGGAGATGACCACCACCGATCTGACCGCAGACGAAATCCACCAGATTGGGCTGGATGAGGTGGCGCGCATTCAAACCGAGATGCGCGCAATCATGGAGCAGGTTGGGTTTGAAGGCGATCTGCAGGCCTTCTTCGAGTTCACCCGCACCGATCCCCAGTTCTTCTATCAAGATAATGACGCGGGTGCCCAGGAATATATCGCTCAGGCCAAAGCGCATATTGATACGCTTACCGCCCGCTTGCCCGAGTTCTTTGGCACCTTGCCTAAGGCCCCGTTGGAAGTGCGCCGGGTCGAACCCTTCCGTGAACAGGACGGCGCAGCGCAGCACTATCAGCCCGGCACACCCGATGGCTCACGCCCCGGCATCTATTATGCGCACCTTTCGGACATGACCTCCATGCCGATCCCGGAGCTGGAGTCGATTGCCTATCACGAAGGAAATCCGGGCCATCATATGCAGCTTTCGATCGCGCAGGAGCTTGAAGGCGTACCCAAGTTCCAATCGCAGGGCGCGTTTATCTCGGCTTATGGTGAAGGTTGGGCGCTTTATACCGAACTGCTTGCCAAGGAGATGGGCGGTTATGAGGATCCCTATTCCGACTTCGGCCGTCTCTCGAGCGAGATCTGGCGCGCAATCCGGCTCGTGGTTGATACCGGTATCCACGCCAAGGGCTGGTCCGAGGAAGAAGCGGTGCAATATGCGCTTGAAAACTCGCCCAATCCCGAAGCTGCAGTGCGCAGCGAGATACAACGCTATTATGTGCTGCCAGGCCAGGCGACCTCGTACAAGATCGGTATGATCCGCATTCAGGAACTGCGCGCCAAGGCCGAAGAGGAGCTTGGTGAGGACTTCGATATTCGTGGGTTCCACGACACCATTCTGGGCGGTGGCTCGGTACCACTGTCGATCCTCGAGACGCGGGTCGATCAATGGATTGAGGGTGTGAAAGCGGGCTAATTCTCCGCACAACCGAAA
This sequence comes from Pseudomonadota bacterium, assembly GCA_038746055.1. GTDB lineage: Bacteria > Pseudomonadota > Alphaproteobacteria > Sphingomonadales > Sphingomonadaceae > Erythrobacter. The sequence goes on from JBCDKX010000027.1 coordinate 5,631, forward strand.
GGGGGCAAGATAGCGACATGCTATCTCGCCCCCTTTTTTTTCTGGGTTTAGTGTTTACCCACCTTTACGGCTTTGAGCAGCTGCCTCAATAACTGCTTCATCCCACGTGACCTGGGTCTGGGTTTGCGGGTTGAAGCGCGTGTTGGCGTAAGACGCTGCCTCTGCCGCCGCAATCTCTTCGGCAGTGAGATGCTCGGACGCCTCAAGCGCAAGCACGTCGATCCCGCGGGTGATCTCAGTACCGTAGATGCGGCCATTGTACCAATAGCTTGACCAGAAGCCGCCCACGACGAGCTGCTCTTCGCTGATCGGACCGCGGTCAAAGAATGCAATCTCAACCGGGTTGGAACTGTCCGTGAAGTCCATCACACTGATGCCACCCTGGTACCAGCTCTGCACAAAGATATCGCGACCGGGCACAGGAATGATCGAACCATTGTGCGCAACGCAGTTCTCCGTGTCGCTTTGCGGTCCGGGCATCTTATAGTGGCTGCGGAACTCAAGCTTGCCATCAACAATGTCGTAAATCGCGTTGGCGCCCCAGGTCATTGGGTCCTTCGCCTTACAGCGCGGACGACCGCCCCCGCCCCACTCATCGGTGAAGATCACTTTGGTGCCATCATTGTTGAAGGTGGCCGAGTGCCAATAGGCAAAACCCTTGTCGAACACGCTGTCTGTGCGCACCGGGTTGTAGGGATCAGAGATATCCATGATGATCCCATTGCCCGAGCATGCGCCCGCCGCGATTTTCAGCGCGGGGAAGACAGTGATGTCGTGGCATTGATTAGTCTGACGAGTGGTTTGTGTTCCCTCACCGCTATCACCACCTTTCCACAGTCCGGCGATTTCGCCAGTCTCGCTGTCGGCAAAGACGCGGGGGCTGCTGGTGATGCGCGACTGCGAGGGGTCAGCGAGCGGGATTTCGATCACATCGATGCTGAACAATGCCGTGCGCGTATCGGACGGATTGTCAATGCAGCGTGCAAGCTCTTCGGTCTCGCGAACGCGCGAGGTGCCAGAGTTATAGACGATGATCTTCTTATCATCTGCGCTCACGATCGAGTGGGTGTGGCTACCCCGGCAAGTCTGAACTTGTCCGACCTGTCGCACGGCAGTGAGGTCAGAAATGTCAAAGATACGCAAACCCCGGAAGCGCTCTTCCGAAACATCACCTTCAACACCCTGAAGGCCGCAATCAACCCGGCCGCGCGTTTGCTCCACGCTCATTACGAGAATGTCGCCAACCACCGAAACGTCACCCTGACCGCCCGGACATACGACCGAACTCATCAGATTTGGAACCCCATCATCGCCCAGCTTGTAGATGTTAAAACCGTGGTAGCTGCCCGCGACCATGATATCGTCGAAGAAGGCCATATCGGTGAAGGCAAAGTCAAGCAGAGGTGACCGCTCGGCAAAATCTGTGAGGCTTTCTTCTTCCTCATCACCACGCTCAGCTGCGGCGGCTGCTTCCGCATCATCCAGCGCCTTTTGTGCGTCTTTGACGGCTTGCTGTGCTGGAGTCAGTTCGCCGTCATCTCCGGCTGCTTCCTCCTCGGGCTCCAATTTGGCCGGACGAAGGTCAGCCGGATTGTTAGGATCGAAGAAGCCAGCTGGCTTTGGCTGGAAGGTGACATGGCGAAGATTCATTATCGCTTCGCCCGCGTTGTCGAAGCCAGCAGCGAGGCCAGCGCGTGGATCGGTCGAGAGACCAGCAAGAATGACATCCATGGCGTCGATCTCAGCGGTTTGATCGTTCTCAATATCGGTGATGAAACGAAACAGAACCGGATCAGCCGCGCTGCCAGGTTGATCGAGCAGCTGATCGACCATGTCGATGGCGCCATCGTGGTGGGCAATCATCAAAGTGAGGAACAGGCGGTCAAACTCAGTGCCTTCAAGCGTGGCCAGCTCAGCCAATTGCGCCTGGGTAGCCATACCTGACATTTGGGAGTGATCGACAACAATCTGACCATTGATCTCCTTTGCGCTGTGTTCGGCATGACCAGCATGGCCACTGTGATCACCATGGCCCGCGTGTCCTTCATGACCACCGCCGAGAAACGCCGTTTTCTCACCACGCTCAGTCAGCCAAGCGTTCATAAATTCGATTTCGTCGGCCTGGCTGCTCAAGATCTTGCCTGCCAGCGTCACAACTTCTTCGTTGTTGGTGCGATCCGCAACCAGCTCGGACATTGTGACTGCTTGCTGGTGATGAACGCTCATCCCCTGCATGAAGCGAACATCAGCATCGGTATAGCTCGCCGTAGCAATCTCACTTGCTTCATCGGCGCTCAGTGTCTTGCTCGCCTCGCCCGGTGCCCCGGGGAGCAGAATGGGAGCGGTCTGAGCCATCGCCAGGCTCGATCCGGTGAGCAATAGCCCGGTAATGATACCCTTGGAGCCCAAAGCAAGGTTGCGTTGCATGGTCATATCAGTCCTTTTGATTACGTGTTTGACGCCATTCCTGCCCTATTGACCGCTTCAGTCAAGGCCGCGCCTGCAACGACTGAAAGAAACGCAATAAGGGAACAATCGAAGGGGTCTTGGCATTATAATTAATGCAGGTCGTCACGCTTCACCCTCGAATCGGTCGTGTGCGCTGCACAATTCGCCGCATGCGATGGATTGAGCGCTTGTCGCGGCGAATCGTACAACCCTAAAGTCAGCGCTTAAGCCAGCGCTAACCTTGTTCGGAGTAAGTGTGTCAGATGGCATTTCGAAATTTCCTCTTCGCTATTGCCCGCGCAGCTGCCCCCGTGGCGGCTATGGTCGCGGCGAGTTTTGCACCCGCACACGCTCAAGGGAATGAGCTACAATCCAGGTTCGACAGCGCCTTTGGCACTGAAATGCGAGAGCCTTCGACATTTGAGGCGATTTACTCTTCCTCATTTGAACGGCGTATTGCTGAACTTGCTGACGGAAGTCAGGGCCGCATTGGCGTTGCGGCGTGGGACCTTGCAACTGGCGAACAGATCACGGTGCTTGGCAATCAGTTGTTTCCAATGGCCTCAACCAGCAAGATTGCGGTTGCGGCAAAGTATCTCGAGATGGTCGAGCAGGGCCGTTATTCGCTGACCACAGAGTTCCCGCTGCTCATACCCGTCCGCTCTAAGAAGTTTTCTTCCGCTGCTGCGCCCGTACGCAAAGGCAATCGTATGGCTGCGATTGATCTGATCGAAATCATGATCACCCGCTCCAGCAATCCTGCGACCGACGCGCTGTTGGCGGCTGTTGGCGGTCCAGCTACTGTGAATGACTGGATGCGCCGTCAGGGTATCACCGATTTCTCGATCGATCGCGACATTGCCACGCTTGTTCGCGATGATGGCGAATATGACCCGGCCAATTGGATTGACCCGCGCGATTCTGCCACACCTAGGGCAATGGTCCGCCTGCTTGCAGGGCTCTATCGCGGCGAATTTCTCTCTGATGAAAGCCGCCGTGTGCTGCTTGGCGCGATGAGCCGAACCGTCACTGGTAAGCGCCGCATTGTTGCCAATATGCCCGGCGAAGCCCGCGTGAGCCACAAGACCGGCTCGCTCAACAACACTTCGAGTGACGTTGGGATCATCGAAAGCCCGGATGGGCGCGCGGTGGCAGTAGCGATTTATGTGACCGGGCAAGGATCACGCCGCGCGCGTGAAGCCCGGATCGCTTCGATTGCAAGAGCACTCTATGACGGCTTTGGCGTACGTGCCCGCGAAGATCGCAATTGGGTGAACGCTCCACGCATGGGTGGTGGCTAAAGCCGATTCCCGAACACAGGCAAAGAAAAAGGCGGCACCCACCTTGGGCACCGCCTTTTCTATGAGTTGGCTAAAGCCAGGGATTGAGCAAATTACTCGCCGTCTACCATGGCTTCTGCTTTAGCAGCTGCATCTTCAGCAGCTTCGGTAACGGCGTCAGCCGCATCGCCAGCAGCTTCTGCGCCAGCGTCAGCCGCATCGCCAGCAGCTTCTGCGGTCGCATCAACAGCGTCACCAGCAGCATCTGCGCCTTCTTCAACGGCAGTGGTTGCATCTTCAGCGATCGAAGCAGCGTCTGCAGCCATTGCGTCACCGGTGTCAGCAACAGCGTCAGCGGTTTCGCCGCAAGCAGCAAGGCCAAGAGCCGAAGTTGCAACAGCAGCGGCAAGAACGATCTTACGCATAATAGAAATCCTTATTCAGCGAATGGTCTACGCACCCCCCTCCTTCAGGGAACGCGCCGGAGCCCGACAGGACAGCCTGGCTCACGCCCATAAATAATGGCGGAAATGTGGCCAGACAAGTAAAATGTGGCAATACGCCCCTTTTTTGCCTTATTTCAGCCACAATTAAACTGACGCTCGTGATGGCTTTCTGGCGCCATTCCTTGCCGTGGCTAAAGGCGCAAATTGGCTTACTTGAGCGGCTACACAATGCTAGCAGGAGAGCCATGTCAGATAACATCCCCGATAAGCAGCGGCATCTCTATCTCGTCGATGGCTCAGCGTATATTTTCCGGGCTTATCATCGCCTCCCGCCGCTTACCAATCCGGAAGGCACGCCAGTCGGCGCAGTCTACGGGTATACAACCATGCTGTGGAAGCTGGCAGATGATCTCGATGCGGCGGATGGACCGACCCACTTGGCGGTAATCCTAGACAAGGATTCCAAGAGTTTTCGCAATGACATCTATCCTGAATACAAGGCCAACCGGCCCGAACCACCAGAGGATTTGCGTCCGCAATTCCCGCTGATCCGTGATGCGACTCGCGCCTTCAGCCTGCCGTGCATTGAGGAACAGGGGCTGGAGGCCGACGACTTGATCGCTTCCTATGCCCGTGAGGCGCAGCGCCAAGGCTGGAATGTCACCATTGTCTCCTCTGACAAGGATTTAATGCAGCTGGTGGGTGAGGAGAACGGTGCGCGGATCGACATGCTCGATACGATGAAGTCGCAGCGTATCTATCTCGACGAGGTGCACGAGAAATTTGGCGTCACCCCCGATCTGGTCGGTGATGTGCTCGCGTTGATGGGTGATAGCGTCGACAATGTACCCGGCATTTATGGCGTGGGACCGAAGACCGCGTCAAAGCTCATTGCTGAGCATGGTTCGCTCACTGCTGCGCTGGATCAGGCGCCGGATATGAAAAAATCCAAGCTGAAAGAGCGCCTGATTGAGGGTCGCCAGGATGCGGAACTTTCGCGTATTCTGGTTGCGCTTAAAGAGGATTGCGACCTGCCCGTTGCGCTAGATGATATGGCGCTCACCAAGATCCCCGAAGAGCCGCTTGCTGAGTTCCTACAGGGTCACGGTTTCACATCCCTCTTAAAGCGCCTCGGCGCAGGTGCGGGTTCTCCCGAGCGCGCGACCGATCTTAACCCGGCCAAAGCCGCCAAGAGCGGAGATGCCGGAACCGCGCAAGGCAATCGCCAGCCGCTACCGGAAATGCCCAAGATCGACCGCAGCACCTATGAAACGGTGCAGACCTTGGAGGCCTTGGAGAAATGGGCTGCCAGAGCAACGGCTGCCGGGTTGGTGGCGGTCGATACAGAGACCTCCTCACTCAATGCAATGCAAGCAAATCTGGTCGGAGTGAGCCTTGCGCTTGGCCCGAATGATGCCTGCTACATCCCGCTTGCACATGGCGGGACGGACCTGTTGGCCGAGACACCGCAGCAAGTGCCCATGGCCGATGCGCTCGCGGCGTTGAAACCGATGCTTGAGGATGACGCCGTCCTTAAAGTCTTTCAGAATGGCAAATATGACCTCAACGTATTGCAGCGTTCCGGGATCAGCGTTGCACCCATTGAAGACACTATGGTGATGAGCTTTGATCTCGACGCCGGGCGTGGAGATGGGATCGGCGGTGGTCACGGCATGGATGAACTGTCCGAGCGTCACCTGGGCCACACACCGCTCTCTTTTAAAGAGGTATGCGGAACCGGCAAGAAAGCCATTCCCTTTGGTGAAGTGCCCTTAGACCGGGCCACCGAATATGCGGCCGAGGATGCCGATGTGACCCTAAGACTATATTGCCACCTCAAACCGAGGCTTGCGGAAGAGGGTGGCACGAGCATCTATGAGCGCGTCGACCGACCGCTGATCCCGGTTGTCGCTGGCATGGAGCGCGAAGGCATCAACGTCGACCGAGCGCGCCTCGCCAAACTGTCTGAAGAGTTCGCGAGCGAGACCGCCAGCCTAGAGCAAGCGATACATAAAGCTGCGGGAGAAGAATTCGCTGTTGGTTCTCCCAAACAGTTGGGCGAAATCCTATTTGACAAAATGGGCTTCAAGGGCGGCAGAAAAGGGAAGAGCGGGGCCTATTCTACCGATCAGTCAACGCTAGAAAAGCTGAGCAGCGACCCCGAAGCCGCCGCGATCACCAAGAAGGTGCTGGAATGGCGGCATCTATCGAAACTCAAATCCACCTATACCGACGCGCTGCAAGCACAGATCAATCCCAATACCGGCCGCGTGCACACCAGCTATAGCCTCGTGGGAGCACAAACCGGGCGGCTTTCCTCAACCGATCCGAACCTCCAGAACATACCGATCCGCACTCCCATCGGGCGGCAAATCCGGGAGGCCTTTGTCCCTGAAGAAGGCAATGTCCTGCTCGCGGCAGACTATTCGCAGATTGAGCTGCGTTTGGCCGCACATATGGCCGATGTCGGCACACTCAAAGACGCGTTTGCCGGGGGTGAAGACATCCACGCGCGTACTGCCACTGAGATGTTCGGTGAAGTCACACGGGATACTCGCGCAAGGGCCAAGACAATCAACTTTGCAATCCTCTATGGCATCTCGCGCTGGGGCCTGGCAGGGCGTCTTGAAGTCGAGCCGGACGAAGCGCAGGCGATGATTGACACCTATTTCCAGCGCTTCCCCGGCATCCAGCGCTATATCTCTGAGACGCTCACGAGCGTTGGCGAAGTTGGCTATTCCGAGACACTGTTTGGGCGCAAGACCTGGTTCCCACGGATCAAGTCTAAGAATCAGGCCGAGCGGCAAGGGTCGGAGCGCGCTGCAATCAACGCACCGATTCAAGGAACAAGCGCCGATATCATCAAGCGCGCGATGGCTCGCATGCTCCCTGCCCTGCGCGATGCGGGCCTTGGTCAAGTGCGCATGCTCCTGCAAGTACACGATGAATTGGTATTTGAACTGCCTGCAGGTGATGTTGGTGCAGCCTCACCTATCATTGAACGCGTGATGGCCGATGCTGCGCTGCCTGCAGTGTCACTGGATGTGCCTTTGGCGATTGATATCGGGACAGGAGCAAGCTGGGACGCGGCGCATTGAGGCCAAAAGCTGCATTAGAACAAGGGTCTGCTTTCGCGCTGACCGGAAGCGTGATCTTGGGATGGGTTTGGTACAAGCGATCAAACTTGCCGTACAATGAAAACGGACGATACTTCGATGCCGATAATGCGGTTGTCTTCCAACAGCAGGACGCCGCCGCCTATGGTTACATTGCGCTCTTTCTAGCGGTGCTTGCGGTATGGTTCTTTATGCTGTCGCGCCGACAATAGTCTCATTCGTGCTTTTCCGCGCGCTCAGCTTCCAAGTTTTCCGGCGCGAAGAAGCCGATTGGATTGGCCTCGACTGCACGCTTTTTCAGCTCTCCACGCATCGCGCGATACTCAGCTTCCATCCGCGGCGTTACGGTTGCCCGGCTGTCATCAAGCGCGTCATCGAAGTCCTGCATCTCAACCGCAGGCACATCGCCGCCCAAGCGTCTTAGAGCACCGAGCCCTGCGCGCCGCACCACATCTTCTAGATCAGCTCCAGTAAAACGATCGGTCTTGGCAGCAACTTCATCGAGGTCCACGTTGCTCGATAAAGGCATATTCTCAGTATGAATGCCAAGGATATGCCTGCGCCCTTCCAGATCAGGCGTACCGACGTAGACCAGTTCATCAAAGCGGCCCGGACGCAGCAGCGCCGGATCGATCAGGGTAGGACGGTTGGTCGCGCCGATCACGATCACCGATTGCAGTTCTTCAAGTCCGTCCATTTCAGCCAAAATTGTGTTGACGACGCGGCCGGTAACCTGCGGCTCTCCTTGTGCACTGCCACGCGCAGGTGCAAGACTGTCAATTTCGTCGATAAAGACAACACAGGGCGCCACAGCGCGCGCGCGAGAAAAGAGCTTGGCGATCTGCTGCTCACTTTCACCGTACCATTTGCTCAACAAATCTGAGCTTTTCATTGAGATAAAATTGGCCTCGGCCTCCTTGGCAACGGCTTTGGCGAGCAGTGTCTTGCCGGTTCCTGGAGGGCCATAGAGCAGAAAGCCCTTGGCCGCTCGGATTCCCAGACGGCGGAACCCTTCGGCATTCTTTAAAGGCAGCTCAATACCCTCTTTCAGCTTGTCGATCGCATCACCAACGCCGCCAATATCATCCCAGCCGACATTAGGCATCTGCACCATCACTTCACGCATGGCGGAGGGCTGGATACGTTTGAGAGCACCTTGAAAATCATCGCGGGTGACGCGCAATTCCTCGAGCACTTCAGGCGGTATTTCGCGCGCATCAAGGTCAAGCTTGGGCATGATTCGCCGGACTGCATCAATTGCCGCCTCGCGGGCAAGCGCCGCCAGATCAGCGCCAACAAAGCCATGCGTCATGCGGGCAAGCTCTGTAAGATCTACGCCCTCTTCGAGCGGCATTCCACGCGTATGGATTGCCAGAATTTCACGCCGACCACCTTGATCAGGCACGCCCACAACAATTTCGCGGTCAAAGCGCCCCGGACGGCGTAGCGCCTCATCAATTGCATCGGGCCGATTGGTCGCCGCAATAACAACGATGTTAGCACGCGCTTCCAGCCCATCCATTAGGGTGAGCATTTGCGCGACCAAGCGTTTTTCCGCTTCGCCCGGCACCTGGGTACGTTTGGGGGCGATGGAATCGATTTCGTCGATAAAGATAATTGCGGGCGCTGCTCTCGCTGCCTCCTCAAACACTTCGCGCAGGCGCTTTTCGCTTTCTCCATAGCCAGAGCCCATGATCTCAGGACCGTTAATCGTAAAGAACTCGGCATCGCTTTCATTGGCGACAGCCTGCGCCAGCCGGGTTTTGCCGGTTCCTGGGGGACCGTGGAGCAGCACGCCCTTCGGCGGATCAACACCAAGCCGGGTGAACAGCTCCGGATAGCGAAGCGGCAGCTCAACCATTTCACGCAGCGCCTGAATGGTGTCTTCCATCCCGCCTACGTCATCGTAGTTAACTGCCCCGCGCGCATCGCGCGGTTCTTCATAATCGGTGCGCAGCTCAACTTCGGTGTTCTCGTCAATATGCACGATGCCCTTGGGACTGGTCGCTTGCACCGAAAGGCGAATTTGTGTCAGCGCATAGGCCGGTGCACGCAACATATGGCGCACTTCAGAGGGCATGTTTTGCACTGGCTGTTGACCGGTTGTCGCCACCAGGTCGCCTGCGACAAGTGGCTTTCTAAAGAAGTTGCGCTTGAGCGCCTGCGTGGGCCCTTGCAGCCGGAGATCACGTTGTGCCGGAGCAAAAACCACCCGAGTGGCAGGACGCGACTTGGCAACGTGAATGTCAACATGCTCGCCAGAACCTGCCTCAGCATTGCCGCGTTGAAGGCCATCCAGGCGAATGACGTCGAGCGTCTCGTCTTCTTGATAGGCAGGCAGGGCGATTGCGGCGGTCGAGCGCTTGCCGATGATCTCAACCACATCACCTTCATTAATCCCAAGGTGCTTAAATGCGGTGCGTGGCATTCTGGCAATGCCCTGCCCCGATTCTTCTTGCCGCGCCGGCGCTACCTGAAGCCGCAAGGTGCGACTGGATTTTGCGACGTCTGTATCGGCATCTGCCATGGGCATTTGTCCTTTGGCTGAATGACCCACCTTGAAAAACAGCAAGGCGATTAAGGAAATTGGTCAAAGGTAGCTAGGGCGCGATAAGCGTGAATGCAAACCACTCTTTTCCGGCAAACTTGAGCATATGACCCGATTCACCCTGAGCTTCGACCCGACGCACAGAGAGGAGCGATGGCAAGAAAAAAGCCCGGCACTAAGGCCGGGCTTGAAAGTTTGGGAGAGGATGCCTGAAAGGCATGCAGCAGATTTGCCGCTAGAGCCGAAATTGTGCAAGTGCGAAAGGCGCATTTAAGATTGCATAAATCGCATCTTAAATCCGGGAACCAATGCGAACTATGTCATTTGTCGCAAACTTTATCGCTTAATTATTAGACATTTGCCTATTTATTAGGCAAATGTCTAATAAATTCCACTACTCGTGCAGGTCGCGGCAGCTACGCTGGAAGCCCGTGACATGGCGCTCGCTTCCGACTAATCAAAGAGCTTAAGCAAAAGGCATTCTTGGCATTCCCAATAATGGCGCGATAGGCTGGTCTCTTTGGACCGAACCGAGCCAAAAACAGACGGACTAATTAAATCCCATGTCAAAAATTTTTCCAAATGCTGCGTCAGCGCTTGAAGGTGTGATAGCAGACAACGTCTTGGTTGCTGCCGGAGGATTTGGTCTTTGCGGTATTCCCGAACGGCTGTTGGATGCGATTCAGGAAAGCGGCGTTACAGGGCTGACATTCGCGAGCAACAATGCCGGGATCGACAATGAGGGGATCGGCAAACTGCTGCGCACGCGTCAAGTCAAAAAGATGATATCATCCTATGTCGGCGAGAATAAGGAATTTGAGCGGCAATTTCTATCCGGCGAACTCGACGTAGAGTTCTGTCCGCAGGGCACGCTTGCTGAACGAATGCGCGCTGGCGGGGCAGGGATTCCGGGCTTTTACACCAAGACCGGTGTCGGCACACAGGTCGCCGAGGGCAAGGAGCACAAGGATTTTGCTGATCAGGATGGCCTGATGTCGACCTACATCCTTGAGCGCGGGATCTTTGCCGATCTCTCCATTGTAAAGGCATGGAAAGCGGATGAGACAGGCAATCTCATCTTCCGTAAGACCGCACGCAACTTCAATCAACCTGCTGCCACATGCGGCAAGGTCTGTATTGCAGAGGTTGAGGAGATCGTGCCAGCCGGTGCTTTGGCAGCGGACGAGATTCATCTGCCCGGGGTCTTCGTCAATCGTATGATCCTGGGTGCGCCATATGATAAGAAAATCGAATTCCGCACGGTCCGCACTCGCGAGGAAGCATAGATGACAAGAACAGCTCCGATAAAAGAACGGATCCTTTGCCTTACTCTTACCGCAATGGCTGCGACGGCATTACAAGGCTGCGTGGCTGCCGCCATTCCGATCGCAGCGGGCGGACTAGTAGGCGAAAGGACCATCTCAGGACCGAGCATTCAGCGTGCCACATTCGAGCCGAGTGTCGAGGTTCAAACCGCCGATTCCGCTACCCAGCTGATCAACTCTGATCTTACGCCGGTCGAGGAGGAAACGCGCAGTGCAATTCCTCCAGCCACGTCTGTAAGCGCAGACTTCAACGCAGCCTTTGTTGAAGCTGATCGCGCGTCAATGCCAGATATGACAAGCGCTAATGAAACTGCGGCAATCACAAGTCCTACTCCTATCCAACCGCCAGTAGACGCCGCTGCGCCAGCTCAAATTGCCGCCCCTGCCGCCGAAGTTGTGCGACCACTGCCAACTCCTGTCCCCTCTGCGCGCGAACCATTTGGGCCATCAGGTATCAACCAGTTGCTCTCCTATGCCAATCAGCGCCAGCTTGGCTCGGAAGAAGAACCTTCGGCCGCCATGCTAAGCGACCGGATATCGCTTGAGCCTGTGAAGGCCACCTGCGGCGGTGTTTCGCCGACCATTTTGATTGACCTAGATCCTGAAGGCGGACTGTTTGATTCCACCGCCGCTTCGCGTCCACCGTCTGGCCTAGCTCGTGGCTTGGCACAACTGCGAGAAAGCGGTGTCGACATCGCCTGGATCTCCGGAAACGGCATGGACAAGCTCGATGCCGTCACCCGCTCCCTCAAGTTTAGCGGGCTCGATCTTTACAATAAGGATCGCGTACTATTGGTGCGCAGTCCAGATGACCGTAAGCAAGCCTTGCGGGAGGAGCTTTCGCAAGTCAGCTGCCTAATCGCAATTGCAGGCGACACGCGCTCTGACTTTGATGAGCTCTATGATTATCTGAAGAACCCAGCGGACGCGGACTCGCTTGAGCCATTGATCGGCGATGGCTGGTTCATCATTCCGCAACCCCTCCTCTAGATACGCACCGCGTTAGTGAAAGACCCACTTCATGAGTGAGCACATCAAAGGCTGGACCAGAGACCAGATGGCAGCGCGTGCTGCGCAAGAGCTGCAAGACGGCTATTACGTCAATCTTGGCATCGGAATCCCGACGCTGGTTGCCAATCATATTCCAGAAGGAATGCTGGTGACGCTTCAGAGCGAAAACGGCATGCTGGGGATTGGCCCTTTCCCCTATGAGGAGGAGGTTGATGCCGACCTCATAAATGCTGGCAAGCAGACCATCAGCGAGCTTCCCCACAGCGCTTATTTCGACAGCGCGACGAGCTTTTCCATGATCCGTGGCGGACATATTGACCTGACAGTGCTAGGCGCAATGGAAGTGGCCGAAAATGGCGACATTGCAAATTGGATGATCCCGGGAAAAATGATCAAGGGCATGGGTGGTGCGATGGATCTGGTTGCGGGGGTCAAGAAGATTATAGTGGTCATGGATCACAATGCGAAGGATGGCAGCCCGAAGTTCATCCCGGAGTGCACGCTCCCGCTTACCGGAGCCAATGTCGTCGATATGATCATCACCAATCTCGGTGTGTTTCATCGCCCTTCAAAGGATGAGCCGTTCCGCCTGATCGAGCTCGCTCCAGGAGTCACCAGAGAGCATATCGCTGCCAGTACGAGCGCTGCCTATGACGTTGCGTTGGAAGCCGCTTAACCGCTCATGTGGCTTGATGCCCCACGCAATCCGAAAGCACCGTTGGCAGGGCTCAAAGTATTAGAGCTTGCGCGCGTCCTAGCTGGGCCTTGGGCGGGGCAGATCCTGTCTGATCTGGGCGCGGATGTGATCAAGATCGAAAGCCCGGAGGGCGATGGCACCCGCCAATGGGGCCCGCCATGGGTGGAGCGCGAAGGACCGGATGGGACGATTCATCGCGAGGCAGCCTATTATCACGCCTGCAATCGCGGCAAACGTAGCGTGGTGGCCGACTTTGCTAACACCGGGGACCTTCAGCGAGTGCGCGATCTCGCCAGCGAAGCCGATGTGCTGATCGAGAACTTCAAGACCGACGGGCTCGCTAAATTCGGGCTCGATTACCCCTCTCTGGCAACGCTCAATCCTGCCTTGATCTATTGCTCTATAACTGGCTTTGGCCAAACCGGACCACGGGCGCATGAAGCAGGATATGACTTTGTCATACAAGGCATGAGCGGCTTTATGTCAGTAACCGGTGAGCCGGATGGTCTACCAGTCAAGATGGGCGTTTCGATTAGTGACCTCACCACTGGGGTTTACGCTGCCAATGCCATACAAGCGGCGCTTATTCAGCGCGGACGCACGGGAAAGGGTCAGCAGATTGATATGAGCCTGCTGGATTGTTCGGTCGCACTGCTGGCAAATCAAGCAAGCTATCACCTGACCACTGGCGAAAGCCCCCCGCGCATGGGTAATGCGCATGCGCAGGTCGCGCCCTATGGCGTTTTCCCGGTGCGGGATGGACATGTCATCTTGGCCCCCGCAAATGACCGATTGTTTGTAAAGCTTACTCGGCTGCTCAACCGTGAAGACCTAGCTGAGCAACCCCGCTTTGCCAGCAACGGTGGCCGGGTCAAGAATGCCGCGGCACTTGATGCTGAGATCGCCAAGGCCACTGTCGCATGGACTAAGCAAGAGATACTTAAAGCATGTGCCGCACAAGGAGTGCCCGCCGGTCCAATCAACCATCTCGACGAGGTCTTCGCTGATCCGCAGGTGCTTGCGAGAGGCCTGCGGGTTGACCTGGACGGTATGCCAGGGGTGCGCAGCCCGTTTACCTTTTCCGATGCGGAGCTCGCGCTGGATTGCCCATCGCCAATGCTCGGCGAGGATGGTTAGGCCAGCAGGCGCGATGCGGTCCGCCAAACGCGTTCGAACGGCCCTTGCCCCGCCCAGCGCAGCCAGATCGGCGACCATATTAACATCGCGGCAATGGGTACAATGCCCAGAGCCAGCGCCTGAAACCGAGAAACCTCTCCAAACAGACCAAGACCCCAACTCGCACAGATGCCGGCAAGGATCACAGAAGTCATAAGATAGTTCGTGAGCGACAGTCGCCCGGCCGCTGCCAAGAGCACGCTAGCAGTGCCACCTGGTCCGAACAACGCCATGGCCAAAGCAGCGTAGCCAAGTCCCAGTAGAGTATCGAAAGGCGCAGAAAGGATCAGACCTGCGCCTCCCACGATAGGTCCAGCGAAGCCATTGTTCGAGACCCACCAGGCAAGCCAAAACAGTGCTGGAATAGCGACCAGCGCGCCAATGGTGGCGCATCGCTGGAGCAGAAAGAGCCGCCATTCGCCTTTCAGCATACCCGTCTTCCAAAGACCCATACCCAGCGCCATCGCCGCGAGATTGATCGGTACGGCGCTTCCAACGACGTTTAGCTGAGACGAGAATCCGGCAATCCGCCGCGCGATGCGCGTACCCCATTCTTCGCGCCCCTGTTCAAGCATGAATTGCACCGCCGCAGGGTTGGACCCAAAATTGCGGTCGGCGAAGAGATAAGCGTCACTGGCTGTGCGGCCGTTGTAGAAGTCGAGCACGCTGGTGCCCAACGCGACCATTCCGCCGCCAACATGCACGACGACAAGGCCGACACAGATCGCGAATAGCGCTTTGGCGCTTAAGGGGCTGAGCAGCGGTAAAGCACATCCGGCCAGTGCATAAGTGCGCAGCACATCATTGCTGGCGAACAGGACCGAATGCGCAAAGCCGATAACGAACAGCACCGCCATACGGACATAATGCCCGCGCCAAGGCCGTTCCCCACTCTTCTCCAGCAGAATCAGGCACCCCGCACCAAACAGCATCGCAAACAACGTGCGGAATTTGTCCTCGACAAAGACAAAGCTGATAACCCAAACAATCCGATCGAGGCTCGAACCTTGCCCAAGGCCCGGACCCCATACAGTTGGATTGTAATAGCCCTGCGCCGGAAACGCGAAGACATAGACATTCATCCAAACGATGCCGATCACAGCGAGCCCGCGCAGCGCGTCGAGCTCGATAACACGAGAGGATGGAGGGTTGGGCGCTGCCATGCACAGCGCTCTAACAGATCACCTAAGAGCTGCCTTCAAGTCATCGACCAAATCCGTGCGCTCCCATGGGAAGCTATCACCATCTGCTGTGCGGCCAAAGTGGCCATAGGCTGCACTGGTTCGGTAGATTGGCTTGTTAAGGCCAAGATGTGTGCGGATTGCTCGCGGAGTCAGCCCGCCAAGTTTACCAATTGAGTGGATCGCGTCTTCGAGGCTGGAATCTGTCACACCATCAGCAGCGGTTCCATGGGTGTCGACATAGAGCGAAAGCGGCTCTGATACACCAATCGCATAGGCAATTTGGATCGTGCAACGGGTCGCAAGCCCAGCGGCCACCACATTCTTTGCCAGATAGCGCGTCACGTAAGCTGCGCTACGGTCAACCTTGGTCGGGTCTTTACCGCTAAAGGCACCGCCACCGTGCGGTGCTGCGCCGCCGTAAGTATCAACGATAATCTTGCGACCGGTAAGGCCTGCATCACCATCGGGCCCGCCGATTACAAAGCTGCCGGTGGGGTTGATGTGCCATTTTGTCTCATCTGAAACAAAGCCATCGGGCAAGATGGCGGCTACGACGCCTTTAACATAAGAGTGAAGCTCAGCCTCTTTTTCACCCTCGTCATAACCCTCTGCATGCTGCGTACTTACTACCACTGCGGTACATGAAACCGGTTTACCATCCTGATAGCGCAAGGTGACTTGGCTTTTGGCATCTGGCTCAAGAAACGGGGCTTTGCCCGAATGCCGATCTTTAGAGAGCTGCTCCAAGATCTTGTGACTGTAATCGAGCGTTGCGGGCATAAGGTCGGGGGTTTCATTGCAGGCAAAGCCGAACATGATGCCCTGATCACCCGCGCCCTCATCCTTGTTGGACCCTTCTGCGCCAGCATCCACACCCTGCGCAATATGCGCAGATTGGCCGTGAAGATGGTTTTCAAAATTCAGAGTTTTCCAGTGGAAGCCCTCTTGCTCATAACCAATATCGCGCACGGTTGTGCGAACAGCTTGCTCAATCTCTTCCTTAGCCCCAGGTGCCCAGCCACCGTTTACCGCCCAAACCTCATTGCCTTCGTCATACATCGGCGCACAGCGAATCTCACCGGAGAGGATAACACGCTGAGTCGTGGTCATGGTTTCACACGCGACACGCGCCTCGGGATCCTTGGAGAGCATCAAATCGACAATTGCATCCGAGATCTGATCAGAAACCTTGTCCGGATGACCTTCGGAAACGCTTTCAGAGGTGAAGAGGTAGTTGCTGCGCATGGTGATTTTCAGGCCTCCAGAGCCAAATTTTAGGGATAAGGGGAAAGCGCTTTATGCAGATATAAGGAAGTCTTTATGTCTAGAGTGTTGCGCCCTAGCTGCGTGCATCTCGCAAGGCAAGCAATCTTGGCGCTGCAAAACCGATCAGAGCAAGTAATCCAGCCCAGATCAGCGGCAGAGCATTGCCAAAGCGCGCAAAGAGCGTTGGTGGATTGGCCGAGGGAAGCTGGCCTTCAAGCGCGCCCGCTTTGCCTGTCGCAATTGACTGCCGCACTGTGCCATCTGAGTCGATGACCGCACTGATCCCGGTGGTAGTGGAACGCAGTACAGGAAGGCCTTCTTCGATCGCGCGCATACGCGCCTGCGCCAGATGCTGCGGCGGCCCCCAACTGCCAAACCAGCCATCGTTCGACGGATTAAACAGATAATCAGGCCGGTTTTCGCGGTCGACCACCTGACCTGAGAAGACAATTTCATAGCAGATCTGTATCCCTGCCTTGCCTTTCTCGCCAAGATTGAGCGTTTGCGGGCCGGGCCCCGGGATATAGGGCACAGTGCCGGCGGTCAGGCGCGACAGGCCAATTGCGCTCAGAACAGTCTCGAGCGGTAAGTACTCACCGTAAGGCACCAAGTGCGCCTTGGCGTATTGGCTGATGATGTCACCTTCGCCATTTATTGCCAACACAGAGTTGCGGGCAGAGAGAGCACGTGGAATCCCATCTGAGCCCGCGCCAATATTTAGGTTCACCACGCCAGCGAGCAATGTCGATTCTGGGCCAATAACCATGCCAATGCGTCGGCGCGCAAAGTCC
>JBCDKX010000028.1:0-22638 GCA_038746055.1 Pseudomonadota bacterium
CGACATCATCCTCGCTCAAAGGTGTTTCATACTACATCCTCGGCTGTGGCAATTCGGACTGGGCGGCAACATTTCAGGACGTACCTCGAAGGATTGACGCTAAGCTGGAAACCAACGGAGCCGTCAGTATCATTCCAACCGAGGAATTGGACGCTCGAGGCGATGTCGACAGTCAGTTTCACGATTGGCTCGATTGTCTCTTGCCGAAAGTCGGAAAAGCATTTGAGCTCGACCTAGACGCCGAAGCGAACGCGGTAGCAGAGCCGCTTTACTCAGTTGCAATCACCGAAAGTGTCACCGCCAATCAGGTGGCTGATCAATTTGGTGCACGCGATCTTGAGGTTGTGAGTGTCTCAGAGCTTAAGAACCCCAACGCGCCCGATCCGAGATCCTCGAAGCATGTAGAGCTGAAGTTACCAGAGGGCATGACCTATCAACCAGGCGACCATCTCTGCGTCATTCCAGTAAATGATCAGGCCGTGGTTGAGCGCCTATTGAGCCGGTTTGGGCTGGACCGCGACACCTACATCACCGTTGAATCGCGCAGTGAAATGCGCGGGCGTTTTCCCAGCGGTAGCACTTTTTCAGTTCTGCGCCTGGCGGAGACCGCAGGCGAATTGCAAGCAGTCGCGACGCGCAAGGACTTAAAAACACTCGCACATTATTGCGAATGCCCTAATGCACGCGCGGAGCTAGAGGCGCTGGCTAGCTCATCCGATACCGGTGAAGATCGATATACCAGCGAAGTTCATAAAAAGCGCAAGTCCGTCCTCGACATCCTTGAAAAATTTCCAGCCTGCGACTTGCCGCTAGGTGTATTCCTCGAACTTATCCCGTTTATGAGCCCGCGCTATTACTCGATCGCATCAGCCCCTGAGGCAACGCCAGGCGAATGTGCGGTATGCGTTGGCGTGGTCAAGGGACCTGCACTGTCTGGCAAGGGTGAATTTAAAGGTACGTGCTCGAATTATCTTGCTGAGCTTGAGCCCGGTGCGCGTGTAAAGGCGCTAGTCCGCATACCAACGGCAGATTTCCGCTTGCCAGACGATCCAAAAACGCCGATCATTATGGTCGGACCCGGTACCGGTATTGCACCCTTCCGCTCCTTCCTTCAGCAGCGCGCTGCCCAATTGGCGCAAGGAACGCAGCTTGGCGAAGCGCTCCTATTTTATGGATGCCGACACCGTGATCATGATTTCATGTATCGCGACGAACTTGAGCGTTATGCCGCCGACGGCCTAGTCAGTCTTTTTACTGCATTCTCACGAAAAGATGGTCAGCAAGCCTATGTTCAAGACTTGATTTCGCAAAATGCGGATCAAGTTTGGAATCTGCTGGAGGCGGGCGGGCGTTTCTACGTATGCGGAGATGGCGCGAAAATGGAGCCCGATGTTCGACGAACACTGATCAAGATCTGCGCAAACAAGCGAGGCTGCTCGCCAGCGGCGGCGGCGTCTGAGGTTGACGAAATGATCGACGCGGGACGCTATGTTCTTGATGTCTGGGTAGGGTAAGAAGATCAAGCGATGAGCTTACGCCTCCAGAATGTCTCGAAAGTGGTGAACGGCGAGACACATATTGAGCCCACCAATATCGAACTTGAGAAAGGGACGATGAACGTGCTTCTCGGCCCCACTCTTTCAGGCAAAACCAGCCTGATGCGCATCATGGCGGGGCTCGATAAACCCGATGCTGGCCATATCTTCTGGAACGGAAGTGAAGTAACCGGTCATCGTGTCCAATCCCGAGATGTGGCGATGGTCTATCAGCAATTCGTCAATTACCCTTCGCTCAGCGTCTACGAAAACATCGCCTCGCCCCTCAGACTACAGCGAAAATCACCCAGCGAAATCGATGCCAAGGTGATGGAGATGGCAAGGCTGTTGAAGTTGACCGACCTGCTTGATCGCAAGCCCAGTGAGATTTCTGGTGGCCAGCAACAACGATGCGCAATCGCCCGCGCGCTCGCCAAAGATGTGGGGCTTGTGCTGATGGATGAGCCGCTCGCCAATCTCGACTATAAGCTACGCGAGGAGCTACGGATTGAAATCCCACGCCTATTTGCAGCCTCTGGTAGCATCTTTGTCTATGCTACAACTGAGCCCGAAGAGGCATTGCTGCTCGGCGGCAACACGGCAACCCTGTGGGAAGGTCGCGTAACCCAGTTCGGTCCCTCAATGGACGTCTATCACCAACCTGCCGACGAGATCGCAGCGCGGGTCTATTCCGATCCGCCGATGAACTTTCTGGACGTCCAGAAAGAGGCAGAGACTATACGGTTCCCAGACTGTCAAAGCGCAGCTTTGCAGGTAGACCAGACCACGATGCCTGATGGTGATTACCGTGCGGGCTTTCGGGCCCACCAAGTACAATTGGGCGAAGGAGCAGCTGGTGATCTTACTTTTGCAGCAAAAGTAAGCGCCAAAGAACTGACTGGTTCTGAAACTTTCCTCCATCTCAACGTGCAAGGAGCACGCTGGATTAGTTTGGCGCACGGCCTCCAGAGCTTTGCGGAAGGGACAAGCCTGAAAGTCAGCCTAAACCCAAAGGGCATCTTTTACTTTGGTAAAGACGGTAAGCTTGCACATGCACCTCGAGGCACGAGTCGTGTGGCTGGAGCATAGGTTTGGCCTCAATCACTCTCGAAAATCTGGCGCATAGCTATCATCCAAACCCTAAAAGCGATGATGACTTTGCTTTGAAAGAGCTAAATCTTCGGTGGACTGACGGTGAGGCCTACGCGTTGCTTGGACCGAGCGGTTGCGGCAAAACGACCTTGCTCAATATCATATCTGGCCTGCTCCAACCGACACGTGGGCGTGTGTTTTTCGGCGAAAATGATGTGACCAATGCCTCGACAGCTAAACGCAACATCGCACAGGTTTTTCAGTTTCCAGTTGTGTACGACACGATGAGCGTGCGCGATAATCTTGCCTTTCCGTTGCGCAATCGCGGGGTGGACGCACAGACTATTAGTGAGCGGGTGGACCGCATTGCACAGATGATAGGGCTGGAGGCGCATCTTGGCAAAAAAGCGCGCGGACTAACCGCTGACCTTAAGCAAAAGATATCGCTCGGGCGCGGCGTGGTGCGCGATGACGTAAATGCAATCCTCTTTGATGAGCCACTTACGGTTATTGATCCACATCTAAAATGGGAACTAAGAGCAAAGCTTAGATCGCTTCACAGCGAATTTCGCCACACGATGATTTACGTCACACATGATCAGACCGAGGCACTGACCTTCGCTAACAAGGTGGTAGTAATGAAGGATGGCGAGGTCTTGCAAATCGGAACGCCGCAGGAGCTGTTCGAAAGACCAGCGCATAGCTTTGTTGGCTATTTCATTGGCTCACCAGGCATGAACTTTTTACCGGTCTCGATTGAAGATAACCAAGCGGTAATTGGAGGTAAAAGAGTCAAACTTGCGCAGAGTTATGGGCGCCCGCCAGGTCAAGTACAGCTCGGCATTCGGCCAGAATCTGCACAGCTCACAAACGGTGAAGGGCTCCCTGTTCAAATCCTTCGTGTGCAGGACGCAGGCCGCCAAAGGCTCGTCAATGCCAGCGTTTTGGGCGAAGAGATCAATATCGTGCTCAAGGCCGATCAGGAGATCACTTCAAACATGACGCACCTCACTTTCGATCCTACCAAAGTCAGCATTTTTTGTGATGGTTGGCGAATTGATCCAGGAACGCTGAACTGATGCAGAAAACCACCGATCAACGCGGCTGGCTTCTGGTGCTTCCGGTGCTCATTCTGGTTGCGTTCTCATCGATCATTCCGATGATGACGGTTGTCAATTATTCGTTCCAGGACACTTTTGGCGGTAATGAGTTTTTCTGGGTTGGCCTTGAATGGTATCGCGAGCTACTCCGTTCAGAGCGACTATGGGACGCCTTCAGCAGGCAGCTGCTCTTCTCCACCATAATCCTTTTGATTGAGATCCCGCTCGGTGTATTGATCTCCTTATGTATGCCAAAGAAAGGTTGGCTGGCGTCACTCTGCTTGGTCTTGATTGCTCTACCTTTGCTCATCCCATACAATGTCGTCGGTACGATCTGGCAGGTCTTTGCGCGCTCTGATATTGGCCTGCTGGGTCGCATAGTCACCGATATGGGCATCTCTTACAATTACGCTCAGGACGCGTTCGATGGATGGGTCACTGTCATCGCAATGGATGTCTGGCACTGGACGTCATTGGTCGCGCTTCTCTGCTATGCCGGGGTGCGTTCCATCCCTCAGGCATATTATCAGGCTGCCCAGATAGACCAGGCCAGCCGCTGGAGCATTTTTCGTTATATCGAGTTACCCAAGATGCGCGGGGTGCTGATCATCGCAGTACTCCTGCGCTTTATGGACAGCTTCATGATTTACACCGAGCCATTCGTACTCACTGGCGGAGGCCCGGGAAATGCGACGACCTTCCTTTCGATCGACCTAGTGAAGATCGCGCTAGGACAGTTTGATCTTGGGCCAGCCGCGGCCTTCTCACTCATGTACTTCCTTGTAATCCTGCTGATTTCCTACGTATTTTACACGGTGATGATCGCAAATGAAAAAGACAAGCCGCAGTCATGAAGAAGCTCCGCCTCTCGGCCATAATCATGCTCGCCTACCTATTGTTTCTGCTGGCGCCGATCTATTGGCTCATCATCATGAGCCTGAAACCGAACTCAGAGATTCTGGGGGCCTTCACACTGTTCCCTGAGGATCTAACTCTGGAGAATTACCGGACCATCTTGACCGATCCTTCCTGGTATATGGGCTTCGTGAACAGCTTCATTTACGTGGCAATGAATACGGTCATTTCGCTGTGCGTTGCCCTGCCCGCCGCCTACGCCTTCAGCCGCTATAGATTTGTGGGTGACAACCACCTGTTCTTCTGGCTGCTAACAAATCGCATGGCGCCGCCAGCAGTTTTTGCTCTGCCTTTCTTCCAGCTCTATTCTAGCGTGAACCTATTCGATACCCATATCGCTGTTGCACTTGCACATTGCCTGTTCAACGTACCGCTCGCAGTGTGGATTTTGGAAGGCTTTATGAGGGGTGTGCCGCGCGAGATTGATGAAACTGCATTTATCGACGGTTTTGGTTTTACGCGTTTTTTCACGCGCATTCTCATCCCAATGATCGCGCCTGGAATAGGGGTTGCGGCCTTCTTTTGCTTCATGTTCAGCTGGGTTGAGCTCCTGCTTAGCCGCACCCTTACAAGCGTCGACGCGAAGCCCATCACTGCGATCATGACGCGCACAGTTTCAGCATCAGGGCTTGACTGGGGCGTGCTCGCCGCCGCCGGAGTGCTAACCATAATACCTGGTGCAATCGTGATTTATTTTGTCCGTGGCTACATCGCCAAGGGCTTTGCATTAGGAAGGGTATAGTATGGACTGGATGGCCTGGACTTTGCCCACAGCGCTGTTCTTCGCGGGTATAGCCTCCGCGCTCGCTGTGATGAGCCTGCTGGCAATCAAACGCCCCAGCACATCGCGTATGGGTGCTTTGGGTATCGAAACGGCGCGCGGAGACCGCCTATTCCTAACCCTGCTGGGATCAGCCTTTGTGAATCTTGCATGGATCGGCCTCACCGATTGGCCACAATATTGGGCCCTCGGATTGTGCGCAGTGTTTGCATTGGGCGTTTTCCGCTGGGTATGAGAGCCGAACCGAGACAAAAATGACGGGAAGAGATTGATGAGAATTGCGATTGTGCTGGCTGGCAGCCTTGCGCTGGCCGCCTGTTCAGATGGAGCGGATAGCGACTTTGTAGTCCCGAGCGAGGCCGATCGTAACCAAGCCGCAAGCGATTTTCTCGACGATGAGATCGGGGATATGTCCGCGCTTACTCGCGAAGAACAACAGGCCGAGATCGACTGGTTCATGGACGCGGCCACGCCCTATCAAGGAATGGCGATCTCGGTCGTCTCAGAGACCATCGCAACCCACGAATATGAGAGCAAAGTGCTCGCACCCGCTTTCACGGCGATTACAGGGATCAAGGTCACGCATGACCTAATCGGTGAAGGCGATGTGGTCGAAAAACTTCAGACACAGATGCAGTCCGATGAGAACATCTATGATGCATACGTAAATGACTCCGACCTAATCGGCACTCACTGGCGCTATCAGCAAGTGCGCAACCTCACCGATTGGATGTCTGGCGATGGCAGTGATGTAACCAGCCCTACGTTGGACTTGGACGACTTTATCGGCACAGACTTTACGACTGGCCCCGACGGCAAGCTCTATCAGTTACCCGATCAACAATTCGCGAACCTTTATTGGTTCCGCTACGACTGGTTTACCGATCCGGCGATCAAAACCGACTTTAAGGCAGCCTATGGCTATGACCTAGGCGTACCAGTCAATTGGTCGGCCTATGAAGACATTGCTGAATTCTTCACCGGGCGTGAGATCGACGGACAAAAAGTCTATGGCAGTATGGATTACGGTAAGAAGGACCCCTCGCTCGGCTGGCGCTTCACCGATGCGTGGATGTCGATGGCGGGAATGGGTTCGATCGGCGAGCCTAATGGCTTGCCCGTGGACGAATGGGGCATCCGTGTAAATGACAGCTCCCAGCCGGTCGGCTCCTGTGTAGTTCGAGGCGGCGCGACCAACTCGCCAGCTGCTGTTTACGCGCTCGACAAATATTCCAAATGGCTGAACGAGTACTCCCCTCCTTCTGCGGTTGGCATGACCTTCTCCGAAGCAGGGCCGGTACCAGCCCAAGGCGCGATTGCGCAGCAGATCTTCTGGTACACCACCTTCACTGCTAACATGGTCGGTGAAGAGGCTTCAGCGGTCCTCTATGATGATGGCAGACCGCGGTGGCGCATGGCCCCCAGCCCGCATGGTGCCTACTGGGAAGAAGGGATGAAGGTTGGTTATCAGGACGCAGGCTCCTGGACTCTAATGAAGTCTACCCCAACGGACCGAGCCAAAGCCGCGTGGCTCTATGCGCAATTCGTGACTTCAAAGACTGTCGATGTGAAGAAGGCGCATGTGGGGCTTACCTTCATTCGCGAGTCAACGATTCAGCATGAGAGCTTTACTGATCGTGCCCCCAAGCTTGGTGGGCTCATAGAGTTCTATCGTTCGCCGGCACGCACTCGGTGGTCGCCCACTGGCACCAATGTGCCCGACTATCCGCGCCTTGCCCAGCTCTGGTGGCAGAACATTGGCGATGCATCTTCAGGCACCAAGTCTCCCCAAGCTGCGCTCGACGCTCTATGCAAACAGCAAGAGCGTGTGCTCGAGCGGCTTGAACGGGCCGGACTTCAAGGCGATCTTGGCCCGAAGCTAAATGAAGAACGCAGCGCAGACTATTGGCTTGGCCAGCCCGGTTCTCCGAAGGCTAAACTTGCCAATGAAGACCCGACCCCAATTACGATCGAGTATGACAAGCTAATCGAAACATGGCAGTGAGGAAAAATCAGCTATGATCACGAACTCTGCTGCAATTCTACACCACGGTGGAACGCGATCAACAAGCTAACCACCCTCGTCCTCACGCCGCAAATACGACGTGAGTTGGCCAAACAAACCCAAATATCGTCGGCCGGATCGCCTATGTTGACACCGCTAAGGACAGGTCGGGTTAAGACAGGTCTCGGTTATTCAACCTCAAGCATAGGCGGGGCTTTGCTCTCATCTGACGCAACATAGGCCGGATTATATTTTTCGAGCCACGCATTGGCCTCGGCGATCCATTGAATATGCACATCGTCATAAGGCAGGTTATGCGTACCCTGTTCTTGAACGATATACTTAAAGTCCTCGCCTTCGACCTTGCCGGATCTTTCAAGAGCGGACACCAAAGCTTCAGCCTGCTCCATAGGGATACGAGCATCTCGTTTCGCGGCCACAATGAGGATAGGAGACCATGGGCCTTCTGCATTGCGCGCTGGCGATATGCCAACCGGGTTGTCTGATGTTGCCTGGAAACCCCGATTAAAGCGCCCGAGGTTTTCCGCATCCCACTTGTTCATAAGAGGCATATCGTACACGCCCGCCCCTGCGATCGCACATTTCCAAACGCCGGGGTCACGCTGAGCGCCGCGGGCCGCAGCATAACCGCCATAGGACCACCCCATGACACATGCTCTTGAAGGATCAACCGTGCCCTTCTCTCCAAAGTAAGTGAGGACATCATTTAAATCGTCCTGCATCCGCATACCATATCCGCCTGGCCTACGGCCAATTGCGACGAATTCCTTTCCATAGCCGCCAGAGCCGCGATAATTTGGCTGAATCACCACATACCCTTGTTCGGCAAGCGGCTGGTTCCACGGCTCATCACCTGCAGTCGACGATAATGCCCCGAATGGACCACCATGGGGCATCACTACAACCGGCAGGTTTTTTTCACCTATCCGGTGACGGGGATAGGTTACAATCGCCTGCATTCTGGTGCCATCACTCGCAGTATACCATTCCGCCTTCACTGGGTTCAGGGGTGTGTCCTTAAGGCCAACTCGCGACCAATTGAGCAGCTGGAAGTCACCTGAGTTAAGGTTGTAGATGAAGTATCCCGGATTTGTGCTGGTGCCTCCCAAGCGGACGACCAGGGTCTTGAGATCATCTGACCAATCAACAATCCGCGTGTTGTCTTCGCCAAAGCTAGCGTCCAGGTTAGCTTGAATTGTCTTCATCTCGGGATCGATCCACGCAATCCCACGCGACCCATCAAACGTCCTGACGCCCAGCAGTTTCGATCCATTACCCATCGTAATCAGGCCCTGCACATCAAAGCCTTCCTGTTCGAAGACCACTTCGACAGGTGTCATTGTTGTCATGTCGATCTTATAGATCTTATTGAAGCCTTCATGGTTCGACACGGCATAGGCATAGTTGGTGCCCGGAATGAACATCGAGGGGGCCGGCAAAGTCTCAGTGAAAGTTGCATCGGCCTCGTTGAAGACAGTCTTCAAGTTTCTCTCGCCGTCGGGCTTGAACAGCATGCGTTGTTTGCCGCTGTCGCGGTCGCGGTTGAAGCCTGCGCGGATTACGCCTTGGCTGTCAGCCGCCCAACCGCGGATGACCGGGTTTGTCTTTTGAAAGCGGGTCGCTTTGCCCGTATCAATGTCGACCCGGACCACTTCAGGATAACCTCTACGCCCAAGTGAATCCGTCGTGTTATCTCTTTGCAGCAGATATTCGCCTTCTTCGTGATCAATGTATAGTACCACTCCGCCGTCACCACCTGTACTTCTCCAAGCCTGCTGAATCAGCTCTCCGTCGTTCACGTCATAGGCGAGTAGGCGACGGAAGTTCCCTTCGCCAAAGCCCAGATTCTCACGAAGAATGACTGTAATAAGTATGTGGTCATCACCGACCCAACGAAAGCCAGTCATCTGTCGGTCGCCTCTCTCACGACTTTCTTCAGACGAAAGGATGACCTTCTCTTGATAAGTGGTGAGATCAAGGGTGACCAAAACTGATTGCCCTCCTTTAGCAGCAAGATATGCTAGTTTCTTACCACTGGGAGATATGCTTACATTCCGCATATTGGGCGTTTTCACAAATTCGCCCACAGGAATTCTATGAGTTTCAGTCGCTTGAACCTGTGTTGCAGTGGTCTGAGCGGCCACACCCTCTGGGCTTACGAAGCTCGTTAGTGACAATGCACTTGCCATGCAGGCAACAGAGCAAGCGTACAACACGGGCTTGATATTCATTTTGCGATCCCTCGATTTAAATATTGTCAATTGTGCCGCCACATTATGTCAAAAACGGCAATGTTCGTGAGCTAACACGGCACCACGGCTTGGGGCAATCTGATTGTTTGCTTAGTGGTTTCAACCAAAGGTGCTGTCCACGTCCAGTCTAATCATGAGTGCCAAGTATCGGCGCTGAAACTGTCTGCAACCTGGATTTCCAAAAAGCCAAATTTGGACTAAGCGGCGTGGCTCAGTTCTTCACCGCCCCGACTGCCATGGATTGAACAATCGCCTGCTCCAAGGTTTCTCCACCAGGCATAACGCTGGTGTGAAGTGCGCGCTCCAGGATACGTTGAGCGGCCTCAGGCTCATCCTTGGCATTAGCGATCAGGATACTTGCCAGGGAGGCGGAGAAACTCTGGCGGTCAAGGCGAAGGGCAATTTGCGCCTTGCGCTCACCCTCTTCCATGTTGCCTTCAAGAACATCCATCACGGCCAGTGATCCTTGAGCCTCGCCAAAGGTATCATCGGTATCGAGAGCTTTCTGGAACCGCTCACGAGCCTTTTCATGCTCTTCAGCCAAAAGGTATGACCAACCGGCCGCAATCCAAGAACCAAGATGGTCTCCGAACTGCTCAGCGCCTTTATCTATTGCTACGGCCGCCGTGGTGTAGTCCTTGCGGGCCAAAGCAACGAGGCCAAGGCCAATCTCAGCTCGCGGGTTTTTGTGCCCAGTGGCGAGCGCTTTTGCAAACTGCGCTTCAGCTCTTTCAACTTTGAACTCGCCCAAATCGAGCGTGCCGAGCGTTGTCACCGCATCGGGATGTTCGCCGCCTTTGAGAGCTGCCTCGCGCGCGAGCTCAGGTCGGTCAACATCCATAGCCAACACCGATGCAGCCGCTTGCAGGGGCGGGTATTCGGGGTGAAGCGCAAGATAGGCGTCCATCTTTGCTTCTGCATCCTCAAACGCCCCAAGTTCATGTGCGATCTGCATATCAAGCATGGCTGCTTGCGGCAGTGACTTGGTCATATCTTCGTTCAACAGCTCAGCGCTCGCACTAAACTCGCCGGACAACGCAAGGCTCCATGCCCGGTTAAATTGGAGCCCTGTATCCTCAGGCATTTCCTGTTCGGCAATTGCGTACCACTCGCGCGCAGCATTCTGATCCCCTGACCGCATCGCGGCAATACCAGCCAAATTCGCCATTTCGCCTTTTAGCGGCTCAACAGCATTGAGACGTCCGAAAACGCTATTCGCCAGCTCGCACTCATTTGCTTCGAGCGCCGTTTCGGCGACATCGCGCAAAAGTGCCGGGTTCTTCGGATCGCTCTCGAGAAACTGTGTGAGCGATTTCAGCTTTTCTGCGGGTTGGTCTTCCATATTCGCCTTCTTCCAGGGAGTTTAGCGGTCTAGGCCGTCTCAAGTTCGGGCAGTTTGACAATACCAAAGCTGCTCAAGGCGGTGCGCAGCGGGATTTCATCAACCGAAATCACCGATAGATGTGGGATCGTGCGCTGGGCAAGCCGCACCATCGCGCGCCGGATCGGGCTGGCGCACAAGAGCACTGGATTGCGCCCTTGTCGCACCATGTTATCAACCATTGGCGCCAAGCTCTGGAGTAACTGTTCGGCAAGACGCGGATCAGCAGAAATCAGGTTCTCTCCCCCGCCCTCGCCAAGATTAGCGAGAATGCGGTTTTCAACGCGTGGGTCGAGACTAAGTACAGACAGGTCAGCATTCTGCCCGCGCAGGGAGGAGCAGATCGAAACTGCCAAATGCTCTCGCAGCCGCTCGCTAAGAACTGCAGGCTCTTTGGTATGACGGCCAATATCGACAAGGGTTTCAAGGATAAGGTCGATATTCGCGATGGAGACGCGCTCCTGCAACAGATTTTGCAGAACCCGCTGTACATCGGAAGCGGTCACTATGTTCGGCACCAACTCCTCAATCAGTCCCGGCTGGCGGCCTCGCACTTGATCAAGCAGTTCGACCGTTGCCGCGCGAGTCAGAAGCGCAGAAATCTCCGATTTCACCACCTCGCTAATATGGGCCGTCACCACCGCCTCTGGTTCTACGACACTGTACCCAGATCGGCGAGCTGTATCAGCCAGCGATTGTTCAATCCAAAAACCATCGAGCCCATAAGCTGGATCTTTGCCCGGAATGCCATCAATTGGGCTGGCTTGATCGTTCTGCTTTAGTGCCAGTAAGCGGTCTGGATGCACCATTCCCTTGCCATAGGCATCACCATAGACGGCAATCTCATAGTCGAGCCCGCCGAGATCAGAATTTGCAAGAATTGAGACCTTTGGGTGTGAGAAGCCCAGGTTTCTTTCTATGGACTCACGCTGTTTGCCGATCCGATCAAGCAAGATCGCTTGTTGGGTCTGCCAGGTCTCCATGAGTTCCGAACCAAGGCGCAATTCAATCGAGTTTGGTCCATCGACCGAGAGCGATTTGTCTTTCTCATCACCCTCGTCTTCTTCAATTGTCGAAGTTTGGTCACTCTTGCGAATGCGCCACCAAGCAAAGAATGCGACCGCACCTACGATGACAATTGGCCATTTGGGCATACCGGGTAAGAGAAGCATAAATACAAGAATTGCCGCGACAATCAGTGGGATGCGTGGAACCGAGGCAAGCTGCTTGAAAATCTCAGTGCTGAGCTGCCGGTCAGCAGCCGAGCGGGTGACAATAATACCGGTCGCCACAGCAATGATTAAGGCGGGCAGCTGGGTTGCGATCCCGTCGCCGATGGTAAGCAAGGTAAAACGCTGCATAGCCTCGGGCCACGACATACCCATTTGCGCGACACCAACGATAAGGCCAGCGATGATATCGACCAAGACGATAATCACACCAGCGATCGCATCGCCTTTGACGAATTTGGATGCACCATCCATTGCGCCGTAGAAATTGGCTTGCTTCTCAAGCTCCTCACGTCGAGCTTTCGCTTCATCTTGAGTGATAATACCCAAGTTCAGATCTGCATCGATGCTCATTTGCTGGCCAGGCATGGAATCGAGCGTGAATCGAGCGGCGACTTCGGACACGCGCTGCGCCCCACTCGTAACCACCACATACTGCACCACGACGAGGATCACGAAGACGACGAGGCCAATCACGAAATTGCCCTGCACTGCATATGAACCGATGGAATCGATCACCTCCCCCGCATCAGCGCCAGTGAGGATAAGCCGCGTCGCTGCTACGTTGAGCGATAGTCGGAACAAAGTTGCGACCAGTAGGATCGAGGGAAACGTAGAAAACTCGACTGGCTTCTGGACGTAGAATGTCAGCAAAAGGATCGTAAACGCGAAACCAAAGTTCACGATGATCGCAAAATCCAGCAATGCCGGCGGGATTGGCGAGAACAAGATGATCAGGATCGCCAAAGTGCCGAAAACAAGAGCCAAATCTTTATTGTTACTGAATAATTTGGCGATCATGCGGAACTCTCCAGCATAGCATCCCTCGTCGGTGTTTTATGAACTTGCAACTTGCGATAGTGCATCGCCACTTTGCGATAGTGGTCTGACGGAATCTCTTGACCCGGGTGGCAGTCGGCATAGAGCGCGCGCGCCAGCGGCGGGTTGGGAATAATCGGCACTGCATGCAACCCAGCCTTGCGCTTGATCAGCTGCGCCATATGCCCACGGCCCATTGCGCGCACTTTGGGTGCCTTGTCGTTTTGGGGATCATAGCTCAGCGCTACAGCGTAATGCTCTGGGTTTACCACAACCAAATCTGCGCCCGGCA
This sequence comes from Pseudomonadota bacterium, assembly GCA_038746055.1. Classification (GTDB taxonomy): domain Bacteria; phylum Pseudomonadota; class Alphaproteobacteria; order Sphingomonadales; family Sphingomonadaceae; genus Erythrobacter. The sequence goes on from JBCDKX010000028.1 coordinate 13,423, forward strand.
CCTGCCCAAGATTTTCGGACTGCTGGCTCATTTGTTGGTGCAGCTCCTTGCGCTTTTGCTTGATGCGCGGTTCGCCCTCCCGGTCCTTTGTTTCACGCGTCAATTCACGGCGGCTCATGCGCATCTGCTTGCGAAACTCACCGCGGACAATGATCTGATCGATTGCCGCAAACACGAGGCTGAAGGCGATGAAGGCATAGAGCATCCACAGCCCTGCCTCTTCCATCGTCATCGCCAATTTGCTTGCGTCGGTCAGACGGATACCGAATTGCTCAATCGCACTGCTGATCACGAAGTATGCGACAACAGTGTAAGTGCTGAATTTGACGATGTTCTTTATCGTCTCTTTCACCATTCGCAGGCTAAAGATACGCTTTAGGCCTTTGGCAGGATTGAGTCTTTTAAAATCGGGCTTCAACGGATGCATCGTGAAGATGAGTCCTCGCAATTGCAGCAAATCGAGCGTGATCAGCATGATCGCAATGATACACCCAAAAATGATGAGCGGTTGGAACAAATACCAATAGATCGAGCTGATTAGCCCAAGAACTTCGTTTGCATCCCCACGACCATCGATGCCTGTGGCGAAGGTCAGACGCATTACATCAGCAACCTGCACCACAAACTGCTGCCCCAGAAAAGTTGCGGCCATCGCAAGAGCGATGAGCCCGGCTGAAAAACCCAAGTCCATACCGCGAGCGACCTGCCCCTTTTCCCGCGCTTTCTTGAGCTTGAACGGCGTCGGTTCCTCAGTTTTGTTCTGCTCTTCTCCCTGCTCGCTCACGGGATGGCCTCCCAGAATCCTGCAGGCTCCGTGACAGCAGTGCGGATGATCCGAAGATAGATGCCCAGCGCAAAAGTGAGGCAGATGGGTAGCGTTATTAACATCACCATCGCCTTGACCTGGAAGCCAAGCAACAGGACGTTCATTTGAGGCAATGTTCGACTGAGAAAGGCGATCACAAGATCAGTTAAGAAGATCGACAGCATCGAGATTCCGACAAGGCCAATCGAGAGTAAAAACAGCGTTCCCATCACGCGGGCAATTGCACCGATGTCCGGCTGCAAAATGCCGTAGTTGATTGGCAAGACATCGAACGATGCGGACCAGAGTGCGATCAGATCATAATGGCCACCGATAGTGAAAAAGATCATGCCCGCGCCGTATGCTAGGATGGTTCCGGCCAGAGGAATGCGCGCGTTTGTGGTCGGATCAGCGAGCATGGCAAGACCGAAACCTGCTTGGATATCAAGCGCTCGACCTGCCCAAACAATCGCTGCAAACGCAATCTGAAGGCCAAGCGCCAAACCGACGCCCACTAAAAGCTCACCGACCAAGGGTAGCGCAAAACTGTCGGTCCGGGCGACAATTTCGACTTGGTCCGGGCGCGCAGCGACAAGCCAAATCGACAGACTAATCGATAGCAGAATACGCACTGTGATGGGGATACGCAGCAGCGTAAATGGCGGCGCAAAGGCAATGCTCGGTCCCAGTCGAAGGGAAACCAGCAAGATTGCGACGACCGTATTGCTTAAGTCTTCCAAAGCTTATGCCCTACCGTCCATCACCGTCCCAAATCGGGGATCAAGAGATAAAGGTCGGTTGCGAAGCCCACGAGTTGAGCGACCATCCACGGCCCCAAGATGATCAGCATTGTCCCGGCTGTCACGATTTTAGGCACATAGGACAGCGTGATTTCCTGTATTTGCGTAGCGACCTGAAAGACTGAAATAGTCAATCCAACCAAGAGCGTGGCGAGCATAACGGGCCCAGCAACCAAAGCAGCCGACCACAGCATATTCGTTAGAAGATCTAACGCGATTTCAGATGACATTTTGCGACCCTTTGCTGATTCAGCAAAGCGCAATGACATCAGGCTTTGATCGCTTGGCAAACAAGTCAGAGGATCTTGATTGGATAAGTCTGTGCAAAAGTCGCCCTACACGAACTTTTTAGAGATCAGACTTCGACAAATGTCGCGCCGATTTCCGAATTGACACGAGTAGTTATCAGGATGCCGGATTTGCATCCGTGTAACGCCTAGCTGTATTGTGATCACCCTTTAGATACGGGCATAAATCCAGCCATCCCGAGCCGCCCATACTGGTCCGACACATCAAGATTTCTTGCCCTCAATTCGGTTGATTGAAATATATATCAGCCGAGCATCAGAATTTTTTTCAACAGCTTTTTCACATAAACAAAATCCAGTGTGGTCGGACTTATAAACCCAGTGTTTCTTTGAATTCGAATCGAAAAACTGCGATTCTCAACATGTGTTTTCGTCGTCAAATCTCGAAAATACGAGACCCTGTCTTGACCCGAATCGAACAAGGCCCATGCTTACAGGCATTCATTTGCAAGGGGTTGCTAAGTGGGTTTGTTAGAGATTGCGTCTGCCACCATGCGTGGCGGGGAGCGACGCATTGAAATCGCTGCGCAGAACACCGTAAATGCCGAAACGCCCGGTTATAAGGCGCAGATCGCCTTTAGCGAAGTCGAGGCAGATGCAGATGCAATTGTTTCGGAACTAAATGTTCCTCAGATCAGCTTCGAATTTAAGTCTGCTCAAGGCGCCATTTTTGATACCGGTGAAACACTCGATCTCGCAATTGACGGAACCGCCTATTTTCTTGTCCGTGATGGCGACAACTACAGCTTTATCCGTGCGGGAAAATTCGGGATCGCAGCAGATGGAGCGCTGATCGATGGGCAAGGACGCGTCCTCCAGCTCGCATCTGGAGGCGACGCAACCACCTCAACTTATGCGTTAGAAATCTTGCCCGATGGAACCATGTTGGATGGCAACGCAGTGCTGGGCACCATCGGCCTGTTCGAACCTGCAGAACCAAATATTGGGCGCACTCTTACAAGCGAAGGATTGGCAAATCTGAGCGAAGCAGAGACCAGCGAGATACGCCAAGCAATGCTTGAGCGTTCCAATGTCACCTTATCAGATGAAATGGTCGAGTTGATGAAAGCACAGCGCCAAATCGAAAGCGGCGCGCAAATCATCCGGGCGTACGATCAGCTAATCGATCGAGCTATCAACACCTTCGGGAGGAGTGGATAATGAATGGAGCCTATGAGGTGGGGGCCGTAGCCTTGCGTGCGCAGCAAAGAGCGCTGGAAACGCATGCCAACAATGTTGCGAATATCAACACTCCGGGCTTTAAACGCGCGGAGGTACAGTTCTCAGAAATCGTCTCAACACAAGGCGACGTATTGAGCGAAAATGAGCGACTGGCACGCCAATCAAGCGCACAAAATGGTGGGATAAGGATGTCCACTCGCATGATGCTGTCTGATCACGGCGAGCTTCAGACCACTGGCTCACCTCTCGATCTGGCGATTGACGGCGCAGGGTTTATCGAGCTCATAGGTCCGGACGGAGAAAACATGCTCTGGCGCGGGGGCAAACTCGAAGTTGATCGCGACGGAATGCTTGCCGCTCAAGGTCTATCGCCGTTGCGCGCAATGATCGCGGTGCCTGAGGACGCAAAGGCTCTGCGGATCGATGCAGACGGCACAGTCCAGGCTGAGATAGAGGCTGGAGAAATGCTTGAAATCGGACAGATCACGCTTGTCCGCCAACAGTCTGATGATGATCTGATCCCAATGGGTGCTGGCCAATATCGCCTAGCTGAAGGGGCTTTGATGACTGACGCGGTGCCGGGCGAAGATGGCGTTGGGTTTATTCGCCAGGGGATGATGGAACAATCCAACGTCGAGATGACCGAAGCGATGGTTGAGATGCTCATCCTGCAACGAGCTTATGCGGCAAGTGCGCAGGTGATCCAGACAGCCGATCAGGTCGCATCAATTACCAACAGTCTCAGTAGGTAGGTTCCTGACTTAAGTGGTCGCACACATGATAATTGAATTTGCAAGTATGGCTCTGATTGCCGCAGCGGCGAGCGGTCCTGCTGCCGTCCAGCTAGAGGATCGCCAGATCCGGCTAAGCGACCTTGCGATAGTTGAAGGTGGCACGGAGGATGCTGTTATCGCCCGCATGCCACGAGGCACGAGCAAGCTACAACTTGACGCGGATTCCGCACAGCGACTGATCCGCAATCGCTTGCCGCTTACATCGGTCGAGCTCAATTTTGAGGACAACCTCATTCTCGTGGCTCCGACCGAAACCTCATCACGTCAAGCTGGCGATTGCTTCGCGGCCTCATCTCCGATCGCAAAAGGTGATTTCATCTTCGCTTCGGCGGTCGAACACGCGTCATGTGAAGGCGCCAGTAAACCGGATATTGTTGGCTACGATCGCGAAGCGAGAGCATTTGTAGCCAAAGATTCGGTTGTTTCCGGCACTTATCTCGGCCCAATCCGCCCTGCTTCGAGAAGGCACATCGCCAAAGGAGAAGATGTGCTGCTGGTCACCGGGGCTGGCCCGGTCACTATCACCCGCTCTGTCATCACAGTGCAGACCGCACGCGAGAACCGGAACGTGTTCATTCGCACCAATGATGGCAACGTCTTCCCCGTTCCAGTGTCTCACATCCTCGAGGACCAAGCTCAATGAAGCAGTCTGTCATCTTTGCGGTGGTAGCCATATCCTTTGTATTCTCCCAACCGCTCCTTGCTGAGCAACTCTATGACCGGGACAATTGGGCCAATATGGCCGCAGATACCCGTGCCGGTGAGGTTGGCGATATTGTAACCGTTGTGATTTTTGAAAGCGCAAGTGCGACCAACCGGGTCGGCACGCGCTCGGGCAAGGACACCTCACTTGACGGTAGTCTGGGGGTTGGCGGGATTAATGAGACGCTGAGCTTCGGGATCGGCAGCGGCTATCGTGGCATTGGTGAGACTGAACGCTCGGACAGGTTTGCGGCCAGTATGGCAGCGCAGATCATCGAGGTGCTGCCTAACGGCGATTTCATCATCGAGGGTGCGCAAAACATGCTGGTGAACGGCGAACGCCGCGACATTGAAGTGCGCGGCCAAGTTCGTCCGATTGACATCTCAGCCGACAACACTGTGATCTCCAGCAGGCTCGCCAATGCTGAGATCAACTACGACGGTGAAGGCTTTGCCACGCGCAGTGCCAAGCCCGGTTTGCTCAACCGCATTTTTAGCTTTCTGGGGCTTTGATCATGAGGAAGTTCTGGCTCCTTCTTGCTGCGTTTGCATCGGTTCTCAGCATTCAACCTAGCGTGGCGCTTGCGCAAGATGTGTCGCTCACCGGTCTTGGCCGGTTTGACGGCTGGCGGGAAAATTCGCTCATCGGATATGGGTTGGTGACGGGTCTTCCTGGCACCGGCGATACACGCCGTAGCGAGGTTACTCGGCAAGCTTTACGCAATGTCTTGCAACGGCTGGGCACAACGGTTGGTGAGGACCAAATCAACAGCCGTAATGTCGCGGTGGTGATCGTTACTGCCACTCTGCCCCCATCGGCCAATCCGGGAGACAGAATGGATGCGGTGGTATCTTCCATTGGTGACGCGCGTTCATTAGCTGGCGGCACGCTGCTAATGACACCTCTGCTTGGGCCCGATCAACAGCCCTACGCCCTCGCGCAGGGCTCACTCACCGTTGGTGGCTATGCATTTGAGGCAGAGCTTGAACGGCAACAGCGCAACTTCCCGACTACAGCCGTGCTGCCTGGAGGCGCAATGATAGAGTATCCGGTCGAAGCCAGCATTCTCAAAGACAACGGCTTGATTTCGTTCCTGCTCTCCGAAGCAAGTTTCACCACCGCCGAACGGATCGCTCAAGCCATCAACCGAAGTCAGGGTTTTCAGATTGCTGAAGTCAAAAACGCAGATGAGGTGGTAATCCAGTTTCCCGGGAATCAAGCGAGTTTGTCGAGCTTTATCGCTCAGCTTGAGAGCCTTCGGATCGTTCCAGATCGACTTGCCCGGATTGTAATCAATGAACGGACCGGAACAATTGTCGCTGGCTCGGAAGTCCGAATTTCGAGCGTAGTAATCAGTCAGGGCGACATCAAAGTAACCGTCAAGAGCGATAATGAGGCGAGCCAACCTGGTTTTATCGGTGGCTTTGCCAACGACATCTCAAGCCTGATCGTGACCAACGTCGATCTCATGGTGGAAGAAGGCGAGAATGACACAGTCGCAAGCTTTCCCGATACTGATGTTGGCTCGCTTGTTCAGGGCCTCGCGCAAGCTCGGGTCGGCACCAGGCGTATCATTTCCATCCTGCAAGCGATGAAGGCCGCCGGGGCGCTTCATGCAGATATAGTCATTCAATAACTGACATTTAGGGGCGCAATATGTCTGAAATCTCGCAAGCTTTAGCAATGAAGGCCATGGACGCATTGGCCATGCGACAAACCGCGATCGCACAGAACATCGCGAATGCTGGCTCCGAAGTAGTTCAGCGCCGTTCGGTCAGTTTCGAGGATGCTCTACGAGAAGCGGCGGAAGATGGACCAGAAGCCGTTCGCTCGCTTGTCTTCAATATTGAAACCGAGGGCCCGCGCGTCTCAGGTGGGGATATTCGCCTCGATCTCGAGATGCAGAGTTCGTCATCTACCGCCGGTAGATATGCCGCTTTGGCCGATCTGCTCGGTCGCCAGATGCAAATCGCCCGCGCAGCTGTGAGAGGTCAATAATCATGGAAGCCACCCAAATCAGCCGCTCTGCACTTGATGTCGAATGGCAACGCCTGCAAGTTATCGCCACCAACCTCGCTAATATGAACACCACTCGCACTGGCGATGGCGGAACCTACACAGCGCAGCGGCTCGTTTCTGGACCAGTTGCCGACTTCGGCGCTGAACTGCGCGCACAGAACAAGGCCGATGCCCCTCCTGAGCGCGGAGTTATGGTTTATCAGGTCACGCAAACCAATTCCGGTTCGCGCCAGGTCTTTAACCCCGATCACCCGCACGCGAATGAGGACGGCTTCGTCAGCTATCCCAATATCTCACAGTCCGACGAGATGTCGTTGATGCTGAAAACGCAGCGTGTTTATCAGGCCAATCTTGTGGCTCTTCAGGCAGCCCAGCGCATGTTTTCATCTGCTCTGCAAGTCGGGAGGCAAGGATGAACGGTATTGACGCCATCTCCTCAGTAACGTCGGCAACCCAAGTTACACTCAGCAATGTGGGCGTAAACCAAGCGGCACAGTTCCCGGTTGGGGCGCAGCAAACAACCGAAGTGCCCACCACCAACTTTGGCTCGATGCTGAGCGAGGCGATCGCCGATGTCGATGGCAAGGTGGCCGAAGCTGACAATTTGGTGGCCCGCTTTGTGGTCGATAACACCACACCAATCCACCATGTCACGGTTGCATTGGAAGAAGCACGTATGGCGGTCGAACTCGCAACCCAAGTGCGTCAGCGTCTTACCGAAGGCTACCGTCAACTCATGAATATGCAGCTCTAACTGGTCGAATCTATTATGCCTGCCGAACCTCGCCAATTGCGCCTCTTTGCCCTCATATTCTTGGGCTTTGTTGCCCTATTTACCGGGCTCTGGTTCTTTGTTTTACGAACAGAGTATGTCCCGATTTATGAGAATATCAGGGAAAGCGATGCCTCCCAGATTGTCACCGAGCTCGAAGACTCAGGCATAGCTTATCAACTCACGAATGATGGGCATGACATTCTTGTCCCTGAAGGCGAAGCGGCCAATGCGCGTGTCGCTGTTGCTGGCGCAAACATCTCCATGGGCGGCACTACCGGCTTTGAGTTATTCAATGAGAATGAGCTCGGCCTAACCGAGTTTGCCCAGAAGATTAATCTCCAGCGGGCTATTCAGGGTGAACTTGCCCGCACGATCATGATGATGAGCGGCGTTGAATTTGCGCGGGTTCACCTTGCCATGCCCGAACGCACGCTTTTTCGCTCAGAGCAGCAAAATCCAACCGCTGCTGTCACGGTGGAGATGCAGCCTTCGCAACAACTCTCCGCAGAGCGTGTCGATGGTATTCGTCAATTGGTTGCCTCCTCAGTTCCTGGCTTATCCATCGCAGATGTTGCCGTGCTTAATGAGACGGGCGGGTTAATGCGGACTTCTTTCGTTGGCGTGGAAGGAAGCGGGCAGCCAGCGAGCAATGAGCGTGAAGCGATCGAGCAGTTGGTTCGCATCCGCGCCCGCGCAGCAATAGAGGACGTTTTTCCGCAACAACCTTTTGAAATTCAGATCTCAGCCTTTGAGCAAGTGGCAACCGAAGCCGCTCCCGATCCTGAGGAAGACGGTGAGGGAACATCAAGCTCAGCTCCGCCAAACCGCCAAGTCCTTGGCCTTGAAGGTCGCTCGCTCAGGGTGATGATCCGCACACCGCAAGAGTTAAGTCCGGAGGAGCGCTCGCTGATCTCCGATACTCTGTCCGATGCTGTCGCTCTTTCGAGTGCCAGCGGCGACATGCTGGATTTCACGACCGGTGCGCTCGCTTCGGCACCCCAGACCGAGCCAGCAAGCGCTCCAGCACAGAACACTGCTTCCGCGCCGCAAGCTGACTGGGCGACCAGCTCAGATCCACTTTCTGATTTTGTAGGACTTTCTTGGGCCTGGACTGCTCTGCCACTCGGCCTTCTTGCGCTTGCCTTATTCGCCGCCCGCCCGCGCCGAAAACTGTCTGAAGACGAAGCGGATAGTTTCGCTGAGCTTCTTCGTAATGCCAACCTGGAGCGAGAGGCGAGCTGAGATGGATGAGAGGCAAGACCAACCAGGCCAACTTATTGAACGCCTTTCAGCGCTCGGGAAGAAAGATCGCGATGCCGTACTTAGTCGAATGTCAGCTGACGAACGCGGCGACATCGAGAACGCCCTCGCCCATCACCTCGAAGCAGAACGCCTTGAAGAAGAAAGGCAACAGCAAATTGATCGCCAGTTCTTGGGATATTCGCCTTGGCTTGCAGCGCTGATTGAGGCTGCGCAAGAAAACTCGTCCGATTTCTTGAGCGAAACCTGCTCGAAGGCGGTTTGGGAAATCCACACAAACAAGATCGGTGATGGTATGAGCGGACCGCGTACGGGTTGGCAAGGTTTCATTGACCGCGTCAATAACTTGCTTGCTCTGAACGGGGAGCAACGCACATGAATGTTGTTAAAGCAGCTAAATCCCCTGGGTCATCTACAGGGACTTACACATTCGCAAGGCCGGTGCGCGAAGAGCCTGTCGAAATTGTGAGCAAGCCGATTGAAACAAAAGCTGCGGTTGGCAAGGCGCCAATTCAGGATCTGTCATTCGCCAAAGAAGAGCACTTTCTTGATCAGATTGCTGCGCTCGAA
>JBCDKX010000029.1:0-22272 GCA_038746055.1 Pseudomonadota bacterium
CTTGGCTGAAGCCCCCGATACTTGCCCCAGCTGAGGAAGGCCGCAGGTTGATCGATTCAATTGGTTGGGCGGCGATCTTGCCGCAAATGCTCGCCGCACTCGGAGCCGTCTTCGCACTTGCCGGCGTGGGAGAGATCATTGGCGAAATGGCTGGATCGGCAATCCCGGAAGGAAGTGTTTTTCTAACTGTGGTTGTGTTTGCTCTAGGAATGGCGCTCTTCACAATGATTATGGGTAACGCTTTCGCTGCCTTCCCTGTCATGGCGGCCGCTATCGGTGTTCCTTTACTCGTCGAGGAATACGGGGGCGATCCAGCGGTCATCGGCGCGGTCGGCATGCTTGCTGGTTTCTGTGGCACTTTGCTGACGCCAATGGCGGCGAATTTCAACATAGTGCCCGCCGCTTTGCTCGAGCTTAAAGATCAGAACGCGGTAATCCGACAGCAAATTGGAACTGCCGTTCCTATCTGGGTTTGCAATGTCGTGATCATCTATGTCGGTGCCTTCCTGATATGGAGTTGAACCACACACTCGATGAAGCCACTGCGCGCAAGTTTGTGCAGATTGCGCTTGGACACGTGGTAAAGGAATATCCCAACGCACCGGGCCATGTGATGGTAGAGGATGGAGATGCAAGGACTCCGCGTGAGCTCCATCCAGCCTTTTTCGGCAGTTTCGACTGGCACTCCTGCGTCCATTCCTGGTGGCTTTTGTTAAGTTTACGGAGGCTTTTTCCTAAAGTACCTGAGGCCAGCGCCATAGTCACCCTGGCGGATGAGACACTGAGTGAGGCGAACCTTGCGGTTGAGCTTGCCTATCTCGATCGACCAACGGCGCGGGGATTTGAGCGACCTTATGGTTGGGGCTGGTTGCTTTATCTCCATCATGAGGCTGCACGACATGAGGATGAAGACTTGGGCGCGCGGCTGGAGCCTTTGGCCCGCGCTTTTGCCAAGCGTTTTGCTGAGTTCCTCCCACTGCTCACTTACCCGATCACTGTGGGAACCCACTTCAACACCGCTTTTGCACTGATCTTAGCGCGCGAGTGGGCGGAAGACCGTGATCCGGCGTTGCTCAAAAAGATCGATACATGGTCTCTTCAGGCCTTTGAACACAAAAGCAATTACGCTGGGTGGGAGCCAGGTGGGGATGAGTTTCTCTCGCCTGTGTTATGCGCCTCGCTCCTCATGAGTGAGGTCATGCCGTCACATCAATTTGATCAATGGTTTGAAGAACTTGTTATAAGAAATGGTTGGCTGGAGCGTGATTGTAAACCGGTTACCGTGTCGGACCGTAGTGATGGAAAAATCGCCCATCTCGATGGGCTCAATCTAAGCCGTGCCTGGTGTCTTTTGCGAATTGAGAAAGTATTAAACCGGTCACCCGGATCAGAGCTTCTCAAGACGCGTGCTGCGATGCATCTGAATGCGGCAATCCCGTATGTTGCCGGGGATTACATGGGGGAGCATTGGCTAGCAAGCTTTGCGCTTCTGGCTCTTTTGGAAACCTCTTAGCAACCGCAATCTCAAACTAACGCTTTCTGGTGCTGCTCAAGTCGGCATTAACCTTAACGCTCAATTGCGCAAACCCGCAGAAACCCTCATTTTTTGCTCGGTTTTACATCTGTCGATAACGAGTTCCTAACCATTCCCACGTATCCGCCCATAGGTATGGATACGCAGAAACTCATCAGTTCGCTGTTCGCCACCTCCGTTGTGGCGGCGTTTACCCTGTCCGCTCCGGCAATGGCCGATGGCGTTGATGCAGGGACCCTGATCGAAAATACGGCCACCGCTACTTACGAAGATGGCGAGGGTCCCAAGTCCGTGGATTCAAACACGGTTTCTCTTCGAGTGGACGAACTGCTCGATGTTACGGTGACATCGCAGGACAGTGGGCCTCTTGCCACGGAGCCTGGTGAAGCGATCCTCACGTACGAGGTCACCAACCAGGGGAACGGTCCGGAAGAGTTCACCCTGACGGCCAACCCTGCTGTGGCTGGCAATGACTTCGACACAACGATTACCTCGATCGCGATCGATACCAACGGTAATGGCACATATGATGATGGCGTCGATACGGTTCTGACGGGAGCGCTAACGACGCCTGAATTGGCTGCGGATGAAGCAATCACAGTGTTTGTGATTGTGGCGGTTCCAGGTGGTGTAGTTGATGATGACACCAGCGATGTTGAGCTGCTCGCCGAGGCTGTCACAGGCACAGGCGCTCCGGGTACAACTTTCGCGGGGGCTGGCGTTAGCGGCGGCGACGCGATCGTGGGAGCCACCGGCGCTGATGCCACGGCCATCGGGTCGCTGGTTGTCGGTATCACCACCCTCGACCTTAACAAGGCATTTAGCATCGTCGATCCATTCGGCGGAACCAGCGCGGTTCCTGGCTCAGTCGTCACCTTCACTCTTAATGCTGAAGTTGTTGGCGATGGCTCGCTTGATGATCTGGTGATCGCCGACGGCATTCCTGACGACACCACTTACGTCGACGGCAGTCTTGCTCTCGATGGCAACCCGCTCACCGATGCATCAGGCGATGATGCGGGTGAAGCCTCAGATGCCGCGGGCATCTCAGTCGATATCGGCACCGTCAATGGCGGTGAGACATACGCAATCACATTCGACGTCACCATCGATTGATCCACCACAGAAAATCAAAAGGGTCAGCTCTATGAAAACATTTGGAAAAGTTCTCGTCACGTTGTTTTTTGCAGCGTCGGCGTCCCTATCAGTTCCGGCGCTTGCGCAAGAGGCAAGTCCGGTTTCGCTATCGGGCGATGTGATGGCGGTTGAAGTCTCGGTCGATGAGGATGGAAATGAGACCACCAAGTTGGTTGAGCCAAGCACAATTGTTCCAGGCGATCGCCTGATATTCGGCACTGACTACGCCAACACTGGCGATGAGCCGGTCAAAAACTTCGTGGTGACTAATCCACTTCCCGGACCCGTTCGTCTTGCTCCTGATGCCGAGCCAAATCTCGTCGTCTCGGTCGATGGCGGAGCGAGTTGGGGCACGCTCGCTTCGCTGACTGTCACGCTCGATGATGGCAGCCAGCGCAGCGCTCAGCATGCCGATGTCACTCATGTCCGTTGGACCCTGGCGGAGATTCCGCCGGGTGAAGGGGGACGCCTCGAATATCCTGCGATCATCCGTTGATTGGCCGCAGAATTACCAGCTTCGCCCCCAGCACCAAAAACCGGTGTTGGGGGCGTTTGCCGCCAAGCCTTGCGGGCGGACGTTTTGACGTAAGGCACACATGCAAAGGACCACTTGCAATGAGACAATCTACCCAATTGCTGGGTGCAGTCAGCGCGGTTGCGTTGGTTGCAATGTCCAGCACGCCGGCTCTGGCAGTCGGCACAACAGCGGGGGACACGATCACCAACAGTGTATCGGTCACCTACCAGGTCGGGAATGATCCCGACACAGAGCAAACCGTCACGGACAGTGATACGTTCACGGTTGATCGCCGGATCGATGTCAACGTCAATCTGACCAGCGCAACCCCAGTTCAGGTTGCTCCCGGTCAGACCCAGGCGGTTCTCGCTTTCGACGTGACCAACCTGTCGAACGCCGTGGTTGACCTTGACCTGTCGACCGTTCTTACCGGTGGTACAGCGGCCAACATTGAAAACATCACGATCTATCGTGATGCCAATGGCGACGGCGTACTCCAAACAGCTGAAGTCACGGCAGGTGCGATCACTTTCCTTGATGAAGTGGCTGCTGATGATGGCCTTGGAACAGAGACTATTGAGGTTATCGTTGTTGCAGACATCACTACTGATGCAGTCAACGGCGACACCTTCGATATTGTTCTCATTGCTGATGCACACGAATCTGGCGCAGCTGGCCTCGGTGTCGAAATCAATGCGACCACAGGTGCCAACACTTCTGGCGTGGATACAGTTCTTGCCGATGGATCAGGCACTGCTGAGGAAGCTGCCAACGATGGCGATCACTCTGACGAAGGTCAGTTTTCGGTTGCTGGTGCAATTGTTTCGGTTGTGAAATCGAGCCGCATTGTCAGCGATCCGGTCAACGGAGCGACTAATCCAAAGGCCATTCCTGGCGCTACAATTGAGTATTGTATTGCTGTGACCAACGCGAGCGGTGCTGCTGATGCAACTGCTGTTTCGGTAAGCGATGACCTTCCTGGTGATGTGACCTTCACACCGGGTTCGGGGATCTTCCTTGGTACCGCAACGGTTGACAATTCCGGTACGATCCCGGTTGCGACCTGTAGCGGCGGCACTGACGAAGAGGGTGGTGACGCCAACTTCGCAGCCGGTGGCGCTAATGGCGCTGGGATCATCACAGGGACGCTTGCTGATATCCCACAGAGCACCACCAGCTCGCTCTATTTCCAGGTCACGATCAACTAAGATCGCTGATCCTTAGGAAATAGACCTTGCGTGTGTGCTCTTCTTTGAAGCGCTTGGCAGCAGCACTCGGTTTAGTGCTGCTGCCATTTGGCGTGTTCGAAGGGCGTGCAACGGCGCAAGACGATACAACTGATGCCGAGGTAATCGGCACAGTGACTAATACGGCGGAGGCCAGTTGGCTGTTTGAGGGGCGCCAGAGCGAAACGGTTTCCAATACGATTGAGTTTGACGTCACATTGCCTCCTCCACAGATTCGGGCCTTCCGCCCGACCCCTCAGGGCGATGTTGATCTCAATTTCCGTGCCCCCTTGTGCGTTGCAAGCGCCCAATCGCCGGCTTCCCAAGGTGAGAACGCATCTTCATCAACGGTTGAATTGACGCCGATGGAAGGGACGGTCGAGCTGACCAGTACGATCAGGCCAGGCCAAACCGTGTTGTTTGAGATCACTGCTCTCGCAGCCAATGTCGACAAGACCGAGGCAGACCGGCTTATCGTGACGATTACCACTTCAACCGGCGACGAAGAATCGATGACAATCTTCGAAACCGGTGCCAATACCGGGGTGTTCGTGGGACAAATTGGGACCGCGCGCATTCCGCCGACACCTGCGCCTGGCGATTGTCAGCTCAGTATCAACGCCGGTGCGACAATCACAATTGCTGGCGCTTTGCCTGACGACGAAACGGCGATTGTCGAAACTGAGGTTGAAGTCCTCGCCGATCCGTTTGGCGTGGTATTTGACAGCGAAACGGGGGATCCGGTGTCCGGCGCGCGCGTATCGCTGGTCGATGCGGTCATGGGGCAGCCTGCAACGGTCTTTGCCGAAGATGGTGTAACTCCATGGCCTTCAACGGTTATTTCGGGAGAGCCGATTCGCTTTGGTGAGAATTCCGAGTTGGTGTTTGATCAGGAGCCGGGCGACTTTTGGTTTCCACTCACAGCGCTTGGCGATTATCGCCTCGTGGTTGAGCCGCCTGACCCTTATACCGCTCCATCGGTTGTAAGTCCGGAAAATCTGGCTCTGCTCACTCGGCCAGACGGAAGACCTTTTGTCATTCTCGACGCATCATTCGGGCAGAGCTTTACACTCGATAGCCCGGTGCCAGTACAAGTAGATATCCCGTTGGATCTGGCGGGAACAGACATCGGCCTTGTCAAAACCGCTTCGCGTGAGCGGGTTCAGCCGGGCGATGTGGTGTTTTACTCGATAACGGCGACCAATGATGATGCCTCGCGGCCCAAGCGCAACGTGGTGTTGACCGATACGCCCTCTTCGAGTCTCAGATTCCGTCCCGATACTGTGCGTGTTAATGGTGAAGAAGCATCTGATATTGTTGATTTTACACCTGATGGTCGCCGGCTGACGGTTAGTATTGGCGATCTCGGGCCAAGCGAAGCGGTGCGAGTCACTTACGCCATGACGGTGCGCCCTGATGCCAATCCTGGACGGGCTGTGAATGAGGCTGCAACAGTTGACAGTGTCGGCCGACTCTCGCGCGCCAGCGTCGCGATTGATGTAGAACGAGACACAATTGCTGACCGCATGACAATCATCGGTCGTATCACCGCTGGACCCTGCAATGTGCGCGATACCCGTGATAATCCGCGCCCTGGAGTGCCCGGTGTACGGGTGGTTATGGAAGATGGTTCTTATGCCATCACTGATGCCGATGGCCGCTACCACTTCGAAGGCGTTGTGCCGGGCACGCACGTTGTGGCGGTCGCTCGGATGACCGTGCCAGAAGGCGGAAAAATGGTGAATTGTCACCTCGACACCCGCAATGCTGGCAGCGCGAGTTCACGTTTTGTAATTGGGCAAGGCGGAACGTTGGCTGTCGCTGATTTCCACATTGCATTCCCTGAATTGACATTGTCGGCCGCCGATCAAGCTGTTCGCGCGTTATTTGGCGAGTCTCGTCCTGACGGTGCGGGTTCGCGCGCCTTCAACGCAATCGCTGGTGGCTCTGGTCGTCCGAATATCGAACGTGCTGCACCGCCGGTTTCCAGCGAGACTCTTGAGCGTTCGGGTGTTCTGGCGAGCACTGCTGAGGCAGCTGAGCGCGCTAAGCCAAGCTATGCTCCCAACACGGATTGGATTGCTTTGGGTGACGGTGAAGACGGGTTCCTGACGCCAGGTCTCACCGCCAATCCGCGTGCACCAGCTATCCGCGTGGCGATCCGTCACAGACGGGGTCAGACTATCAAACTTCGTGTTAATGATGAAGAGGTTAGTGCACTTTCCTTCGATGGAACTTTAACACCAGTACAAGGCCGTTTTGCGGTTAGTACTTGGCGCGGTATCGTGCTCGAGGGCGAGCGTACCGTGCTTGAAGCTGATGTCCTCAATTCCTTTGGTGGCGTGAATACAACCTTCACCAGAGAAGTGTTTTTCACTTCGACGCCAACCCGAGTAGAGCTTGTTCCAGAGCAATCAAACCTGGTCGCTGATGGCCGTACGCGCCCGGTGGTGGCGATCCGTGTGCTTGATCGGAACAATCGTCCGCTTCGTGAAGGTGTATCAGGCAATTTCACACTTAACGCGCCTTATGAGAGCGCGGAGCAGGTGGATCGCCAACAGCTAAATCAGCTCACTGGTTTCACCCCCAGCCAAGCGCGCTGGGTGGTTGAAGGTACGGACGGAATTGCCCGCATCGAGCTTGCCCCAACCATGGTATCTGGTTCGCTGCGCCTTGATTTCGGCTTCAACGATGGCGAATTGGTCCGCGAACAGCAGCTTGAAACCTGGATCGTTCCAGGCGATATAGAGTGGACCATTGTGGGTCTAGCTGAAGGCACTGTGGGAGCCCGTACGGTTGCTGAGAACATGCAGCGCGAAGGCCGTTTCGACAGCGATCTGGGTGATGATGCGCGGGTCGCACTGTATGCGAAAGGCCGCATTCTCGGCAGATTCCTGACTACAATTGCTTATGACAGCGCCAAGCAACGCGAAGACCAGCGTGTGCTGGGTCAGCTTGATCCAAACGCCTATTACACTGTTTTTGCCGATGCATCTTCGCGCCGGTTTGATGCAGCTAGCCGCGAAAAGCTCTATGTCCGGATTGAGACGTCGACGTTCTATGCGCTTTACGGCGACTTTGAGACAGCTTTTGATCAGACCCGTCTTGCGCGCTACAACCGCGTGGCCACCGGCGTTAAAGGCGAAGCGCGCGTCGGTCAGTTCAAGGCGAGCGGTTTTGCCGCCGACATTGCCACTCGACTTCAACGCGAAGAAATTCAAGGACAGGGCATATCCGGGCCGTACCAGTTGGACAGTCGCCGGATTCTCGCAAACTCGGAACGTGTCACGCTCGAGGTGCGTGATCGTTTCCGTTCGGAGCTGATCGTATCGAGCACCACACTGACGCGCTTTATCGACTACGATCTCGACCTGCTGACTGGCACGATTACCTTTACGCGCCCGGTGCTGAGCCGTGATGAGAACCTCAACCCGCAGTTTATCGTGGTTGAGTATGAAGTTGATGGTTTTGGCCAAGCAGAGCTCAATGCAGGGCTTCGCGCTGACTGGACCAGCAATAATGGCCGCATTCGTATCGGCGCCAATGCGATTACTGACAAAGGTGAGGGCGCTCGCACTGATATTGGCACACTCGACCTGCGTGCTGAGCTCGGCGAAAGCACAGAAATTCGTGCCGAAGTGGCGCTGAGCCGCCGTGAAGGCGAGACCGCCACGGGCTGGCTTGCAGAGGTGCAGCATCAGACTGGGTCGGTGGACTTACTTGCTTATGCGCGTGAGCTTGATCAGGATTATGGTATCGGTCAGCAGAATGGCGTTGACCTTGGCCGTCGTCGCTTCGGTATCGACGGCCGCGTGTTCCTGACCGACAATCTGAGCGTGCTTGGCAGCGTATGGCAGGATGACAGCCTGACTGACACATCGCGCAGGCGCGCGGCGCAAACACAATTGAACCTGACGCGCACTGATACCGATTTCCGCGTCGGACTCACCCATTTCAACGACCGTCTTGCTGATGGGACGACCAACACGTCAACCGTGGTTGAAGGCGGCGTGACGAAGCGCCTGTTTGACAATTCGCTCGAACTTTCAGCGTCCACCGCCATTGCTCTGGATGAAGCGGAAAGTGTTGATTTGCCAGCGCGCCACCGCATTGGAGCTCGCTATGCGATTGCGAATGGCGTGCGGCTTGTTGGCACCTATGAAATCGCCGATGGCGAAGAAATTGACGCGCGCACCGTAAGAGGCGGCGTTGAAGTAACGCCATGGCAGGGTGGTCAGGTCATCACTTCAGTTGGTCAGGAGACCATCGGTGAGTTTGGCAACCGTACTTTTGCAGCCTTTGGCCTTGCTCAGACACTTCAGATCAGTCCTGAATTCACCTTGGATGCGACAATCGATGGCAACCGTACCTTGAACGGCGCGCCAGATACAGCCGATCTGGTGAATCCGCTTCAGCCAGCTGCCTCAGGCGGTCAACTTACTGGTGGCCAGCTGTTTGAAGACTTCACCGCGGTCACCCTTGGCGGTGCGTGGCGTAAGGATCGCTGGAGCGTAACAGGCCGCGGTGAATACCGTGATGGCGAGCAAGCCGACCGTTATGGCGCAACCTTTGGCGCGATCCGTCAGCTGGGCGAGGGCAGCATCGTTGGCTCAGGCCTTACCTGGACGCGCGCTGAAGATGAAAATGGTCCAGAAGTCGAAATCATGGATGCCGCAATTGCCTTCGCGCACCGACCTGATGCCTCAGAAATCGCCATGCTTGGTAAGCTCGAATTTCGCAGCGACAAGGTCACTGGCGGTGTCGCTGGGCAAGCTGGCGGTGCAGGTGCAAGCGCCCTCATCGTTGATGGTGATGCGACCTCGCGCCGTGTGGTGGCGAGCTGGTCGACCAATTGGAGCCCGCGTGATTGGGATGAAGATGAGAACGGCATCACGCGCCAGACCCGTCGCAATGAGTTCGGCTTATTTCTTGGGGGGCGCTACAATTTTGACGAGTTTGAGGGTACTGAGTTTTCAGGCACCACCGCCTTTGTTGGAGCTGATGCACGCATTGGGATCGGCGAGAAGTTCGAAATCGGAGCGACAGCGACCATTCGGGCTAATCTTGAAGACGATGTGACCAGTTTCTCATACGGTCCAACCGTTGGCTTTACTCCAGTGGACGGAATGTTGGTTACCGTCGGCTACAATGTCGAGGGTTTCCGCGACGGCGATTTCTCCGAAGCGCGCAACACCGATAAAGGTGTCTTCGCGGCCGTCCGACTGAAGTTTGACACCAGCAGCTTCGACTTCCTGGGGCTCGGTCGATGAACGGTCTTAGAATCCAACGGGCCATTGAGCGCACTGTCGTGATTGGGCTGCATTTTTTGGTGGTTGCGGTTTGCCTTGCTTTTGCGCAGCCAGCCTTGGCTCAGTCGACGTCTACCTTTTCGACCACGACCACTGGAACGGTAGATGGTTTGACCGACTGTGCTAACCCCTTGATCCGCACGATCAACGTCACCGCAAGTGTTCAGATATCAGATGTGAACATAGGGATTCTCGTGACCCATACCTGGCGCGGCGACCTTCAATTTATCTTGGAATCGCCAAATGGCACCCGAGTCCAACTGACCAACGGCGACACCGGCAATTTGAGCGGCGACAACTTCAATGTTCTGCTCGATGATAGCGCGGCGCAGTTGGTCAATAGCGATGGCAACACAACCAATCACTCGACCACAGCGCCACCCTATCAAAACACATTCCGGCCTCAGAACTTGCTTTCGGCCTTTAATGGCGAGAATTCAGCAGGTCTATGGCAGCTTGAAACTTGCGATCTGTTCCCCGCTGAAGATGATGGTACGTTCCAGCGCGCAGATCTGACCATCACATCGACGCCAACCGATTTTGCCGATTTGTCGCTTACAAAGTCGCTCATCGGCTCTCCGCCAGTACAAGGCGGGACGGCAGTCTGGCGCTTGACTGTGACGAGCGCTGCCAATTCGACGGTTACGGCCGATAATGTGGTGGTTGACGATACGCTGCCAGTGGGATTCACCTTCGATACGGCAACTGGCGATGGCTCGTTTAACTCTGGAAATGGCGAGTGGGCGGTGGGCTCGCTAGACCCTGGCGAGAGCGCGACGCTGACAATCACGGGCACAGTTACCGCTGCCGCTGGGACGACGCTCACCAACATTGCTGAGGTTGTTGCCAGCAGCGCTGTGGATGTTGATTCAACGCCCAATAATGGAGCAACCGGGGAGGATGACTACGCCACCTCCAGCTTTACGGTACAAACCGGCCGCTCCCCCGGTGTGCCTCCCGTCCTGTCTTGTCCTGTGGGTCAGTCGGTCTTCGATTGGGACAGCATTTCGGGTTGGACAAACGGTACGACCAACAACACCTACGCCTTTGCAAGCTTTGGCAATATCAATTTCTCCCTGACTAACGACGGGACCTATGTGAACAATGCCATTTGGGGCGGGGCGACGCCAAACGTTGGCAACTATTTCAATGGCGGGATAACCCCGGCTGAAAACGTGCTGCAAATCGTTTCCAATCAATCAAATCAGGCTGGCGAAGTGGTGTTGACTATGACCTTGCCGCGCAGCTTCACAGGGCTTCAATTCTCCGTCTTCGATGTCGATTTTGGCAACAACCAATTTGCAGATCAGCTGATTGTCACGGGCAGCAATGGCGGTTCGGCGGTCATTCCGACCCTTACCAATGGCAATGTTAACGTTGTTAGCGGTAACTCGGTCATCGGCGATGGCTCAGCTGGAAACGACGAGGCCACAGGTAACGTCGTCGTGACCTTCACTCAGGCGGTCGATACGATCGTTGTGCGTTACGGCAATGCGTCAACAGCGCCTGCGGATCCAGGACAACAAGGTATCGGAGTGCAGGACATAGTGGTCTGTAATCCCTTCGCGGAATTGACTGTAAGTAAGGTAAGTTCGCTCATTGCAGATCCGGTCAATGGTGCAACCAATCCTAAGGCAATTCCGGGTGCGACAGTCGAATATCTGATCACGGTTACCAACATCGGTACAGACGCTGTGTTTGCAGACACTGTAAACGTCCTGGATAGTGGTCCAGCCGACGCCAAGATGTGCCTGATTAGCCGTTCTGGCGGCCCGGTGATCTTTGGTGATCCCTCATCGAATTCGGGCCTCACCTACACATTTTCAAACTTGGGTTCGACAGGCGACGATGTGGAGTTTTCGAATGATGGTGGGTCGAGCTTCGCCTACACGCCAGTAGATGACGGCACAGGGTGTGATGCCAATATTACCGACTTCCGGGTAAACCCCAGCGGTAGTTTTGCCGGGAGCGGGAATTTCACCATTATTGTGCGCTACGAAATCGAGTAGCTGGAGATAGACAAAGCCAATGCTGCGGTGCAGCAGAAACGTTGACCGTAGCGGCCTTTGCTCTACACAGTAGCGTTATGCAATCCGCTCTTACTCTGAGCGCGCCGCCAGCGCTTGCTACCCTGGAGCAAGGCAGGGCAGTGGCGCTCTTTGTCGATTTTGATGGGACTTTGGTTGAGCTCGCTAAAGAGCCCGACTCCATCGCTCCTGCTGCAGGTCTTGCGGATCATCTCATGACACTTGCGCATCGATTGCAAGGGCGCATAGCCGTGGTGAGTGGGCGCACGATTGACGACATTGAACGCCACATTGGTCCGCTTAGCATCGCTGTTGCTGGATCACATGGATCAGATATTCGCAGCGCTTTCGGGAAGTCCCTCGGCAATGTGGCGCGGAGTCTACCGGCTCAGATAGATGCGGCTCTTCGTACGTATGCGAACGAAAATGATGTCATTTATGAACACAAAGCACATGGCGGGGCGTTACATTTCCGCAGCAATCCGGAAGCGGGCGAGAGCGCGTCGGCATTTGCAAAGAAAGTCGCCAGCGATCACGGTTGGAAAGCACAAAGTGGCAAGTGCGTTATCGAGATTGTATCTGGCGATGGTAATAAAGGCAGCGCCGTGCGCACCTTTATGAACACGCCCGAATTTCAGCATGCGCGCCCTTTCTTTGTCGGCGATGATCTGACGGACGAAGCGGGCTTTGCCGCTTGCCAAGAGCTTGGCGGGGCGGGCATTCTTGTGGGGGAGCGGGATGAGACGTTCGCGCAATATCGCCTCCCTGATGTTAGTTCGGTACACACTTGGCTGGAGATTTGAAGGCTTGTCGCACACATCAAGTCTGGAACTTTGGCCAATTGGCAATTGTCAGGTCTCTGGCCTGATTGATGAGACCGGCGCGCTGGTTTGGGGCTGCGTTCCGCGGGTGGATGGAGATCCAGTCTTTTCGGCCCTCCTTAATGGTGATCAGCGCGAGGCAGGCATTTGGCGGTTCGAGTTGGCGGGACAGTCGAATTCTTTCCAGCGCTATATCCGCAACACGCCCATACTGGTAACGACTCTTGAGGCGGAGGACGGCAGCGCAGTTGAAATCCTGGACTTCGCGCCGCGCTTTGAGCGTTCGGGGCGGATGTATCGGCCTGTTGCCTACTCAAGGATTGTGCGACCGATTAGCGGCCATCCGCGGATCAAAGTGATCCTGAAGCCGACTAAGAATTATGGCGCTGCCCTCGCTGAGACCACCAACGGCACTAACCATATTCGCTATCTCACTAGTGGGCATGCGCTGCGGCTCTCTACCGATGCACCCGTCGGATACATCATGGAAGGCCGAACATTCCGGATTGAAAGCGACACTCATTTCTTCCTCGGTCCCGATGAACCTTTCGTGGGTAATTTGCGCGAGACCGTGCGCTCAATGGAGCAAGCTACGCGCAAATATTGGCAAAGCTGGGTTCGCATGCTCGCGATCCCGCTGGAATGGCAGGAAGAGGTTATCCGTTGCGCGATTACCCTCAAACTGTGCCAGCATGAGGAAACCGGAGCGATTGTTGCAGCGCTAACCACCTCAATTCCTGAGGCCGCCCATTCTGAGCGCAATTGGGACTACCGTTACTGCTGGATCCGCGACAGTTATTACACCATTCAAGCTTTGAATCGTTTGGGCGCGCTCGATGTGATGGAGAAATATCTCACCTACCTTCGCAATATCGTTGACGGGGCGCGCGGCGGCCAAATCCAGCCGCTTTACTCGGTGATGGGCGAAAGCGAATTGAGTGAGACAACTGCGAGCTATCTTGCGGGCTATCGCGGTATGGGGCCGGTGCGGCGCGGGAATGCCGCCTACAAACAGATCCAGCACGATTGCTACGGTCAGATCGTATTACCGAGCGTGCAGGGCTTCTTTGATCGGCGACTGATGCGCCCGGCAGATGATGCCGACTTTGCGAGCCTCGAAGAAGTGGGGGAAATGGCGTGGAGTATGCATGACAAGCCAGACGCCGGATTGTGGGAATTCCGCACTCGTGCGGAAGTGCACACCTATTCCGCCATCATGAGCTGGGCGGCGTGCGACCGCCTTGCCAATGTTGCGGATCACCTGAGCAAACCGCACCGTGCAAAGCTCTGGCGCAAGCGTGCTGACAAGATCGCTGAAACCGTTGAAGACAAGGCTTGGAAGCAGACGGACGACAATGGCCATTACGGTGCCAGCTTCGAAAGCGACTATCTCGACGCATCACTTTTGCAGATGGTGGAGTTACGCTTCCTTTCTCCTGACAATGAACGTTTCAAACAGACTTTTGCGGCCGTTGAAGAACACTTGCGGCGCGGCGATCATATGTTGCGCTATGCGGCTGAAGATGACTTTGGCGCGCCGGAAACGGCGTTCAACGTGTGCACTTTTTGGTTGATCGAAGCGCTACATCTTGCGGGTCGCAGCGATGAAGCGCGAGCGCTTTTTGAAACGATGCTAAGCCATACAACAAAATCTGGCCTGCTAAGCGAAGACCTCGACTACGAAACTGGCGAGTTGTGGGGTAATTTTCCGCAGACCTATAGTCTTGTCGGGGTGATCAATTGCGCTGGCTTGTTGTCTAAGCCATGGTCGAAGGTACGATGAGCCGCCTTGTTGTTATCTCCAACCGAGTTGCGGTGCCAAAAGCGCGCGGCGTTGCGGGTGCACAAGGTGGGCTGGCTGGCGCTCTCAACGCGGCACTCAAAGACCGCGGTGGCGTTTGGTTTGGCTGGTCGGGTCAGGAAAACGAAGAGCGCACTGGCAATATGGACCTACAGCGCAACGAAGGGGTCACTACGGCGACAGTCGATCTCTCAACCCGCGACATTGACGAATATTACAACGGCTACGCCAACTCGACACTCTGGCCGCTATTCCATTACCGCATTGATCTGGCGCGTTTTGAAAACAAAACTGGCGAGAGTTATGAGCGGGTCAATGACCGCTTTGCTGAGAGCGTTCTCCCGCTGATTGAGGAAGAGGATTTGGTGTGGGTCCATGATTACCACCTCATTCCTTTAGGCGAGCGATTGCGGTCACGCGGCGTGAAAAACCGTATTGGCTTTTTCCTTCACACACCATGGCCGCCAACGCGCCTCCTCACTTCCCTGCCGTTTCATCAGCGGCTGGTAGAGACAATGCTGTCTTATGATTTGATCGGATTTCAGACGCCTGAGTGGCTTTCGAGCTTTGTGCACTACTGCGAGAATGAACTGGGCGCTGAAGTTGACCATCAGACCGGGCGGATCACACATGAGGGACGCACCACTATCGCCCGCGACTACCCCATTGGGATCGACTGGGAGCATTTTCAGGCTGCGGGAGCCAAGCCGGAAGCGCGAGAGGCAGAGGAGCGGTTTTTGGCCTCGATTCGGGGACGCACGGGAATGATTGGCGTTGACCGGCTCGACTATTCCAAGGGCCTGCCTGAACGTATCGATGGGATTGGGCGCTTCTTTGACGAGCATCCTGAACGCGTTCGGGATCTGGTGTTTGTGCAGATAGCGCCGCCTAGTCGCGAAGATGTAGCAAGCTATCAGGAGATTCGTGGGACGCTCGAACAGAAGACTGGCCAGATCAACGGCGCACGTTCCGAAGTGGATCTGGTTCCCATTCGCTATGTGAACCATGGCTATTCTCATGCCGAACTCTTCGGTTTCTTCCGCGCATGTAAGATTGGTCTGGTGACACCGTTGCGTGACGGGATGAACCTCGTTGCCAAAGAGTATGTGGCCGCGCAGGACCCCGCTGATCCCGGCGTACTTGTACTATCTGATTTTGCCGGGGCCGCCTATCAACTAGATTGCGGCGGCAAGGGCGCGCTGCTGGTTAATCCGCACAGTCCCGATGCGGTGGCGATGGCGATTGGCAAGGCGCTTGATATGCCTCTCGAAGAACGCAAGAGCCGCTATCAGGCGATGATTGCAACGGTTCGTGATGACAGTGTGAGCGCGTGGACCAAGTGTTTTTGTGAAGACTTAGCCGCTGGCTAATCTTGGATCTCACAGTATCCGGCGTGGCCCAACCACCTTGTTAGTAACCCTTGCGCTTTGCTCCAGATAGGTCTGTAGGTCTTGGCGGCGCAGCAAGTCTGCATTCCTAGCGAGCACACGCTGAACACGTCTGGTTAGACCGCGTGGGTCAAAAGGTTTGCGAACGAACCCTTGCGCCCCAGAATAGATTGCCTCGCTCTCGTTCTGAGCACTGCCCATGGCAGTGAACATAAGGACTGGCAGACTGGAGAATTCGCTCGATTGACGCAATTTTCGCAAGAGCGAAAGCCCGTTCATTCCAGGCATATCTTGATCAAGCAGCACCGCGTCTGGACGGCGGGTTTGCAAGAGCTCCCAGCAGTCCTCAGCGCTTGTGACCCAGCCGCTTGCAAAGCCGGCATCAATCAAAATCTGGCTAGCGATCTCGGCGATAAGTTCATCGTCGTCGGCAATGAGAATAAAGGCCATGTTGGAATACTCATTAGGCAGGTGGCGGTTTTCTAGCATCGCCGAATTAGCCCCAAGCATGCAAATGTCGCGTTTGCATATCCCTTCGAGCCACTACCTAAGCAACTGCACCAAGACCCACTTGCTGCTGCATCGCAGCCCTGCCACAGCTCTGAAATATGATTCGTGAGAACTTCGCTGAGCCCTTTCTGACCACTGACGGCATTCATAACCTGCGTGATTATGGGGGATATGAGGGAGCTGATGGGGCAGAGGTGCAAAAGGGTCTGTTGTATCGCTCAGGCCAGCATATCGATGCGAGCGAGGCGGACCTTGAGCTTGTTCAAAGCCTCGATATTCGGACCATCATTGATTTTCGTGGAGTTAGCGAGCGGACCAGTTTCCCCTGTGTCCGCCATAATGATTTTGCCGCCGAAGTGATCGCCTTTGACGGTGAGACCTCAAGCTCGCCCCCACATGAGGGTGGGTGGGACAAGACTGACATGACCGCTGAAAAAGCGCGCCAGCGGATGATCGCAGTCTACACACGCATGCCGGTAAACCCGGCAATGATCGAGATGTTTGGGCGCTACTTCAGAGCTTTGGATGAAAACGACGGCGCCAGTTTGATCCACTGTTTTGCTGGCAAAGACCGAACAGGTATCGGCGCGAGCTTGCTGCTCCATGTCCTCAACGTGCATTATGATGACATTGTGGCCGAGTTTATGCTCACCAATGACGCGCCGACCCAACATATCCTCGAAAGCCAATCACTGCCTCGAATGGAAGCGCATTATGGACACATAGAACCGGAGGCGATCCGTAACCTAATGGGTGTGCGCGAAGAGTATATCGGCACCTATTGGCAGGAGGTGATGCGCGAGCATGGATCAATCGATACCTACATCTCGCAAACTTTAGGTGTGGATGAGGCAAGGAAAGCTCGCCTGAGACAGCGTTTGCTGGCGTGACATAACGGCGCTTGATCCCCATATCAGCGCTGATCACAGTACAATTGTAAGAGATTTTCTATGGCTACTCATCACACCAAGATGCTCATCATCGGTTCTGGCCCGGCTGGCTATTCCGCCGCTATCTACGCTGCGCGCGCTATGTTGGAGCCGATTGTGGTGCAGGGACTGCAGCCTGGCGGTCAGCTGACCATCACTACCGACGTTGAGAACTACCCTGGCTATCGCGAAGTGGTGCAGGGCCCATGGCTGATGGAGGAGATGAAAGCCCAGGCCGAGCATGTCGGCACACGCATGATGTACGACATCATCACTGAGGTTGACCTCGACAATGGCTCGCCTTTTCGCGCGGTTGCCGACAGCGGCGACGAGTATATTGCCGACACTATCGTCATCGCAACCGGTGCTCAGGCCAAGTGGCTTGGCGTTCCGGGTGAAGAGGCGCTGGGCGGCAAGGGTGTATCCGCCTGTGCAACCTGCGATGGCTTCTTCTATCGTGGCAAGAAGGTAGCGGTTGTTGGCGGCGGTAACACTGCGGTTGAAGAGGCACTCTACCTCACCAATCACTCCGATGATGTGACCCTGATTCACCGCCGCGATGAGTTTCGCGCTGAGAAGATCCTGCAAGATCGCGTCTTCAAATCTGACAAGATCAACGTCCTTTGGAACAAGACAGTTGAGAGCTTTGAAGCCGGTGAAGATGGCTCGCTTGGTCATCTGGTCTTGAAGGATACCGTTACCGGTGAAGGCTCAATCCTCGAAGTCGACGGTGCCTTTGTGGCCATCGGTCATGCCCCTGCGACTGAGCTGTTTGAAGGCAAGCTACCAATGCACTCGGGCAAGTACCTTGAGGTGGAGCCGGGCACGCCCAAGACATCTATCCCAGGCGTCTTTGCCGCTGGCGATGTAACCGACCATGTCTATCGTCAGGCAGTCACAGCTGCCGGCATGGGTTGTATGGCTGCACTTGATGGTGAACGATTCTTGGCAGAACTGGAAGATGCGCGTGAGGCACAAGCAGCCGAGTAAGAGCGTGGGGGCGAGCGTCTAATCGCAATCCCCATGCCTTGCTTACGCAAAAACGATCAGTGCCGCCTGCACGATCAGTGCGATGAGCACCACGCTCGACAGGGCGAATAGGCAGAACCGCACAAGCACGCGGTTCGCGGTCACCTGCACGAGGCTGTGCGCGATGCGAAGGCCAGTGTAAATCCACGCAAGGAACGCGTTCATTCCATCGCCTTGTCCGAGGATTGCCAGCACAATTGCGACCGCATAAAAGACCGTCGGTGCTTCATGCAGGTGGTTGTAGTTATCCGCCTTCCAATTGACGTTCTCGGGTAGTTTTTCGCGCAATCCAGCGCCAGTGGTTCCGACCAACTTTGCAGGGTCCTGAATCTGCGGCGCCTTGCTCATCGCTGGAATGCGGGTGGCGTACATCCACACCCACATCACCATCGTCCAAATCATCAATGCGACTGCGGGTGCCAGTATGTCCATGCCCATAAGGATAATTTGCTCTCTCATTAAACTACGCGCCTTTGTTCGAAATCAGTTGCAGACCAGACACCCTAAGTCGGGGCCAGGCTGGGATCGGCAAACGCAGTTGCCATTACCGCGCGCACAGCCATGATGATCAATGCAATTGTGCTGGCGAGGAACAGCAGAAAGCGCACTGGCACATTGTTGACCAGTATCTGCCACAGCGAGTGGACAATGCGCACCGCAACATAGATCCACGCCAGCATTACGTCGAATGCGCCTGCTCCAGCGATCGCCAGAATGGCGCTGACCGCGTAGAACAGCGTTGGCTGTTCGTGCAGATGCGTATGATTGTGAGCTGGCCAATTGGCCTTGTCCGGGATGAGGCCTTCCAGATCCTGACCGCGCCCGCCGGGCTTTCCGGTAAAGACAGATTTGTCTTCCACCTTGGCAATCGCGCCGAACCTCGACGGTACGACCCAAAAAAGGACGACAAGAGTCCAGACCACCAGAACGGCGGCTGGTGCCAGCATTTGCGCCTGCATGCGAACGATCCCCTATCCGTTGTTTTTCGCAACCCTGTGAGAGCGGCGGGTGATTGTCAAATCTGGGTGGTGGTTTGCTGGGGGCGAAATGCCTGCAAATACGATCAAATCACTCATGTCTTTATAGTTTCGGCAAAGGCGTACGGATCGGCATTGCCGCCAGTGAGCATGATGACTGTTCCTTCATCAACCGGCACTGTGCCAGCCAAGGCTGCGGCAAGCGCCGCGGCACCGCCGGGCTCGATCACCATGCGCAAATTGGCAAAGGCCCAGCGCTGAGCTGCGCGCACTTCATCGTCCGTCACTGCCACACCGGGCTCGGCGCGGTCCTTGAGCAGTTCAAGATTGATCGCTTTGGTCGCGGTGGGCTGAAGCGCATCACAAATCGTCTTTGGAGCATTCGCAACGGCATTCACAAGCTCGCCGCATTTAAGCGCCTGTCCTACCATGTCCCAACCTTCCGGTTCCACAATGTGCACCGCTGCCTCCGAACAACTAAGCGCAAGGCCAGCAGCAAGACCTCCGCCGCCACAACACACGATAAAGCGAGTAGGGCCGCTTCCCAATTGCTCCGCAGCCTCAATCCCGGCTGAGCCCTGACCCTCGATCACCCATGGATCGTCAAACGCATGGACCAGACTGCCGCCGCGTTCTTTGATCAGCTTGGCGGCGACTTCATCGCGGTCCTCACCCGGACGATCATACAGGACAATCTCAGCGCCAAGCGCTTTTGTATTCGCCAGTTTTACCTCCGGCGCATCGCGCGGCATCACGATGGTTGCGGCGATGCCAAGGCGTTTGGCTGCCCATGCGACCCCCTGCGCATGATTACCTGAAGAGACTGCTACCACTCCCGCAGCGCGCTCTTCGTCGTTGAGGTTAGTAAGCCGCCACCAACCCCCTCTGATCTTGAAGGCGCCAATGGGTTGCAGGTTCTCTGCTTTCACATGGGCTTTCACCCCACCGATCTCGATCGGCAAAAGGGGGGTAGGGGGCAAAATCTCGGCGATACTGCTGGCGGCGTTACGAACGCCCTCATAGGTAGGAAAATCAGTCATATAAGAGAAATTTTGACACACTTGAGACACTGTTCAGGGGCAAAAAACATTTGGCCCCAATCGGTTGATAGAATGGTGGTTTGAGGAGGGGCCTGCCAGGTCATGATTGTCCCCCTTACTTGCTGTCGCTCAAGTAGGAAATGGCGCAGATCGATTGAGCCCCCAAATGCAATGGAGTAGGAGCCGCGCGAAGAGTCGGTTTTGAAAGGTCAACCCAATGTCAAAAGTGCTGGTGATCGGGGCAGGGGGCGTGAGCTCGGTCTGCGTTCATAAGATGGCCCAGTTAAGTGGAGGGAACGCTGATATCTTCCCGGAGATACACCTTGCCAGCCGGACCCTGTCGAAGTGCGAGGCCATTGCTGCATCGGTTAAGCAGCGCACCGGGGTCGAAGTTCCGACCTATGAGATCGACGCCGAAGAAGTGCCTGCGATGGTCAATCTCATAAAGCGTCTGGGCGCGACCCATGTGGTGAACTTGGCGCTTCCTTATCAGGACTTGCCAATCATGGACGCCTGTCTGGAGGCGGGCGCACATTATCTCGACACCGCCAATTATGAGCCCAAGGATGAGGCCAAGTTCGAATATAGCTGGCAATGGGCCTATCATGATCGCTTTAAGAAGGCGGGGCTGATGGCATTGCTTGGGTCCGGCTTTGATCCTGGAGTGACGAGCGTTTTCACCATGTGGCTGAAGAAGCATAAGCTCAAGGCGATCCGCACGCTCGATGTCCTTGACTGCAATGGCGGCGACCACGGGCAGGCTTTTGCGACCAACTTCAATCCGGAAATCAACATCCGCGAAGTGACCGCTCCGGCCCGGCATTGGGAAAATGGCGAGTGGGTTGAGACCCCTGCGATGCAAGTCTCAACCCCATTTGAGTTCGACGAAGTGGGCACACGCCAAGCCTATCTTATGTATCACGAAGAACTGGAAAGCCTTGCCAAATTCAATCCCGAGATCGAGCGGGCGCGGTTCTGGATGACGTTTGGCGATGAGTACATCAAGCACCTCACTGTGCTCCAGAATGTCGGCATGACCGGGATTGAGCCGATCCGCTATCAGGGCCAAGACATCATCCCGCTGCAATTCCTCGCCGCCGTCCTCCCCAAGCCCGAGACTTTGGGCGAGACCACCAAGGGCAACACCAATATCGGCTGTATTGCGACGGGCGAGGCGCTCGATGGATCGGGTGAGAAGACCTTTTACATCAACAACATCTGCTCTCACGAAGCGGCCTTTGAGGAAACCGGCAACCAAGCGGTAAGCTACACCACCGGCGTGCCCGCCATGATTGGTGCTGCGATGATGGTGCAGGGGATTTGGGCGGGCGAGGGCGTGTTCAATATGGAAGAGATGGACCCTGATCCCTTTATGGAAATGCTCAATGCTCATGGTCTGCCGTGGCAGGTGAAGGAGCTTGATGGGCCGGTGAGGTTCTGATGGCTGATTATCTGACTTGGGCTTTGGTATTTTTCGGTGGTCTCGCTGCGGCCTTCTGGCTGTACTCTGCGAATTGTAAAGTAAGGGCGCAGGAAGTCATAGACCAATACCGGAAAGAAACTGGAAGCGACAGCGGAAGTCCTGCTCAGATTGTTGTAGATGATGAATTTGACTTTGTTGCTTCTGCTCTAAAGCAAAGCCGATGGAGCGCAGATGCGGCGGTGGCTGCTGCGGCGAGCATAGCTTTGCAATCAGCAGCTTTGGCCCTCGGCAGCGTCTAATGCAAACCCAAGCCGGAAATCCGGGCGCATTCGCCCACTTCGACCTGAACCGCGTCGAGAGCCCTGCCTTCGTCGTGGACGCGGCGAAGATCCGTGCCAATTGCCAAGTGCTCGCCGACATTCGCGACGCGTCTGGGTGCAAGGTCTTTGCGGCACTCAAGGCGTTCTCCATGCACTCGGTCGCGCATATCATGGGCGAGTATCTCGACGGGGTCTCCACCAGCGGTCTTTGGGAAGCGCGGTTGGCGAGCGAATTCTATGACGGTGAGATCGCGACTTACTCTGCTGCCTTTAAGCCCGAGGAA
>JBCDKX010000030.1:0-21995 GCA_038746055.1 Pseudomonadota bacterium
CAAGTGGCGGCGCGTGGGTCCCAGCATTACCTGATCGCCAAATCGTCCAATGGTACAGTCACTAAGACCGGGGTCATTGAGCTGGATGCGCAAGGCAGGCAAGAAGAGATCGCCCGCATGCTGTCCGGTGCAGAGATAACCTCAGAGGCGCGCGCGCAGGCGGATCGATTGCTGGAGGACGTGTGATGGAACTGATCGGAGGCCTGCTCGCAGGGCTTGTCACAATGGCATTGCTGGCCGGCGTTGGCCTTGCGGCGATTATCGCGCTGGCGGTTATGGCAGTGCTCTATTTCCTGACCGAGCTGGACTTTAAGAAGGTGTTCCTGATCTCGGCCGGGGTCGGCCTATTGGGTCCCGTCATGCTCGGCCTCGCGATTTCGAGCGCGCTTGCGGATGGCTCAATTCAGCGCGATTTGCGCGATCAAGTAGGCTCCTATGTGCAATTGCCCGATGACCAGGGCGAGGGCTGGCGCGAGGCACTGGGCGAGTTGCAAGAGCTTTCGAATGAGCGTGAAAATGGCACGATGTCCGATGAAGAAGCCGAGCGCCGGGTAGAACAGATCCTCGGCGGCCTCGACGACATGCAGATTACCATTGATGTGGATGGCGATGGCGTGGTGATCGGCGATAGCAGTCCCGGGGTGCCGTTGGAGGTGGCGGAAGGTGTCGAAGCACCCGCCAGCAGCGACTAAGACTTTACGCTTAGACTGCGCCCAGGGCGATCCTCTTGTGACATGCTCCCGGTAGGCTTGTTTTGCGGATCATCACCGCTATGAACGAGCGCAATGCAACCACTGTCATCTGAGCGCGTAGATCCCAGCGAAGTAACCGAAGCTGATGCTGCGAATGAGCTGATGCGGCTCGCCAAACAGATAGCGCATCATGACAAGCTTTATCATGCTGATGACGCGCCCGAGATCACCGATCAGGAATATGATGCGCTTACCCGCCGTAACCGCGAGCTGGAAGAGGCCTTTCCGCACCTTATCCGCGACGACAGTCCCTCCAAGAAGGTTGGTCATGCGATTGCTGCCTCACCTTTGAGCAAGGTGACGCATGAGGTTCGCATGATGAGCCTCGACAATGCCTTTAACGCTGAGGATGTGGCCGAATGGGCTGCGCGCATGCGGCGGTTTTTGAACCTTGGTGAGAGCGAGCCGTTGGCCTTTACCGCTGAGGATAAAATCGACGGCCTTTCCTGCTCGCTGCGCTATGAGCAGGGCAAACTCGTACGTGCAGCCACCCGTGGGGATGGGCAAGTGGGCGAGGATGTGACGGCGAATGTCGCGCATATCCCCGATATTCCGCAAGCGCTCCCAGATGGCGTGCCCGAGGTCTTCGAGGTGCGTGGCGAAGTGTATATGGAGCGCTCTGCGTTTGCTGAGCTAAACGCCCGCGCTGATGAAGCTGGCACCAAGCTGTTCGCCAATCCGCGCAATGCAGCAGCGGGATCTTTGCGGCAAAAGGACGCCAATGTGACAGCGGAGCGTCCGTTGCGCTTCTGGGCGCATGGTTGGGGTGCTGCGACTGCCGTGCCGGGGGAGACTCAGGCAGGCGTAGTCCATGCGTTGCGGAGCTGGAATTTTCCAATTTCGCCATTGTTCACCCGGGTTGAAACAGTCGAAGGCCTTATTTCTCACTATGAGGAGATCGCCCGTAAACGGCCTGATCTCGGCTATGAGATTGACGGCGTGGTCTATAAAGTTGATCGGCTCGATTACCAACAGCGCTTGGGTTTTGTTGCCAAGGCACCGCGTTGGGCGATTGCGCATAAATTCCCGGCAGAGAAGGCGCAGACCACACTGGAAGCGATCGATATTCAGGTCGGTCGCACGGGTAAACTCACGCCAGTGGGGAGGCTTGCACCGGTGTTGGTTGGCGGGGTGACGGTCACCAATGTGACACTGCATAATCGTGATGAGATTGAGCGGCTTGGGGTTCGGCCCGGAGACCGAGTTGTGATCCAGCGCGCGGGCGATGTGATCCCGCAGGTGGTTGAAAACCTCACCCGCGATGAACCGCGTGATCCCTTCGCCTTTCCTTGCGTATGCCCCGAGTGCCAGAGCGAGGCGGTTGCCGAAGAAGGCGAGGTTGATGTCCGCTGCACTGGTGGCCTCATTTGCCCGGCTCAGCGCACGCAGCGCCTCGAACACTTTGTCAGCCGCCAAGCGCTCGATATTGATGGTTTTGGCTCCAAGACTATCGCGCAATTCTTTGAGCTTGGCTGGCTGGAGAGCCCCGCCGACATCTTCCGCCTTAATAAGCGGCGCGAAGATATTCTTGCGCTTGAAGGGTGGCAGGATAAGTCCGTGGACAATCTGTTGGCCGCTGTGGCTGATCGCCGTCAGCCTGATGCCGCTCGGCTGCTGTTTGGCTTGGGTATCAGGCATGTCGGCGAGGTGACGGCGCGTGATCTGCTCAAGCATGTACACGAGTTGCCCGCGTTACGCGAAATCGCGGAAAAAGCACGTGCCGAGGATGATGACGCCGCGTCAGAGCTCACCGCCATCGATGGCATTGGCCCGAGCGTGGTCGAAGCGCTGGGTGATTTCTTCCACGAACCACACAATGTCGCCGTGTGGGAGGACCTCCTCAACCTCGTAACCCCGCCGCGCTATGAAGTCGAAGTGGTCGAAAGCCGAGTTGCAGGTAAGACCGTGGTCTTTACTGGAAAACTCGAAACCATGAGCCGCGACGAAGCCAAAGCGCAGGCGGAGCGGCTCGGTGCTAAGGCGTCAGGGTCCGTCAGCGCCAAAACCGACCTTCTTGTTGCCGGCCCCGGAGCGGGCTCAAAGCTCAAGAAAGCACAGGATCTTGGGATTGAGACTGTAGACGAAGCTGGTTGGGCAGCGATCGTGGCCGAGGCAGAAGGCTAATGGATGCACTGCATGACCTCCACCCCCAGGCAGTGCGCATCGCCGATGCCTTACGCGCACGCGGCGAAAAGATTGCGGTGGCCGATGGCGCGACCGGGGGTCTTATCATGGCGAGCCTGCTTACCGTCCCTGGTGCGCTCAATTTCTTTGTCGGTGGCGGGGTCGTCTATTCCTTGCGCGCGCGCGATGTGTTGTTTGATCAGCCGCGCGAGGCCTACAAAGGCATTCGCGGTCCGTGCAAAGAGTACGCGGAGCTGCAGGCACGCGCGATCAGAGCAAATATGCGCGCCGACTGGGGCCTTGCTGAAAGTGGCTCAGTGGGTGGCTCAGCCCATCCAGGTGGTGCGCCTTCGGGTCTGAGTGTGGTGGCTGTTGCGGGCCCCGATGGGTTTGTGGCGCATACTGTGCTTGAAACTGAGAGTGATGATCGTATCGCCAACATGGTTGCTTTCACGCGCAATGCTCTGAATTTTCTCGAAAACGCAATTTCTTGAGAAAAAATTTGTGGGCGATGTCGAATCCGGCTTGCCCCGTTCGTCTTCCTGTCAGAGCCTCGCCATGAGGGCGCGAGGTCACCGACGGAGACTGATAAATGCAATACATGTTGATGATCCACGAAAGTGAAGACGCTTACTCTGGCGATGATGGCGCTGCGGTTATGGAAGCCACGCTTGCCGGTCACATGAAGCTGATTGAGAAGTTGAACGCAGATGGCGTTGAATTTTCTGGCAATCGGCTGCGTGAGGCCCACACCGCCACAACCCTTCGTTATGAGGGGGCTGGCAAGGCCGCTGTGCATGATGGACCATTCGCCGAAACCCACGAGGAGCTGGGCGGCTATTACATTGTCGAAGCGGCCGATCTCGATGCGGCTATCGAATGGGCCCGAATGATCCCCATCCCCGGTAAAGGCGCGGTCGAAATCCGTCCCGTCTGGCCGGATGAGGATATGTAGCGGCGTGAGCGAAACCTCACGGTCCTTGGCAAGCGCTATAAATGATGCACGGCCGAGAGTGGTTGCCGCTCTGGCCGTGCATTGTCGCAGCCTCGATCTGGCAGAAGATGCCTTTGCTGAGAGCGCTACGAAGTGTCTGCAGCAAGCGACTTTACCAGACAGCGTGGCCGCGTGGTTGATGACCACCTCAAAGCGCTGGATTGTGGACACTATCCGGCGTCAGCAGACCGAAGTTCGTGTGATTGAGGATGCAGAAAGGACAGCCGACATGAGCGCCGAACTGCTGAAATTCCCGGAACCAATCGAAGATGAGCGGCTGCGTCTCATCTTTATCTGTTGTCATCCTGCGATCGCGACTGAAACGCGGGTCGCTCTCGCGCTGAAAGTGATCTGCGGCCTGCCAGTCGCTGAGATCGCCCGAGTTTTCCTGACCAGCGAAACAACCATGTTTCAGCGGATTACGCGTGCGAAGCGAAAGGTCGCAGAAGCGGGCATTTCCTTCGAACTCCCGCCGCGCCAAGCATGGGGTGAGCGGCTTGAGGCGGTGCTGCTCACGCTCGAACTGGGGTTTACCGTTGCGTATCAGGACGCGGGCGGAGAACGTTCCCAGATCGACGGGGCGAATGCCGGGGATGAAGTGGCAAGATTGGCGGCATTGGTGGCCGAGCTGATGCCGCAAGAATCCGAAGCACTAGGCTTGGCCGCTCTGATATATCTGGCGAAATCACGGCTTCCGGCCCGAATTGACGGTGAGGGTGCGATGGTGCCTTTGTCTGAGCAAGATCCCAATCTGTGGGACTATGCCGCGATTGAGCAGGCACGCGTGTGGCTCGATAGCGCGGTTTCAATTGGTTATACGGGGCCTTATCAGATTATGGCTTCGATCCAGCTCACTCATGCGCGCCGCGGATTTGGGCAGGTAACGGACTGGGATGCGATCATTCGGCTTTACGATGCGCTCATCAAGCTTCGGCCGGGGCCGATTGTTTCGCTGAATCGCGCGGTGGCCTTATCTAAGGTAAATGGTGCGCAGGCAGGTCTGAACGCCCTTGAAGAAATTGACCTTACAAAGCTCCAGACCGCGCTTCCCTATCATGTCGCCCGAGCGGATCTACTGGCGCAACTTGGTCGGCTCGATGAAGCGCGCATTGCTTACACCCATGCGCTTGATCTTGATCCTCCAGGGGCAGAGCGTCTGTTGCTTGAGCGAAAACGCGTTTCTTTGGGCCTCGGCTAGATCACCGGACGACGGCGGAACCACAAAATTGCCCAGTCGCCGCGTTCAAGTCGGCCGGCGAGACGAAAGCCGGCGCGGCGGTAGGCTCGGCGAACTTCACTTTCCTGCTTGCCTTTAAGCAGACCGGCTATGAGCAGGCTGCCGCCCGGCGAAACGGCTGACGCAAAGTCAGTGGCCATATCGACAAGCGGCCCGGCCAAGATATTGGCGATCAGCAGGTCGTAAGGACCGCGCAGGCGTAGCAGTGGGTCTTCCATGCCATCGGCGATGACCATTGTAACTTCCCCGGGCAAGGGACCAATAGCGATCGAGTTGAGCGTTGCATTGAAATGCACAACATCCGCACAAACGTGGTCAATATCTGACGCAGTAACCTGCGCTATGGGCCATAGTCGTACCGCTGCAAATGCCAGCAAGCCCGTGCCGGTTCCGATATCTGCTATTCTTCGTGCGCGAAGTCCGGATGACTTCATCGCACTCAGCACTTCCAGACATCCTGCGGTGGTGTCATGCTGGCCGGTGCCAAAGGCCTGAGCAGCAGGAATGGAAAAATTGATGAGATCAGGTGTGGGCGCATGATCCGGCGTGTGCACAAAGAACTGGCCAGCGCGTATAGGCGGTGTGCCTTTCTGACTTTCGGAGACCCAGTCGGTTTCAGGCAACTGTTCGATTGAGACCGTCGGGGTGGGGCCTTCAAATAACCCTTCGATCGCTTGCTTTTCAGCGTCGGTCGGCTGGGTGGGAAACCACCCTTCGAGCACCCACTCTTGCGGATGATCCTCACTGATTTCACGACCCGAGATAACCAGGTTGAAGTCCCAGTCCTCGATTTCATCATGCGCCAAAAGGGCCGCCTGTACGGTCTTCTTAGGTGCGTGGGCAATTAGCTTCCAACTTGTGGAAAGGCTCACTGGATTCTCTCCCATATTGCACCATGAGTGCTTGACTTATCATAAGTCAGGTGAGGTCACACCCTAATTGAGACTAGCGGACGAAGCTTGCGCCATTGGCGTCAATCACCGCGCCAGTCATGCTGGCAGGAGCGTCCAGCGTGCAATAGGCGATAACTGACGCGATTTCTTCCGGTGTTGCTACTCGGCCAAGGGGGATGTCGGATAGCAGTCCAGCGCCGCCGCGACTTTGCAAATAGTCGTCGGCCATAGAGGTGTCGGTGAAGCCTGGCGTCACTGCAAAACTCAAGATACCCTGCGCGGCATAGGCACGTGCGATTGTTTTGTGCATCGCGATCATACCGCCTTTTGCAGCGGCATAGTGCCAATGCGCGGGTGAGTCTCCGCGATATGCGGCTCTGCTCGCAATGTGGACGAGGCGGCCGCGTTCGCCCGACTGGCGCTGTTCGCGGCTTAGCCAGTGGCGCACAGCAAAGCGGCTGAGTTGAGCGGCAGCGGTCAGATTGATACGCAGCGTATCCTCCCACCGGTCAAGCCATTCAATATCCGAGGAATCGAGCGAATTATGTTCGAACAGCCCGGCATTGTTGACAACTGCAACAATCTCACCGCCACTTCTTTCAAGCGCTTCATTCCACAGCATTTGTGCCGCGAGAGGATTGGCAAAGTCAGCAGCAATAGTGTCTTGGGCGCCTTCCCGGCTCCGGCTAGAGTGACCGATGACATTGGGGCCCCGTTCTTCAAGCACTTTTCTCGCTGCGGCTCCGATCCCGCGGCTTGATCCGGTAATGAGGATGTAACTCATGCAATACACTATCGGAATTTTTGCAAGCAAAGTCGAGCTTATGTAGACTTGCGCGCTTGGCCCCCTTTGCTAAGTGGGAAGGAGGGATAAGCAACCATAATGGGTAAAGTATGAGTCAAAGACCGCTTTCGCCACACTTACAGATTTGGCGATGGGGCCCGCATATGCTGGTCTCGATACTCCACCGCGCGTCGGGTGACGGCATGGCGTTGGTGGGGCTGGGCGTCTTGGTCTGGTGGCTTGGCGCACTGGCAAGTGGCCCTGATGCCTATGCGACATTCCTGTGGGCGGCGGGATCACCGATTGGTTATCTGGTGCTGGTTGGTCTCAGCTGGGCGTTCTTCACTCATTTGATGAGCGGCCTCAGGCACTTTGTGCTCGATATTGGTGCAGGCTATGAACTCAACACCAATCGCTTCTGGTCGATGGCATCACCGATTATCGCCATCATCCTGACTGTGGCGCTGTGGTCATACATTATTTTCAGTAAGGGTATTTGAACCATGGGTAATGGTACCTCCATTGGCCGGGTTCGTGGCTTAGGCTCTGCGCATGAGGGTGCGCATCACTGGCTGGTTGCCCGCACGACCGCTGTCGGCAATCTTATCTTAATGACCTGGCTGATCACCAGCTTCGTCCTGCTCCCTGATTTTTCGTATGAAACAGTCAGCGGTTGGATCGGACAACCAATCGCGGCAGTGCCGATGATGTTGCTGATTATCAGCGTGTTCTATCATGCGAAACTCGGTCTACAGGTTTTGACTGAAGACTACGTCCATGATGCTGGTTTAAAATATGCGGCGTTGACCGCTCTTAATCTTGCCGCATTTGGCGGCGGGGCGTTCGCTTTGTTCAGCGTTGCCCGCCTCGCACTGACAGGAGCTGCCTGATGGCTACCGCACCCGCAAATGACACGCTGAGCCTTCAAGGTGCCTACAACATTATCGATCACACCTATGATGTGGTTGTAGTTGGCGCGGGGGGCTCAGGCTTGCGCGCGACAACGGGCGCGGCGGAAGCAGGTCTTCGCACGGCTAACATTTCCAAGGTCTTTCCGACCCGCTCACACACAGTGGCCGCGCAAGGTGGTATCGCAGCGAGCCTTGGCAACAACTCACCTGATCACTGGACCTGGCATATGTATGACACGGTCAAGGGGTCAGACTGGCTGGGTGACCAGGACGCGATTGAGTACCTCGTGCGCGAGGCACCGCAGGCGGTTTATGAGCTTGAGCATGCGGGTGTGCCGTTCAGTCGCAATGACGATGGCACGATTTATCAGCGTCCTTTCGGCGGACACATGCAAAATATGGGCGAGGGGCCTCCGGTGCAGCGCACTTGCGCGGCCGCTGACCGGACCGGTCACGCCATGCTTCATGCACTCTATCAGCAGAGCCTGAAGTATGATGCGGACTTCTTTATCGAGTATTTCGCACTCGACCTGATCATGGCTGATGTTGACGGCAAACAGCAATGCGTCGGCGTGATGGCGATGTGCCTAGATGATGGCACTATCCACCGGTTCCGGGCGCAGTCGGTGGTGCTGGCGACCGGCGGCTATGGCCGCTGCTACTTCACCGCCACATCCGCGCACACTTGCACTGGTGATGGCGGCGGCATGGTGCTGCGCGCGGGTTTGCCGTTGCAGGATATGGAGTTCGTACAATTCCACCCGACCGGCATCTATGGCGCCGGAGTGCTGATCACGGAAGGCGCGCGGGGCGAGGGCGGCTATCTCACCAATTCCGAGGGCGAGCGCTTTATGGAGCGTTATGCGCCTTCGGCGAAGGACTTGGCGTCGCGCGATGTCGTGAGCCGTTCGATGGCAATGGAGATGCGAGAAGGGCGCGGAGTAGGTGCGGATGGCGATCATATTCACCTCCATCTAGACCATATTGACGCCGATGTTCTGGCTGCACGCCTGCCGGGCATTACCGAGAGCGGCAAGATTTTCGCAGGCGTTGATCTGACCCGCGAAGCGCTGCCGGTCACCCCAACAGTTCATTATAATATGGGCGGCATTCAGTGCAATTATCACGGTCAGGTCGTTACCCTTGGCAAGGATGGCAATCCG
Organism: Pseudomonadota bacterium; assembly: GCA_038746055.1. GTDB lineage: Bacteria > Pseudomonadota > Alphaproteobacteria > Sphingomonadales > Sphingomonadaceae > Erythrobacter. Next base: position 8,859 of record JBCDKX010000030.1, read on the forward strand.
GATGAGATTGTGCCCGGCCTTTATGCGGTGGGGGAAGCGGCCTGTGTATCGGTGCACGGCGCCAACCGTCTGGGCTCCAACTCGCTGATCGATCTGGTAGTGTTCGGCCGCGCCACGGGCTTGCATTTGAAGGATACCCTCACCGCTGGCACAGCGCAGCCCGAACTCCCCAAGGACAGCGCCGACTTCGCGCTGACCCGCCTCGATCACTTCCGCTACGCGCAAGGGGATTCGCCCACCGCAGCGATCCGCGGCGATATGCAAAAAGCGATGCAGAAACACTGCGCCGTGTTCCGCGATCAGGAACTGATGGATGAGGGCGTGACGCTGCTGGCGGAGCAGAACAAGCGGATGGAAGATATCCGGGTGACAGATACGTCGCTGATTTGGAATAGCGACCTGATCGAGACGCTCGAACTCGACAATTTGATGAGCCAGGCCAATGTCACCATGGCCTCTGCTGCCAACCGTAAGGAAAGCCGCGGCGCGCATGCTCACGAAGACTATCCAGATCGCAATGATGATGAATGGATGAAGCACACCGTCACCTGGTTCGATGGCTGGGGCGGGCGTGGTTCCAACATCCGCATCGATTACCGCCCGGTGCACGATTACACGCTGACTGATGATGCGAGTTATATTAAGCCCAAAGCGCGGGTCTACTAAAGCTCGGCTCGGTTCACTACGCTGTCTAAGGATCATCTAAGAAACCGCCTCTCCTCCTATTGGAAAATGGAGGTGGGCAATGCGTTGCTTATGCCAGCGATTATGGTCTTCATTTGCTTTTCGCTAGATCAGTCCTTGAGCTGGGTGTTTGCCTTTGCTTGTGTCCCGATGTGCGCGCTTTTGGTTGTGGGCGGTCTATACTGGCGTGCCAAACTGCACCAGCTGGAAGGGAAGCCACAAACGCTTGCGGCTTTGCTGCCTTTTGCTGGTGCCTTACAGGCGCCGTTGGCGGTTCTTTCAATTCTTGTTTTGGTGGCTTGCGCCTGGGTATGGGGTGCCGGCGGCGGCGCATCCACGGGTGACCGGGTCGTAATTACGGTCGCTGCTGTTCTCGCAGGTCTCGAATACATCAACTACTATCACCGACAGTTGCAGCATTTCGACCACTGGCCAGACCTGAAGCGGCTGTTCACCGGACGCGGATTTCAGGTGGCGCAAATGGCAAATGATCTGGCTCGGATAAGGCGCAAAGAAACCGGAACTTGACCGAAGGCCCGCATGCGTTCAGCGTCACTGGCATGCTTGGTCGCCTCGTTTCAATTGCCTGTTTGGCGCTTGTGTGCGCCTTCCCATCTTCACCCGGATTGCTGGCTCAAGAGAACCCGAACCAACCTCCCGAACACACTCAGCCTTGGCCCAATATTGCAGCGGGCCAGTCCCCTGACGAATTGGCGCAAAGCATGGCAGGCGCGCCCGAGCTTCATCGTGGTGTGTCGGTGCGTGAGATTGTTTCCCAGCGTCGCCGGCTTGATTCTGCACTCGCGGCACTGCAGCCCCAACGCGCAGGTATTGTTGATGCCTATGTTGTGTCAATCGCGCTCGATAGCGACCCGGTGTTTGCCCGCGAAGCACGTGAAGCGGGGCGCGTTCTCACGAGTCGTTATGATGGAGCGGGGCGCTCTCTCACTCTGGCCGGTCCCGATGGAACGCGCGACGATCTACCGCAAGGATCAATTGAAGGCCTGCTGGTGTCGCTCGCGCATATTGCAGACCTCATGGACCCGTCGGAAGACGTGCTGATCCTTTACACCACCAGCCATGGTAACAGGCTGGGCTTGGCATATCATTATGGTGACACTGGCTACGGGGTGCTCTCGCCTGCCCGGCTCAAGAATGCGTTCGCGGAGCTCGGCATAGAGCGGCGTATTCTGATCATCAGCGCTTGCCACTCCGGTGTGTTTGTGCCCGTTTTGGCTGCCCGAGACACAGCCATTCTTACGGCCTCTGCCGCAGAGCGTAACTCCTTTGGCTGTCAGCCTGAAAATGACTGGACCTTCTTCGGCGATGCTCTGATCAACCGCGAGCTACGCAAGCCCCAGAGCCTTGCCGATGCAGCGCGTGCGGCGGCTTTACAGATCGCGGGTTGGGAAACGCAAAAGCGCTATCTCGCTTCGCTGCCGCAAAGCGCGTTTGGAGCAGGAGTAAGCCAGTGGCTCCCTAAGCTTGAGACGCGCATGCCGCAAACGGTCAGCGATCAGGTTGGCCGACCGGCAATTGGCGAGTAATTAGTCCTGCGAAGCCTCTTCGATCGGAGGATCGGCGCGGCGTGCCTTGCTGATCTTTACTGGTGCGGCCAGCATCTGTCCCTTCATTGCACCGACACCCTTATTCGGGTCCGTCACACCAGCGTGGATCGCCGAGACGACATCCATACCATCGATCACATAGCCGAACACTGCATAGCCTTCCCGCCAAACGGGATTGTCTGAATCAGGTTTTGCATCAAGCCCGGTTTGGTTGGCGAGCATGATCGTAAAATCACCACTCGCTGTGCCAGGCTCCCCCCTCGCCATGGACACCGCACCGTTGGTGTGGCTGAGCCCTGTAACCGTGGTTTTCTCATGCGCAATTGGCGGCAGAACCCGCTTGCGGTCATTGCGCGTGCCGCCCTGGATCAAGCCATTGGGCATGGGATCGCGCTGGAATCTGAGAGCGCGATAGAACTCTGTCCCCTCAAAGCGCCCTTCATCCACGTAGCGCAGAAAATTGGCAGCGGTGATCGGTGCGCGCTCCACTTCGAGGCGAATGGTAATATTGCCGTTTTGGGTTTCAAGCACGACATCCTGCGTTTCATACTCAATGACGGGTTCGGGCGTTTCAGCGATGAGCGGCTCATAGGTCTTTATCTCAAATTTCATGAGCAAGGTGCGCTGATCCCGCGAAAAATTGTTGTCTGAGATGATGTAGAGAAAGGTCTTGCCAAACTGCTCACGCACCGCGAGACCTTCGAAATTGTCGAGCGTCAGGGGAGGGGTGAAGACGGCGACCACCTCGGGCGCTGCGTCTTTGGGTAGCTTGACGATGGCGGCGCGGTTCCCCGCACCTGTCTGAAAACTGCGAAACAGCACAAAACACGTTTCGTCAGTCAGGCACGCCGCATCGGTTGGCGCGCTTTTGTACTGGGTCAATTCCATCGGTGCGGACAGTTCGAACTGAACGGCTTCGCTGGCCGACGTTCGCAGACAATTGACCTCATCCGCACGCGCCCATTCACCGCAGGCAAGCAGTGCATCAGGGCCTATGTCGAAAGTCTCGAGGCCACCATTGGGCTCCGCGTTGGTCACCAATTCCAGGGCTGCAGCAATCTCAGGCGCGCTGGTCGCGGTCGCAGCTTGATCAAGGCTGTCGTAGTACAGGATGCGGTGATTGCGTTCGAATGTGACGAACCATCCGCCCTGTGGTGCGCGGGCAATTGCTTCGGCGTCAACATTATCCTTTCCCTTTAGCCGCCGCCCGCGTTCATCCAACAGGTCTTCTCGGGTAATCGTGAGCAAATCGATCAGCTGCCCATCGATCTCGTCAGGTTCGATGGTCAGCCAATGGCCATCGTCGCTTACCGCATAAAGCCGGTCTTCATGCCATTCGAGGCCCGAAATCCCTCCGAGGTCGTCTTCACCAGGAGCAATCTCAAGCCCGCCGCGAAAGATCAGTTCGCCGATCTCTTCGTTGGCGGGGTCCTCAGGATTGAGCACCACAGGCTGTGTCTCAGCAAAAATCTCATCCTGCGCATCGGCCGCCATTGGCAAGAGTACCGCAAGGGCGGCGGCGAGGTAGATTTTCCATGTCATAGGTCCAGCAATATCGGCCTATCGTCCAAAAACAAAGGGGGGAAACAAGACGTGAGCATGTATGTTCATCTAGCAGTAATGTTTACAGGCGTAGTCGATGTGACTACACACGTAATCACGTTTCCTTCTTCGGGGTTAGAGGAGGTATTCTTGAGTAAATCAGATCAATCAACGCCCGAGCGGATCAGCGAGGCTGAGCACGCCGTGATGGAGGCTTTGTGGGATCAAGGGACTGCGACAGCGTCCGAAGTTTGCGACAGCGTTTCTGCGGTGCGCGGATGGAGCTTGGCTACGGTCAAAACCCTCCTTTCACGCCTCGTGCAGAAAGGTGCGATCGAGACACGGCCCGATGGGAGGCGCTATCTTTACAGTCCGCTCATTGCGCGTTCTGACTATGTCGGAGGAGAGTCACGGCGTCTGGTGGACCGTTTGTTCGGTGGCCGGGCGGCATCGCTGGTTGCGCATCTGGCTGAGACCGAGGCGCTGACCGAGGATGATCTCAGTGAGATCGAGGCTTTGCTCAAGGAGCTCAAGTCATGACCGATTGGATGATGGAAACGCTCCTTTGGACAGCGGTGCTAATCGCCTTCGTCTTGTTGGTTCGCAGGCCAGTTTCGCGCGCTTTCGGACCGCAGATTGCTTATGCCTTATGGGCTTTGCCTGCGCTGCGGTTGATCTTACCACCGATTGAGCTACCGGCCTGGATGCGTCTTACCGAACCAGTAACGATGCTGGAAGATCCGGCGATAGCATCAGCAATTCCAGCAACGTCTGGTACAACCGCAATTCAATTTCCCGCAGTGCGTTCTGAGAATGCAGTTGTGGCGCACCCGGCGGCGACCGATACCACGCCTACGCTTACCCAGACCCCCGGTTTCGATATCAGCAGCTATGATATGGGGCTGTTGGTCGAAGTGGGTGTCGCGGTGTGGCTTATCGGCGCCGCCATTTTCTTGATCATGCGCTTCTCTGCCTACTTTCGCTTGCGTGATGAGCTGTTGGAAGAAGGGCGTGAGGTGGGCCGTTCCGGTTCAGTCCGCCTGGTTGAAACACCCGGGACAAATGCGCCGCTGGCCTTCGGCGTAATCGATAAGGTTGTAGCTTTGCCCGATGGGTTTCTGGCGCATCCAGACCGCCAATCGCGTGATCTGGCATTGGCACATGAACTCGCGCACCACAAAGGCGGCGACCTTTTGGCAAATGTGCTGGTTCAGCCGCTGTTTGCGATCCACTGGTGGAATCCGTTGGGGCGCTATGGCTGGTTGGCGCTGCGCCGCGATCAGGAAGCTGCGTGCGATGCGCGGGTGATGGCCAGCGCAGAGCGCACCGAGCGCGAGGTCTACGCCAATCTCATCGTCAGTTTTGCTGCTGGTCCAAATATCGCTTTGGCGGCGCCAATGGCTTGCCCAGTGTTGGGCGAAAAATCGATCATTCATCGTTTGAGGAACCTGAAAATGGAAAACACCAACTCGAGGCGTCGGATGACGGGCAGGCTTATGCTGGGCGCTGCTGTGGTCGCACTGCCGATGACCGCTTCAATCAGCTATGCAGCGAGCGAGCTGCCTCAAGTCCCGGAAGTTGCCGCCGAAGTTCCTGCTTTCCCGGTAGCGCCTGTCGCCCCGGCTGCACCTGAGGCGCCGTCTGCACCAGAAGCACCTGAGGCTCCGCTTGTTGAAGATCAGATTATCGTGATTGATCCGGACGGTGAAGTGTCCAATGTGGAGACTAACGGCGACAATGTGTTTGTCTGGGACAGCGAAGATGGTGAAAAGGAAGCCCGCGTTGTATTTCGCAGCAATGACCGCTCAGTCCGGTTCTTTGATCGCTCCAACATCCCTCAGGTCCGAGGCATCAGCAAAGCAGACATGGCTCGCTTTTTCGACCGTGCTCGGACCAGCCGCATGCAGCTGCTGAGCCGTGGTGACACCGTTCGCTTGATCGAACGCTCCGGCACCGCTGCTGGCTCAGGTGCGTTGAGTGATGAAGAGATCGATGAGATCCTTGAAGACGTGCGTGATAGCCTCCAAGAGGCCAATAAGGTGCTTGAAGAGCTGCCTGAGATTATCGAACAAGCACGGGCAGAAGCAGAAGCTGCCCGCGACGCCGAGGGTCGTAGGGTTGTGCGCGTCGAATCGAAGTGCAAATCCGGCAGCAATGAGATCGTTACGGAAACCGAGGACGCTGACGGTGTGCAAATCATCCGAATTTGCCAAAAAGGTGTGATGGCGCACGCCCTCAAAGGTCTGCGTGAAGCACGCCAGTCGCTCAAGCGATCAGACGAACTCAGCGGTGAAGCGCGTCAACGCGCAGTTCGTGAGCTTGACCGGGTGATCTCGCGCTGGGAGCGTGAAGCTCGCTAAGCTGATCGCCATAGTAAGGGGTTTGAGATAGAGCGCGGAGCGCGGGACGACCATCCTTCGTTCCGGCTTTTATTCACTGATCCACTGGTGCCAGATCTCGGTTTATCGCGTCGGCCTCGCCTCGCGGAACATTTGGCGTTAGGTTCGCGTTAGCTTCGCTAACATCTTCCCGTGGACGTGCAGGGTAAGAACATCCACGCGCTTCGCCCAAACCTTTGAGATAAGCGCGCCGAACCATGCCCGCGGTGAACGCCAAGCGCAGTTCATTGCGTTTTTTGTTCGCGCCTGTGACTTCGCGAACAATGCCGCGAAACGGGATAAAAGAGCCAATTACGCTCTTCGCAACGCGGCCAGTGCTGATGCGATCAGCCTCTTCTTGGGGAATATCAAAATCCGGCCCAAGTGCATTGTCAAGCACCGCAATCCGCGCAACCAGATCGTCACAACTGCGAACACCAATTGTGTCGTATGGGTTTTGCGCGGCAACAACCAAAACCTCTGGGATATCCTTGGAATCAATATTGAAATCTTCGAGCGGTGTCCGCGCCACATCCATCGCGTCCGGCTCCTCTTGGCGCATCTGCGCATAGGTCGCCTTGACAGGCATTATCAGCGCCAAGGCCGCGCCGAGCGCAATTGCTTTACCGGGCATTGAAATAGACATCGCATGCTCCTGCATCACCATTGTTAAGTCCGCGTCTTAGCGCATCCATCCGCTGCTGGCTCGTACCATGGGTAAAGCTCTCTGGACTGATCCGCTGGCCGGCGCGGCGCTGGATCGTATCATCACCGACAGCGCTCGCTGCGCGAAGGCCCTCTTCCAGATCGCCCGGTTCAATCAATGCGCGGTTCTGACCTGCCCAGACACCGGCGTAACAATCCGCCATCAGTTCAAGTCGCACCAGCAACTGATTGGCTTCACGAGGGTTTTGCTGCTGGAGGCTGCGGACTTGCCCTGAGAGACCGCTAAGGTTCTGGACATGATGGCCATATTCATGCGCCATCACATAGAGCCGGGCAAAATCTCCGTTGGTGCCTGCCATTTGCGCCAGCTGATCAAAGAAGCCGGTCTCGATGTAAATACCGTAATCCGCCGGACAATAGAACGGGCCAGCAGCAGAGCTCGCATTGCCGCATCCGCGTGTTTGCACGGGACCGGGCGGGTAAAGCACCAATTCGGGTTGTTCAAAGCGGATCCCGGCATTTCTGACGATTGGCTCCCAAGTCTCATTGAGGCTCTGCATCGCCTGACAGGCTTCTTGCGCATAAGGTCCGCTTGAGCACAGCTGTTCCTCAGTCAGATTGGATTGTTGGCTGACCTGCGGAGAGGGACTCTGCACCCCTTGCAAGACGCCAATCGTCTGCATGGGATCAACCCCGAACAGCAGCGCCGCGATAAGCGCAATAACGATTGTTCCACAGCCAATTCCGCCAGCCTTGCCCGCGCGGCCTCTCCCGCCGCCGGCGGAGCGTACTTTGATTTTGGACGTATCATACCGGCCAAGCCGCACGGCAATTCCCTCCCATATCGGTCCAGTCTTTGCGCTTCTGTAAAAAGCCGCAATCGGCGCCTGAGCTCCGAAATCCTCCGTAATTCGCTGGACATAGAAGCCCTGCGCCGCAAAGGTAGGCCGTGCATGGTACACGTCTGGGAGTTGCTCGCAATGGGCTTGAGAAATGGGGGGAGTGCAAGTGCTTGACGGCAAGCGTGCGCTGATAACCGGCTCAACCTCAGGGATTGGCCTTGCTATCGCTCGGGCTTTGCGCGCGGAAGGGGCTGAGGTGATTCTCAATGGTTTGGGCGATCGAGCCGAGATAGAGAAACTGTGTGGTGAGCTCGACGCGAGCTATCATGACGCCAATCTGCTTGATCCCGCAGCGATTGAAGCAATGATGGGCAAGATTGGCGCGATTGACGTGCTGGTGAACAATGCCGGGATGCAGCATGTTGCTCCGGTTGAGGATTTTTCGCCGCAAAAATGGGATCAGGTGATTGCGCTTAACCTCAACGCCGTATTCCATACCACCAGACTTGCTGTGCCGCATATGAAACAGCGGGGCTGGGGGCGAATTATCAACACCGCCAGTGCCCATTCGAAACAGGCGTCTCCCTTCAAAAGCGCCTATATCGCGACAAAACACGCTGTTGATGGTTTTACAAAGACAATCGCGCTTGAGTTGGCGCAAACGGGCGTTACGGCCAATTGTATCTCGCCCGGCTATGTCTGGACGCCCTTGGTGGAGGGTCAAATTCCCGACACGATGGCGGCGCGCGGGCTCTCGCGCGAAGCCGTGATCAACGATGTGCTGCTTGCGAAACAGCCAACCAAGAAATTCGTCCAGCCCGAAGAAGTCGGCGCGATAGCAGTGTTTTTGTGCCGAGCGGAAGCCAGCAATGTAACCGGCGCCAATTGGAGTATCGACGGAGGCTGGACCGCGGAATGAAGGCCTGGAGCCGTCTTTTGCTGCTCTGCTGGGTGAGCTGGGGTCTTCACGCCTGCGCCACCGGGCCCTCTCGGGCTGAGCTGCAAGCTCAGCGCGACGCTGCCGCTGCCCGGATGCTGAACGATATTGAGGTGCTGGCAAGCGACGAGTTTGGGGGGCGCAGGCCCGGCACGCCCGGTGGTGAACGCACCATCGCTTATCTGATTGAGCGGATGCAGAACATCGGCCTGCAATCGGGTACAAATGACCCAGGCAGCGCCTGGCGCGCTCCGGTTGAACTGGTGAGCACAAGGCCGCTTGAACATACGATTACCGTGCGCACAGGCAGGCGGACAGAAATTTTGCCGGCCGAAGCAAGCGTGGCTTTCTCGCCCAGCAAGCGGGTGCTGATCGATGGGGTTGAAGTCGTTTTTGTTGGCGATGGCAGACACGATATTCCGGCCAGCGAGATCACTGGACGGATCGTTGTGATGACTGAACTCAGCGCCGAGACTGCGGCGCGCGATGCGATATTCTCGGCCAATCCTGCGGCTGTTCTCGCGGTGGTTCCCAACGCAATCTCGCTCGAGCGCCAACGCAGTCGGATCGCTCGGGCCCGTTTGCGATTGGCAAGTGAGACCTCCGACCGCTTAACCACTTTTGTTACGCGCGCGGCTTTTGCCAAGGCCCTCCCCAATGGTGAATGGGACCGGCTCATCGGTACAGCTGGCGAGGACGATTTCGTGTCCGAAAAGCTCAAAGCGACCATCGCGATCGACGTGCAAACCGAGCGCCGCGAATTCACCAGCTCCAATGTCATAGGATTGATACCCGGCCAAGTACGCGGATCGGGTGCCGTTTTCCTTATGGCGCATTGGGATCATCTGGGTGAGTGTGCACCGGGTACGCCCGATCCGATCTGCAATGGTGCAGTGGATAATGCATCCGGCATTGCCTTGATGCTGGAGCTTGCGCGGCGCCTGAAAAACAGCGGGCCGCATGATCGCGATATCTATCTACTTGCAACGAGTGCCGAGGAAGCTGGGCTGTTAGGGGCGAAAGCCTTTATCGAAAGCCCACCGATTCCGCTTGAGAACATAATTGCGGCATTTAACTTTGACTCAGTTGCAATTGCACCGCGCGGCAGAGCTGTGGGCTTTATCGGAGAAGGACGGACACCGCTGGATGAGATAATCCGCACTGTGGTGAGCGAGCGCGGGGTGGAACTTGGCAATCGCGAGTATGCTGAGAGTTTTCTGCAAAGGCACGATGGCTGGGTGCTGCTTGAGCGAGGTGTGCCGTCAGTTCTCCTCTCCACTGCATTTGCCTCAGAAATCGTCCTCGGCCCCTATCTGGCAACCGACTATCACCGCCCGAGCGATGAGGCAGAAAGCCTCGAAATGGGCGGGGCGGTTGATGACCTGCTGCTGCACGAGGAACTGGTAAAGCGTATCGCGAGCACGCTAAGCTATCCCGGCGCTGCAACGGCCGCGACGCAATAGTCGGCGATTAACGCTGCTCTTCCCCTAGCGCAGCGTGCGGATGCGTCCTACAGGGACGTGCACGATTCGCTCCTCTTACAGAAAGCCATGCGTGCATATGGAAATTCCCCTCGGCCTAACTTTTGATGATGTCCTGCTCCGCCCGGCGGAGAGCAATGTCCTGCCGAGCATGGCGAATACCAAGACGCGCTTGACCCGCGAAATTGCGCTCAACATCCCGGTGCTATCCAGTGCGATGGACACTGTAACAGAGGCCGATATGGCGATTGTCATGGCACAACTGGGCGGGATCGGCGTGCTGCATCGCAATCTTGATGTCGAAGAGCAGGTCGCAGCGGTTCGGGCGGTCAAGCGCTTCGAAAGCGGAATGGTTGTCAATCCGATCACTATCGGTCCGGATGCGGTGCTCGGCGATGCGCAAGCGCTGATGGAACAGCACCGGATCAGCGGCATTCCCGTTACCGATGAGGCGGGCAAGCTGGTCGGGATCCTCACCAATCGCGATGTGCGGTTCGCTGAAAATCCAGCTCAGCCGGTGCGCGAGCTCATGACGACGGAAAACCTCGCGACCGTACCGCTTGGCACCAGCCAAGAGGATGCGCGCCGCCTGCTTCACCAACGCCGGATTGAAAAACTGCTGGTGGTCGATGGCGACTATAAGTGCATCGGCCTGATCACGGTCAAAGACATTGAGAAGGCCGTGAATTACCCGGACGCCACCAAGGATGGGGCGGGACGCCTGCGCGTCGCGGCAGCCAGCACGGTGGGCGATAAAGGCTTTGAACGCACCGAAGCGCTGGTCGATGCGGAAGTTGATGTGGTGGTGATCGATACCGCTCATGGCCATAATCAGGATGTCTCACGCGCGGTAGAACGAGTGAAAGGTCTCTCCAATTCGGTACAGGTGATCGCCGGGAATGTCGCTACTGCTGAAGCCACGCGCGCGCTGATTGATGCAGGCGCTGATGCTGTGAAAGTCGGGATCGGGCCCGGCTCAATCTGCACGACCCGGGTGGTCGCCGGGGTTGGCGTGCCGCAATTGACGGCGGTTATGGAAAGTGCCGAGGAAGCGGCTAAGGCAGGCGTGCCGGTAATCGCAGATGGTGGCTTGCGCACTTCGGGTGATGCGGCCAAGGCGCTGGCCGCTGGTGCGTCGAGCGTTATGGTGGGATCAATGCTCGCTGGCACTGCCGAAAGTCCTGGCGAAGTGTTTCTCTATCAAGGGCGCTCTTATAAGGCCTATCGCGGTATGGGCAGCGTCGGCGCGATGGCGCGTGGATCAGCCGACCGATACTTTCAACAGGATGTTTCGGCGCTGAAATTGGTGCCGGAAGGGATTGAGGGCCAGGTGCCGTTCAAAGGCCCTGCCGCCGACGTGATCCACCAGTTGGTCGGCGGCGTGAAGGCGGCGATGGGCTATACGGGTTCTGCCACTATCGCTGAACTACGTGAGCGCACGCAGTTCGTGCGGATTACAAATGCGGGCCTTTCGGAAAGCCATGTGCACGATGTCGCGATCACCCGCGAGGCTCCGAACTATCCCACCCGGTAGGAGGGCTTTGTGTTGATTGAGTTTATTCCCATCATGCTGTTCCTGCTTGGTACGCACCCCGATCGGCCGGGCGAAGTCGAGCTTATGCGTCACCCGGCGCTCTATGCCTCGATGGAAGACTGCGAAGCACAAGGTGCGCGGCTCGCCGCTGAAAAGACCGCAATTGAGGGCGAGGCAAGCGGCAACCAGTATTCAGCCCGCTGTGTTATCTTTCCCGATCGAGAGGAGTATAGTGCGCTTCTCAAACGCACTTTCCCAGACCGGAAATGACTCCAGCCGCGCGGGTCCAGGCAGCAATTGAACTGCTCGACCAGATCATTGACGGCGCTCGCAACAAAGGCGCGCCCGCTGACCGGCTGATTTCAGCCTACTTCAAATCGCGGCGCTATGCCGGTTCCAAGGACCGGCGCGCGGTGCGCGATCTGGTCTACCGAGCAGTACGGCTGTGCGGGCCGGTACCAGAGAATGGGCGCGCGGCAATGCTCGCGTTGGCAGGGCAAGATGATTCCCTGGTGCCGCTGTTCGATGGCTCTGACCACGGCCCGGGGAAGATTGTTGGCGGAGAGACTGCTGCACTGACTGGTATTGCGCCCGATTGGCTGATGCAAAAGCTTGATGCGTCGGGAATTGGCAGTGAGGAGGCTTCTGCACTGCGCGGCCGGGCGGCGCTCGATATTCGCGTGAATACGCTCAAAACTGCCCGCGAGAGTGTCGAACTTCCAGAAGCAGGCGAGCCTTTATCGGCTCCGTGCGCCTTGCGTTTTCCCCTCGGGACCCAGGTTGAGCAATGGCCGCACTATCGCGATGGGCTCGTTGAGATTCAGGATCATGCCAGCCAATGGGTGTGCCAGAGCATCGATGCTCAGCCGGGGGAGACGATTGTGGACCTTTGCGCTGGGGCTGGTGGCAAGACGCTCGCGCTTGCTGCGCAAACGGCGAATGCTGCCAGTCTGATCGCGTGCGATACGGATAAACGACGACTGGGCAATCTGGCCCCGCGAGCCGCGCGTGCTGGGGCCCAGATTGATCATACCATCCTGCTTGATCCGGGCCGTGAACGTGCCGCTCTGGCGCCGTGGCTGGGGAAGGTCGACCGCGTTTTGGTGGATGCACCGTGTTCAGGGAGCGGGACATGGCGACGCAATCCCGAAGGTCGCTGGCGGCTCGATCGCAAAGAGCTTGAGCGACTAACCAAACTGCAAGATCATGTGCTCGATCTCGGTGCAGATCTTGTCCGGCCCGGCGGTAGCCTTACCTTTGTCACCTGCTCGGTGCTTGATGATGAAGGAGCAGATCGGATCAATGCATTCCTTGCTCGGCGTACAGGATGGTCAGTAACCATACCGGCAATGCCGCTGGGTCGTCCACGCGGTGAAGGACTGCGCCTTACACCGTTCCAGGACGAGACGGACGGGTTTTTTGTCGCATTGCTGACCTTTGAGTGTTAGGCATTCATGTTATGGCTAAGCCGTCCTCTCTAGGCCCAACTGACTTAGGGAAACCTG